>JBJMJD010000064.1:0-54076 GCA_045806525.1 Gaiellales bacterium | reverse complement strand
CAGCCCCAGCGACGGCAGCTTCGTGTGCACCGGGTTGTAGTAGTGCTCCTCCAGCTCGACGCGCGGGTTGGCCACGTTCTCGACGGTCACCTCGACGCCGATCTCGCCGCCTGCGTGGCGCACCTTCTCGGCCAGCCCGGCCACCGTGAACGACTCGGTGAACTGGTTGTAGACGCGGAACTCGCCCGGATCGGCCGGGTTGTCGGCGGTCAGCTCGACGCACTGGATCGTGTCCACGATGTTCAGGGTGCCACGCGTCTGGCCGCCCTTGCCGTAGACCGTCAGCGGGTGGCCGATCATGGCCTGCACGCAGAACCGGTTGAGCGCCGTCCCGAAGGCCTGGTCGTAGTCAAAGCGGGTGACCAGCCGCTCGTCCAGCTTCGTCTCCGGCGTCTCGATGCCGTAGACGACGCCCTGGTTGAGGTCGGTGGCGCGGATACCCCAGATCCGGCAGGCGAAGTGGATGTTATGGCTGTCGTGCACCTTGGACAGGTGGTAGAACGAGCCCGGCACCTTGGGGAACGGCAGGATGTCCCTGCGCCCCTTGTGCTCGATCTCGATGTAGCCCTCTTCGATGTCGATGTTGGGGGTGCCGTACTCGCCCATCGTCCCCAGCTTGACGAGATGCGCGTCGGGCGTGTGCTCCCGCATGGCCCAGAGCAGCTTGAGCGTGCCGATCACGTTGGCCTGCTGGGTGATCACCGCGTGGTCGACGCTCTGCATCGACCACGGGGCGCTGGGCTGCTCGCCGTAGTGGATGATCGTGTCGGGCATGAAGTCGCGCACGGTGTCCGCGATGAAGGTGCCCTCGGAGATGTCGCCGACGTGGGAGTCGATCCGCTTGCCGGACACCTCATGCCAGGCCGAGATGCGGTCGTCGAGCGACGCGATCGGAGTCAGCGAATCCGTGCCGGCCTGCTCGTGCCAGCGCCGGCGAGCGAAGTTGTCGACCACCGCCACATCGTGGCCCTTGCCCGAAAAGCGCATGGCCGTCGGCCATCCCAGATAGCCGTCGCCGCCCAAAATCAGTACACGCATCCGCTGCTCTCCCAGGGTCGATATCGCTGCATGACTACGTTTACAGCCGTAACGGCGGGATTCTCCCACACGCCGTCATAGCGCGGGGGAGGTTAGCTACCTAGCCGGATGATCGTGGCCGGTAGACCCCGACCACCAACGGGTGGTGCACCGCTCCGGCCCGGCAGCGGGTGACCCTCACCAGCGAGCTGCCGGCCGCCGCTCCCGGCAGCATCACCCAATCCACGCCCTCCGGCACCCGGCCGCGCGCGATCTCGCGCGTCTCGGCGGCGCGCTCGCCCTGCGGCTCGATCGACGAGAACACGTCGCGGTAGCGGAGTTGCGCAGGTGGCACGCGGTGGAACACCCAGGCGCCGGTGCTGCGAAACACGGAGTTGTCCACGAGCAGCGTCCCCCGCGGCCGCAGGCCGGCCACTGCCACCACGTCGCCGGCGCCCATCGGCGCTCCGCCCCGGCAGTGCAGGCCACGCGGCTCGGCGCTCCTGAAGTCACCGGCGAGCCCGATCGAGGTCAGCACCGTCGAGACGCAGGCGGCCGCCACCAGCGCCGTCGCCAGCGCGACCGCGCTCCTGCACGACACCCGCGCCAGCGCCGCGTCCACCGTCCATCCGGCCGGTATCGCCAGCGCGAGCATCAGGAACGGCAGGTACCGCTGCAGCTTGACGACGGGCGCCACGCCGCCCAGGCTGTGACCGGGCAGCAGCCCGGTCACCAGGCACAGCACCGTGGGCACCGCCACCAGCGGCACCAGCGCACCCAGGTCGATGCCCTCCGGACGCGTGCGAAGCATCCAGATCACGCCTATCAGCCCGATCGGCAGCACCACGCCCATCGCGACCAGCGCCTGTGAGGCGGTCACGCTGGGCAGCGGCTGGTGGGGTGAGAATCCCCCCAGCCGCAGGTAGTTGAGTGCGACCCGGCCCAGCCATGGTGCGACCACCACCGCCGCGATCGCGAGGGCGACGGCAGCGTGTCTGACCGGGATCCGGCGCCGCACCGCCACCGGGCCGCAGACGAGCACCGCCACGACGGCGCCGACCGGCCCGATCAACAGCAGGCAACCGGCCAGTGCACCGGCGGCCGCGACGTCGCGGATGCCGCGCCCTGCGACGGCGCGCAGCGCGAACCAGACGATCAACGGGAACAGCGCGAGCGCGAGGTCGCGGGGCAGGATGGCGGGCAGGTTCCCGAGCGCCGGCGTCACCGCGGGACCGACCAGGAAGTCGCCGTGCACCGACCCATAGCGGCTGGTGGAGACGACGGCGGTCGGGTGGTGCACCCAGATCCAGCCGGCACCGCCGGCCAGCGACGCGAATCCGACAGCCCAGGTCGCTGGGCGTTCGCGCAGGCCCAGTTCGCGCGCGAGCAGCCACATGCCCAGCGCCAGCGACCCGACCGCGAACACCTGGAGCGCCCAGTAGACGTCGACCATCCCGCCGGGCAGCAGCTCCAGCCACGCCGCCAGCGCGTGGTAGAGCCACGGGTAGCTGTTGGGCACGTGGGCGTAGACGCCGCTGGGCTCGGGCAGTCCGCCGACCAGCTGCCGGATCCAACCCTCGTGCCACTGCATATCGGAGATGGGCACCACGGCTGAGGGGCCCCACACCAGCGGCAGCAGGGACAGGGCGAGCGCGACGCCCGCCACCAACACCACCGGCCAGCGGACGTCCGGGGCGGTGCGCCAGGCCCGCGTGCGGGCTGCGACGACGGTCGTGCAGGCCACGACGATCACCGCCATCAGCGTGCGGTGGCCAAGCCAGGAGACGCCCAGCACCGGCTGCCACAGGGTCGACCAGGCCACGGCCAGCATCGCCATCACGCCCCAGGCCAGCCGTTCCGCGGCCGGTCGGGACGGCGCCAGCGCGCACCCCGCGATCCACACCACCAGCATTCCGACGGCGGCACCTGCGAGGCCCAGAACGGTATCGGTCGCCCCTGTCGAGAGCGGCGCGATCACCGGGGGCTGAGGGGTATCGCGCGCGGCGCCACGGCTCATTCTCCCACAGCCGTCGGGCCCCGTCGTCGATAGACTCCGGCGCCGATGTCCTCCCGTCTCGAACCGGCCGCGCTGCTGGTGGCACCGGCTGTTCTGGTCGCGGCCCGGCTGGCCGGCATCGATGCGCTGGCGGTGTGGTGCGCGTTCGCCGTCTGCGTGATGCTGCCGGGGTGGGGCGCGATGCGGTTGCTGCGGATCGAGCGCGGGCTGGGCCTCTCCGGCGCGGCCGTGGTCTCGACCTCGCTGGGCCTCGCGATCTGGATCGCGCCGCTGGCGGCCGCCTTTGTCGTGCACCTGCCGCTGACGGCGTCGCTGGTGGCGGTACTGATCGCGGGGGCGGTGCTGTGCTGCGTGTCGGTGACCAGGCCATTGCTGTTCGACCGGGTGTCGGTCTGGGAGGCGCTGGCCGGGGCGCTCGCCGCCGGCCTGTTCGCGTTCCTCGCGTGGCGGATCTCGACCGGGGTGATATCGGATGCCCTGTTCCACGTCGGCCGCATGCGCAAGCTGGAGGACATCGGCTCGCTGTCCTTGACGGCGATCTCGTCCTACAAGGACGGCGCGCCCCACGCCGGGTACGCCTTCCCGCTGCTGCACGCGGCGTTCGCCGGCGTTGCCGACCTGGCCGGCGTCGACGTCGCAACCGCGTTCATCTACCTGCAGCCGATGTGTGCGCTCCTGACGATGCTGGGCGCCTTCGCAGTCGCCCGCTCGCTGACCGGCTGGCGCACGGCCGGCTACCTGGCGGCCGCGGTCCTGGCGTGGGATCTGGTGACGCTCATCAACGGCCTGATCCAGCAGGTCAACCAGCCGCCGGTCTTCACCTTCTTCGTGCTGACACCGGCCGCCCTGCTGCTGTTCGTCGGGGCGATGCGCGGCTCCCGCTCCGCCGCGTGGTCGGCGATGGCCGCGGTGACGGTGATCGCGCTGGTGCACCCAACCTACGCGCTGCCCTGCCTGGCGATCGCGGCCGGGATCGCACTCGGCTCCTGGCGCGCGCACATGCGGATGCCGCCGGTGGCGCTGGAGGCGCTGGGCGCGTCGTTTCTGGCCAGCGCCGCGGTGGCCGCCTGGATCTGGTGGGTGGCGATCCGGGGCGGGGAGCGGCGGTCGATCATCACCCACTCCGACGAGTTCCTGCACCACGGCGCGCGCGCGATCCTGATGTACCCGTGGGCGCCCGTGTTCGGGCGCGGCTACGTGCTGGTAGCGATCCTGTGCCTGATCCTGCTGGTGCGCTTCCGTGACCTTCTGCCGGCGGCAGGGGCGATGCTCGCGCCGCTGACGCTGCTCCTGCTGCCCGGGTTGAGCACCGTCGTGCTGGCGGCCACCGGCATGGGCCAGTTCCACCGCTTCTGGCAGGTGCTGCCGTGGCCGTTCGTCCTGGCCGCGGGTGCGTGTGTCGCCGCCGGTGTGCTGGGGGTGTGGCGGGGCCTGGCGGCGGCGCTGGTGCTGGCGGTGGTGCTTGATCAGGCGCGCGAGCACGGATCGTTCTGGCGCCTGCCCACCAGCGTGATCGTGGTGGCAGCGCTGCTGGCGGTGGTGGTCGCGCTGTGGCTGCGGCCGCGGCGGATGGTCGAGAGCGGGCCCTGGTGGCTGGCGTCGCTGCTGGTCGCGTCGGTGTTGCTGGGGCCGGTCGTGCACGGTGTATCGCGGGTGGCCGACGAGGCACGGGATGGCCCGCACCGCGCGCCCAGGTCCGACCTCGCAACCGTGCTGACGCCGGACGTGTGGGGCTACTTCCGCGCACAGCCGGGCCCGCCGCCGGTGGTGCTGGGCGAGGAGCACCGAGTGTTCGAGCTGCTTGCCTACGCCGACGTGTACGCGGCCGCTCTGCCCGAGGCGCGTTCGCGAGCCGAGCCGAAGGAGAACACCCAGGCCCGCCGGCAGCTGGAACAGGCGTTCTTCGACCCGGACACCGCGAGCTCGCGGCGCACGCAGATCCTGAAGCGGCTGGACGTCGACTACGTGTTGCTCGACACCAGGGGACAGACCGACGTGGCGCCCAAGATCCTCGCCCAGCCGGGGCTGACCGTGGCCTACCGCGGCCCCAGGTTCGTGATCCTGCGCGTCGACCGGTAGAGCACCGTTCGCTCGCGGGCCGGCAGGCCCACGGGCAGCAGCGCCAGGTAGGCGGCCCCGGCGGCCAGGGCGGTCGCGAACAGGCCGAGGTACCAGGCGCTTTCGGAGGTCGCGGAGTGCACGATCAGGGCCGCCGCCAGACACGCACCGGTCGGCAGCGCCAGACGCAGGTAGTCGAGCGTGTAGGGCTGGATTCGCACCACCCGCTTGACCTGACCGAGCCGCAGCAGGTTGACGCTGCCCAGCGTCACCGCCGAGGCGACGGCCGCGCCCTCGATGCCGTACGCCGATGACAGCGGCGCGGCCAGCCCCACCATCACCAGCACCGCCACCGCGTTGTCCGCCAGGTCGAGGCCGGTGCGACCGACCATGATCAGCACGAAGGCGACCCCGCCGGTGGCCACGTTCACCAGCTGCCCGGCCAGCAGGATCCGAAGCGCCGTCTCGCCGCCCTCGTAGCGGGGGCCGAAGGCCGCGAGCACGTCGGCGGCTGCCACCCACAGGATGATCACGGTCGGGATCGTGGCGGCCAGCGCCCAGCGGGTGGCGCTCTTGAACAGCGAGTCGAGGCGCTGGTGCTGGCCGCGGGCGTAGAGGTCGGCGGCGAACGGGGAGAACAGCAGGTTGACGGAGGTCAGGAACAGCAGCAGCACCTGCGATATCCGCCCGACGGCGGCGTAGGTGCCGACCTGCGCGCTCGACACGTAGTACTCGACCACCCACAGGTCGGCCCAGAACAGGGTCTGGGCAAGCAACGCGGACGGGGCGCGGGGGAGGCCGAAGCGGACGGCGGCGCGGAACTCCTCGCGAGTCGCGGGCTCGTCCCCGAAGCCCGCGCTCGCCCGGCGCCAGAACCACCAGGCACCGACCGTGGCCAGCGCCCAGGACGCGTCGTAGCACCAGCAGGCGGCGTCGGTGCCACCGCCGGCCGCGAAGGCCAGGACGGCCAGCACGATCCAGGCCAGCGGCTGGCCGATCCAGAACACCCACAGGGTCGGTGTCATCGCCTTCAGCCCGCGCGTGGCGCCCAGGTAGACGGCGGTCGCAGCCGCAAACGGGATCGACCCGGCGGCCACCGCGACCTGGCTGTTGCCGGCCCAGAGCGCGCACGTGGCGATCACCGCCGCTGCGGCCACGCTGACGCCCATGGCCAGCAGCGTGCAGCGGTCGACCAGGCTGCGCAGCGTCGAGGAGCGGCCGATACCGCGGCCGATGGCCACGTCACGCACGGCCGAGAGGTCCATGCCGAAGCGGCTGCCCGCCGCGGCCACGAACGCGACCTGCACCGCCACGGTCACGAGGCCCAGCCCCGAGCGTCCCAGCTGGCGCCCCATCAGGATCTGCACGCCGAAGGCCGCGGCCACGCCCGCCACCAGCCCGGCGATGTTCACTGCGGTGCCCGACAGCAGGGTGCGCTCGTCGCTCATGTCGGCATAGTGTTTCTCACGGGCCGGCGATCTCCCCCGTTCCACACCTGGAAAGGATGGTGTGCCATAGGTGCCGTGATCGTGATCTCGTTGTTCGTGCTGTTCCTGGTGGCCGCGGCCCGTGACGGGGTCGACTCACGCGAGTGGCGGCCGCAGGGCTGGTGGCCGGGCAGCCCCCGCTGAGCGCGGCCGCGCCGGTCAGTCGAGATAGCCGAGACCGCGCAGCCGCTCCTCGACCTCGCGCTCCTCGTCGTCGGAGAACACGCCCACCGCCTGCTGTTCGGGCGCGTCGGCGCCGGCCGTGACCTCGACGCCCAGTGCTCCCCTGATCCAGCCGGCGAAGTCGGCCAGGGAGATCTCGTCGCCCGCGCCCGCAGCGATGTCCGGGCCGGCGGCGACGTAGATGCCCTCCGGCCGGTGGTCGCCTGACAGCCAGTCGGCCGGCTCGACGATCTGGCGCGCGTGCGTGAGGCTGTAGAGCGGAGCCGGCTCCAGCAGCAGGTCGGGTGCCCGGTCGAGGTACCTGCCGTGCAGCACGTCCTCCTTGCGCACCACCCGGGCGATCGGATGGCGGCCGGTGGCCGGGTCGACGAAGCCCAGCAGCGCGTCCGCGACCTCGGTGCGCACGCGCTCGTAGTCCTCCGCGGGAACGGTGCCCTGGGGCTCGCGGCCGGCCAGCGCGATCGAGACGCCCTCGCCGGTCGAGGTGACGCTCGTGTAGGCGGTGGTGTGCGCCCAGTCGATCGGCGTGGTCGGAACCTTCACCCTGCCGTGCAGGCCAAGCCGGTCGTAGGCGACGCGCGCCAGCGAGCGGATCCGGCCCCAGGCGAGCAGTGAGACCAGCGCCGAGCCGCGGCCCATGCGCAGGGCGCCGAGACTCTCCAGCACGCGGTTCATGTTGAGCGCGCGCGTGACCGGCTGGTGCCCGTGGTCTGACATCAGCAGCACGAGATCGTCGTCGTCGGTGCGATCGATCAGCGTCCCCAGCTCGCGGTCGAGCAGGCGGTAGACGTCGATCACGCGCTCGGCCACGGCCGTCTGCGACGCGGTGGCGTGGTCGGGATGCCCGGGGTGCACGTATTCGAGCAGGCAGTGCTGGATGCGATCGGGCGACACGAACACCATGCACGCCGCGTCCCAGGGCTGCTCGTCCATCAGCCGGCGCATGGCCTCGGCCCGGCGGCGGGTGACGTCCTCGACGTCGGCGACGAGTTCCAGCGGCTTGCCCCGGAAGGTCGTCCAGGAGCCGCCGTTGATCGGCCAGCCCAGGGCGGGCCCGGCCTCGGGCGGATGGCTGTAGGGGGCGCCCTGGGGGATCACGCCGCCGGCGATGGCGACGCCCTTGATCTCGGGAGCGGGATACGTGAGCGGAACGTTCACGACCAGGCTGGTGCGGCCGGCATCAGTCAGCTGCGACGGCCAGGTCGGCGCAAGGATCGACCGCGATGAGACCGGCAGCCGGCGGGTGGCGCCGAGCCGGTACTCGAGGATGTCGAACACGCCGTGCCCGGCCGGGTCGCAACCGGTCAGGAAGGTCGGCCATGCCGCCCAGGAGTGCGATGGCTGGCATGAGCGGGAGACGCCCTTTCGGCCGCGCTCGATCAGCGCCGCCAGGTTGGGCAGCTCGCCCGTCACGAGCAGCGGATCGAGGATCTCCCAGTCGGCGCCGTCCCAGCCGACGATCAGCACACGGTTCGCCACGCATCGCACCTTAGTGCGAGCGAGTCGGCCCCTACTTCAGTCGCTATGCATACTCTTACCACTACTGTGTATACTATTGCACATGCCCGTGCTGGCACCACCCGCCGTCGCCACCGCCGCCGTCTTCGGCTCCACCGGCCTTGCCGGTCGCGAGCTGATGCGGCTGCTGGCGTCGCATCCGCGGATGAGGGCGGTTGCATGCGCGGCCGGCACGCGCGCACCGGCCCAGTGCGATCTCGTCTTGCTGGCGCTGCCCCATGGCGTCTCGGGTGAGGTCGGTCGGGAGCTGGCCGGTGCGCGCGTCCCGGTCATCGATCTCTCCGCGGACATGCGCGCGGAGTGGCAGTACGGGCTGCCCGAGCTGCACCGCGGAGCCATCGCCGGCGCCTGCCAGGTGGCGAACCCCGGCTGCTACGCCACCGCCGCCATCCTCGCCCTGGCGCCGGTCGTGGCTGCCGGGCTGGTCGAGCCTGACCTCGTGGTGGACGGCAAGTCCGGCGTGTCCGGCGCCGGCAAGTCGCCCACCGAGCGAAACAGCTTCTGCGCGGCGGCCGAGGGCATCGCTCCCTACCAGCCGGTCGGCCACCACCACCAGCTCGAGATCGAAGCACAGCTGTCCGAGGTCGGCTGCGGCCCGGTCTCGGTCACATTCACTCCCCACCTCGCGCCGTTCACGCGCGGCCTGCTGGTGACCGCCTACGCGCGGCTGCGGCCCGGCGCGGGCCGGGAAGCGACGCAGGCGGCGCTGCTCGCCGCCTACCAGGGTGAGCCGTTCGTGCAGCTGGTGGACGGCGTGCGCACACAGGCGCTGCGCGGCAGCAACCTCTGTCACCTGCAGGCCTGGGTCGACCAGCGGCGGAGCCGTCTGATCGTGGCGGCTGCCATCGACAACCTGGTCAAGGGCGCGGCCGGCCAGGCCGTCCAGAACGCGAACCTGATGCTGGGCCTCGACGAGACCATGGGCCTGCCGGAGGTGCCGGCGTGGCTGTAGGCGCCTGCTACCCGGCCGGGTTCACTGCCGGCGTCGCAGCCTGCGGCATGAAGCGCAGCGGCAAGTCGGATCTGACGCTGCTGGTCTCCGATCGCCCCGCCACCGCCGCGGGCGTGTTCACCACCAACCGGGTGGTGGCCGCGCCCGTCACCGTCAGCCGAGCCCAGATCCAGGGCGGCCAGGCACGAGCGATCGTGACCAACTCCGGCTCGGCCAACGCCTGCACCGGCACCTGCGGCCGCGACAACGCGTGGACGATGGTGGCCGAGGCGGGTTCCGCGCTGGGCATCCCGCCCTCGCAGGTGCTGGTCGCGTCGACCGGCGTGATCGGCACCCAGCTGCCGATCGACGACGTCGTGGCGGGCATCCACAGTGCCGCCGGTTCGCTGGCCGGGGCCAACGGCCGCCGGTCGGCCAACGCGATCCGCACCACCGACCGCTACCCGAAGCTGGCCCAGTCCCAGGTCGCGCTGGCCGGCGGGCCGGTTCGCATTGGCGGCATGGCGAAGGGCGCCGGCATGATCCGGCCGAACATGGCCACGACGCTGGCTCAGGTGACGCTGGACGCCGAGCTTCCGCAGGCCGCCCTGCGCCGGGTCCTGCGAAATGCCGTGGCCGGCTCCTTCAACGCGATCTCGGTGGACGGGTGCACCAGCACCAACGACTGCGTGTTCATGCTCGCCAACGGCGCCTCGGGCGTGGCGGTGGACGGTCCACGGCAGCTGCGGGTGCTGAGCGGCGCCATCTCCGAGCTGATGCTCGACCTGGCGAAGCAGGTGGTGCGCGACGGCGAGGGATCGACCCGCGTCTGCATCTACACGGTGACCGGCGCGCTGAGCGCGCCCGAGGCCCGCGCGGCGGCGCGTGGCGTGGCGGAGAACACGCTGGTCAAGTGCGCCCTGCACGGCGGCGACCCCAACTGGGGCCGGATCCTGGCGGCTCTGGGCGCCGCGGGCGTGCACCTCGATCCCGACCGCGTATCGGTGGCGGTGGGCGGGGTGCCGATCGTCGCCGCCGGCAGCGGGATCGACGGCATGGTGGCCAGGGCGCGGCAGCAGGTGTCTAGGGATGAGGTAGAGGTTGACATCTCGCTGGGCCTGGGCGAAGGTAGCGCCACGGTGATCGCCTCCGACCTGTCGCCCGGCTACGTGCGGTTCAACAGCGCGAGCACGACATGATCGCGGTCGTCAAGGTCGGCGGCGCGGCGTCCGGCGCGGCCGCGCAGGTGGCGGCGCTGACACGGACAGGCCGGCGGGTGGTGGTCGTGCACGGCGCAGGCGCCCATATCACGGCGGCCTGCATCGCCGCCGGGCTGGAGCCGCGCTTCGAGGACGGCCAGCGTGTGACCGACGACTCGGTGATGCGCGTGGTTGAGACCGCCGTGGCCGGGGCCAACGCGGCACTCTGTGCCGAGCTGGCGGGCGAGGGCGTCGCCTGCAGGCCGATGCGGGATGCCTTGACGGCCGAGCCGTGGGGTGATGGCCGGCTGGGCCTGGTCGGCCACATCACCTCGGTCGAGCAGATCGGGCTGCGAGCGCTGCTTGCGGGCGGCATCGTGCCCGTGATCGCGCCCACCGCCTCCGGCCTCAATGTCAACGCAGACAACGCGGCCGCGGCCGTGGCCGGCGCGCTCGGTGCATCCGAGCTGGTCTTCCTGTCGGACGTGCCCGGACTGATGGGGCCGGGCGGCGAGGTGATCCGCAGCGTCACGGCAGCCTCCGCCGCGCAGCTGGTGGCGTCCGGGACCGTCACGGGGGGCATGATCCCCAAGCTGGACGCGGGGCTGGCGGCGCTGGCCGGCGGCGTCCGGCGTGTCCGGATCGGAGCTGAGACGATGGTGACGGCATGAACGAACGACAGCAGGCGATCACCGAGCTGCTCGACGAGCACGAGGTCTCGACCCAGCTACAGCTGCAGCGGCTGCTGGCACGGCGCGGTCACGACGTCACCCAGGCGACCGTGTCGCGGGACCTCGACCGCCTGGGCGTGGTGCGGGTGCGCCGCCACGGCCGGCTGGTCTACGCGCTGTCCGAGGACTCCGACGCCACACCCGCCGACCCGATCGGGCAGGTGGTGCTGGCGCTGGGCCTCGTGCGCGGCATGGAGGCGTCGGGTCACATGGCGGTGCTGAAGACCGGCCCTGCCAACGCGCATCCGGTCGCCTTCGCCTTCGACAACGCGTCATTCCCCGAGATCATCGGCACCATCGCCGGTGACGACACCCTGGCACTGATCGCCCGCGAGCCACATACCGGGCACGACCTGATCCGCTTGATCGAGCGGCTGCAAGAGGAGACTCCGTGAAAGACACCATCGTTCTTGCCTATTCCGGCGGCCTCGACACCTCGGTCGCCCTGCGCTGGCTGGCCGACGAGTACGACGCCGACGTGATCGCCCTGCTGATCGACGTCGGGCAGGGCATCGACGCCGAGGCGGTCACTGCCCGCGCGCTCCACGCCGGCGCCGCCGACGTCGAGGTGATCGACGCGCGTGCGGAGTTCGCCACCGACCACGTGCTGCCGGTGCTGCAGGCGGGCGCGCTCTACGAGGGCCGCTATCCGCTGGTATCGGCGCTGTCGCGGCCGCTGATCGGGCGGCACCTGGTGGCGGTCGCCCGCGCCCGTGGCGCGACGGCGGTCGCCCACGGCTGCACGGGCAAGGGCAACGACCAGGTGCGGTTCGAGACAGCGGTGGCCGCGCTCGCACCCGATCTGGCCGTGCTGGCGCCGGTGCGGGACTGGGGCATGACCCGCGAGCAGGAGATCGCCTACGCCGAGCAGCACGGCATCGAGGTGCCGGTCAAGTCCGGTGCGGCCTTCTCGATCGACCACAACCTGTGGGGCCGCTCGATCGAGGCCGGCCCGCTCGAGGATCCATGGGTGGAGGCGCCGGAGCAGGCGTTCGCGCTGACCATCTCGCCGGAGCGGGCGCTGCCCGCGCCGCAGGTGGTCGAGATCGAGTTCGAGCAGGGCGTGCCGGTGGCCATCGACGGCGAGCGGCTCGACCTGGTCTCGCTGATCGGACGCGCAGGAGCGCTGGCCGGCGCTCACGGGGTCGGCCGCATCGACATGATCGAGAACCGGTTGGTCGGGATCAAGAGCCGCGAGATCTACGAGGCGCCGGCCGCCGCGCTGCTGATGGCCGCCTACGGCGGCGTGGAGGAGCTGGTCTGCGAGCGCGATCTCGCCCACACCAAGCAGGAGCTGGCGTTGCAGTACGCCACGCTCATCTACAACGGCCTCTGGTACTCGCCGCTGCGCACGGCGCTGCAGGCGTTCATGCAGCACGTGACCGCGTCGGTCACCGGCACCGCCAGGGTCAAGCTCTACCGCGGCAGCTGCGCGGTGGTGGGGCGGACGGCCGAGGGGTCGCTGTACGACCATGGACTGGCCACCTACGAGCAGGGCGACAGCTTCCACCACGGGTCTGCCGCCGGATTCATCCACGTGTGGTCGCTGCCGACCAAGACTTGGGCGGCGGCCACGCAGCCGGATACAGTCGAGGTGTGACGGGGAAATCAGCACCGCTCTGGTCCGGCCGCCTGTCCGGCGGCCTTGATCCTGCCATCCTCGACTTCACCGCCTCGCTGGCGGTCGATCGGCGGCTGCTGCCCTACGACCTGCGCGCCAGCGCCGTGCATGTGCGGATGCTGGCCCGCCAGGGGCTGGTCGACCCGGCTGAGGCTGATGCGATCGTGAGGGCGCTGGCCTCGGTGGAGGTGGAGCCGGACGCGCGCGACGAGGATGTGCACTCGGCGATCGAGCGGCTGCTGGGTGAGCTGGGCCCACGTGTCCACGCGGGCCGAAGCCGCAACGACCAGGTGCAGACCGCCATGCGGCTGTGGGCAAAGCAGGTCTGCGGCGATCTGATCGAGGCCGTGCGCGGGCTGGCCACGGCGCTGCTCGACCGCGCCGACGCCGAGGGCGACACCGTGCTGCCGGGCTACACGCACGGCCAGCGGGCGCAGCCGGTGTGGCTGGGACAGCATCTGGCGGCACACGTCTGGGCGCTGACCCGCGACGGCCGGCGGCTGTCCCAGGTGCGCGAGGCTGCCGACGTGTGCCCGCTGGGCGCGGGCGCGCTGGCCGGCTCGAGCCTGCCGCTCGACCCCGAGTGGGTTGCCGCCGAGCTGGGCTTCGCCCGCTCGTTTGCGAACTCGCTGGATGCGGTATCCGACCGTGACTATCTGACCGGGCTCTGCTACGCGGCCGCACTTGCGATGGTGCACCTATCGCGGATCGGCGAGGAGCTGGTGCTGTGGACGTCGGCCGAGTACGGCTTCGCCGAGCTCGATGACAGCGCCGCCACCGGCAGCTCGATGATGCCGCAGAAGAAGAACCCGGACGCGGCGGAGCTGGTACGGGGCAAGGCCGGCACTGCGATCGGGCGGCTGGCCGGGTTGCTGTCCACCCTCAAGGGGCTGCCGCTTGCATACAACCGCGACCTGCAGGAGGACAAGCGGGCCAGCTTCGACCAGGTCGACGAACTGGGCGGTTCGCTGGCGGCGCTGACGGTGTGCGTGCGCGGGCTGCGCTTCGACCGCGAGCGGATGGCGGCGGCGGCCGGGGACGGGCGCACGGTTGCGACGGATCGGGCCGAGCGGTTGGTGCGCGAGGGCGTGCCCTTCCGCGAGGCGCACGCGCGGGTGGCCGAGCGGGTGGCCGCAGGCGAGCGGTTCGCAGAGCCCACCGCCGAGCAGGCCGCGGCCGGCCGGCTGGCGCCGGACGACCTGCGCGCACAGCTGGCCGAGGCCCGCGCGGCGGTCGCAGGGCTGTGAGCGAGCTGCTGCTCGGCGGTGTCGCGGCGTCGGCGCTGGCGGCCGATTTCGGGACGCCGCTGTACGTCTACGAGGAGCTCGAGCTGCGGGCCCGGTCGCGGGCCTACCTGGCGGGGCTGGAGAGCTATCCGGGCGCGTCGCGGGCGGTGTACGCGTGCAAGGCAAACGCCACGGTGGCGGTGATCGCGGCGGTGGTGGGGGAGGGGCTCGGCGCCGACGTAGCCTCGGCCGGCGAGCTGGCGGCGGCGCTGCGTGCCGGCGCACCGCCCGAGTCGGTGATCGTCCACGGCAACAACAAGTCCGACGCCGACCTCGCGGCGGCGATCGATGCCGGGTGCGGGCTGGTGGTCGTCGACCACATGGGCGAGCTCGACCAGCTGGAGCGGCTGGCGGCGGCGGCCGGCCGCGTGCAGCCCGTGCTGGTGCGCGTCACGCCCGGCATCGAAGCCGATACGCACGCAAAGATCCGGACCGGCCACCACGGGTCAAAGTTCGGGTTCGCCGCTCCGGACGCCCTGGACGCACTCGACCGCGCCGGGTCGTTGCTGCACGTGCAGCCGGCGGGCCTGCACGTGCACCTGGGATCGCAGATCAACCAGCTTGGCACGTACGCGAGCGCGGTCGACTGGCTGGTGGCGTTCATCGAGGAGCACGGACTGGGGGAGCTACCGGTGCTGGACCTGGGCGGCGGGCTCGGCATCGCCCATGCCCCGGGCGACATCGAGCTCGAGATCCAGCCGTCGCTGGAGGCGATCTGCGCGCACCTGACCGACGCGCTGATCGCTCACGGGCTGCCGATGCCGGAGCTGGTGGTGGAACCGGGCCGGTCGATCGCGGGGCCGGCCGGTACGACGCTGTATCGGGTTGGATCGATCAAGCGCGCGGCCGACGGCACGCTCTATGCAGCAGTGGACGGGGGCATGTCCGACAACCCGCGGCCGGCACTGTACGGCGCGCGCTACACGGCGATCGTCTGCGACCGGCCGGATGAGGAGGGGCGAACGGTGTATGCGATCGCGGGCAAGCACTGCGAGTCCGGCGACGTCCTGATCGAGCGGATCGAGTTGCCCGAGCTGCACCCGGGCGACCTGCTGGCCGTGCCCGCAACCGGCGCCTACAACGCCAGCATGGCGTCGACCTACAACCAGCTGCCGCGGCCGGCGGCGGTGATGGTGTCCCACGGCCACGCGCGGCTGGTGCAGCGGCGCGAGACGATCGAGGACCTGCTGGCGCGTGAGGTGTGAACCCAACCGCAGACTCCTTCGGCTGGTGATAGAGAGGTGCCGGGTGATAGAGAGGTGCCGGGCACCGTCACATCACGCGTTGCAGGTCTGTGACGGGAAAACGGCCTCTGGAGTCACGGACCGGTCACGCACCGGTCACGGGTGGTAGAACGGTGCCCGGCACCTCTCTATCATCCGCGTCCCGGCGGAGCAGGAATCCAGCCCTGTTGCCAGAATCCGGTTTTCCCCTATCGTGTAGGTGAGATGGCTTCAGCGAGACCACGTGCTGTATGGAGCGGGAGTATCAGCTTCGGCTTGGTGAACGCGCCCGTGCGCATGTACGCGGCGATCAGCGAGCAGAACCTGAAGTTCAACCTGATCCACGAGAAGGACGGCGGCCGCATCGGCTACCAGAAGATCTGCAAGCTCGAGGACGAGCCCGTCCCCAACGAGGAGATCGTCAAGGCCTACCAGGTCGAGGAGGACGAGTTCGTCTTCCTGAACGACGAGGACTTCGAGGCAGCCGCGCCGGAGACGTACAAGACGATCACCATCCACGACTTCGTGCCGGCCGCGGAGATCGATCCGATCTACTTCGAGCGCACCTACTACCTCGGCCCCACCGAGGACTCGGCCGAGCCAGTCTACGCGCTGCTGGTGAAGGCGATGGAGCAGGCCGACCTGGTGGCGGTCGCGACCTACGTCTTCCACGAGCGCGAGAACCTCGGCTGCCTGCGTGTCCGCGAGGGCGTGCTCACCCTCGAGAAGATGTTCTTCGCCGACGAGGTACGCCCCGTCGACGGCATCGCCCCGGACCGCGCCAAGGTCGACAAGCGCCAGCTGGAGATGGCAATGCAGCTGATCGGCCAGTACCAGGGCACGTTCGACCCGGAGAAGTACCACGACGAATACCGCGAGCGGCTGATGGGCGTGATCGAGGCCAAGCGCAGCGGTGAGGGCGTCAAGCGCGCCGTCGAGAGCGAGACACCGGCTGCGCCCGACCTGCTGGCAGCGCTGCAGGCGTCGCTGGACGAGGTCAAGAAGCCGGCCAAGAAGAAGAGCCCGGCCAAGCCGGCCGCTAAGGCAGCCGCTGGCGGTGGCCGAGCAACGGCGACGCGAGGTCGCCGAGCCGGCTGATCCGCTCGATCACGGCGTCCATCGTGAACGCCGTGGGGTCGAGGTCCGGCGTCAGCTCGTCCCAGGACAGCGGCGTGGCCACCGTCGCTCCGGGCCGCGGCCGCACCGAGTAGGCGGCCGCCGTCGTGCGTCCCAGTCCGTTCTGGTTGGCGTCGACCAGCACGCCGTGCCGCTCCGACTTCTTCCACTTGGTCGTGATCAGGTCCGGATGCGTCCGCCCCAGCGCCCGCGCCACCGCCGCCACGAATGCGCGGGCGGCGGACTGGTCGGTGCGCCGCTCGATCGGCACCAGGATGTGCATGCCCTTGCCGCCGCTGGTGCGGGGGACGCCCTCCAGGTTCAGCGCCGACAGCGCCTGGCGCACCAGCAGCGCCACCTCGACCACTGTGGAGTACGGCACGCCCTCGGCCGGGTCGAGGTCGAACATCACCAGATCCGGCCTGTCGGGCCGGTCGCGGCGGGACAGCCACGGATGCAGGTCGATGCAGCCCATGTTCACCACCCACGCCAGCGTGTCCGCATCGTTGACCAGGATGTAGCGGATCCCGTCGTGAGTATAGGTGCGCACCCACGACGGCAGGTGGCTGGGAGCGTCCTTCTGGAAGAAGCGCTTGCCCTTGATGCCGTCCGGGTAGCGCAGCATCGTGAACGGCCGGTCGTGCAGGTGCGGCACCACCACATCCGATATGGCCTCGTAGTAGGCGAAGAGGTCGCCCTTGGTGATGCCCTCGTCGGGGAAGAACACCTTGTCGGGATTCGAGAGCGTGACCCGCGAGCGGCGCCGGGGCGCGCGCTCCTCGGCCATGCCCATGAACACGGGCGCGCGCAGCCGGCCGTCGCGGGTGCGCTCGGTGTACTGCACCTTCACGGCCAGCCGCGGCTCGATCCACGTCACCAGCCGCGCCGGCGTCTTGGGCATCTTCGGCACCGGGTCGAGCGGTGGCCGGTCGACCCGCAGCGGCTCCATCCGTCGCAGCAGCTCGCCGATGCTGCGCTCGTCCAGGCCGCTGCCGACGTTGCCGACCCAGGCCAGATCGGCACCCTCGCCCTCGCCCAGCACCAGCGCGCCCAGCGCCTCGCGCGACCCCTGGCCGGCGGTCCAGCCAAGCACCAGAAACTCACCATCCTGTCGCGTCTTCACCTTCACCCAGTCCGCTGTCCGCCGTCCCGGTCGGTAGGGCGAGCCTAGCCGCTTGGCCACCACGCCCTCCAGGTTCTGCGCGACGACGGCCCGAAGCAGCGCCGCCCCGTCCTCGAATCCGGCCGATAGCCGCACCAGCGGGTTTCCTTCCACCAGCAGGTCTGCCAGCTGCTCGCGCCGCTGTTCCAGAGGCTGGTCGACCAGCGGCCGCCGCTCCAGCTCGAGCAGGTCGAACAGGTAGTACGCGGGCGATCCCTCGCCCCGCTGCATCAGCGAGAAGCTGGGCCGGCCGTCCGCGTCCAGCATGCACAGCTCGCCGTCGACCACGCAGTCGGATGTGCGCAGCGCGTGCGGCAGCGCCCGCGCCACGGCCGCGAAGCGCACGCCCATGTCGACGCCGCGGCGGCTGGTGAGCGAGGCGACACCGCCCTCGATCCGCGCCACCACCCGGTAGCCGTCCCACTTCACCTCGTGCAGCCAGCGCCCGCGGCCAGGCAGCCGGTTGGCAGGGGTGGCCAGCATCGGCGCGTAGCCGGCCGGCGCCGCCCGGGCCACCTGCTCCGGCGAGTCGCGCTTCTTGATCACCAGCCAGTTCTTCTCGTCCCCGCCCATGTGGGCGGGTACCAGCGTCCACAGCCCCTGCAGCCGCTCGCCGGCCAGCCGCACCGTGAGGCCGCCGTCGCGCTTGCGCTCGACCAGCTCGTAGTGGCCGTGGTCCCAGATCTCCATCGTACCCGCGCCGTACTGGCCCTTGGGGATCACGCCGGAGAAGGTGGCGTACTGCATCGGGTGGTCCTCCGTGTGCACGGCGAGGTAGCGCTCACCGACCTCGAGCGGAAGTCCCTTTGGCAGCGCCCAGCTGGCCAGCACGCCGTCCATCTCCAGCCGCAGGTCGTAGTGCAGTCGCCGCGCGTCGTGCCGCTGCACGACGAACACCGGTAGCCCGCCTTCCGCTGCCTGCGCCTCGCCGCCCGCCGGCTCGGGCGTTCGCCCCGGCCGTCGCTTGCGGCGGTACTCGTCGAGCGACATCAGCGGTAGCGGGCGATGCCGACCTGACGGGCGCCCGCCGGGGTGTCGCCGAACCGGTAGACGAGCAGCCCGCCCGGCTGCCTGCCGGGCAGCGGGAAGGCCAGCGTGCCGATGGCGCGCTCGCCTTCCCGCAGCTGCCGGCCGATCAGCGGGCGCGGCGTGTTGGCGCCGGCGGCGGCCAGGTAGGTGTGGTTGAGGGTGGTGCGCAGCCACACCTGCGTCGGCTCCACGGTCGCTGGCTGGTTGCTGTTGTTGGTGATGGCAACGGTGAACACGGCGAAGATGCGCGTTCCCGGCGGCGTCACCGTGACGGGCACGTGCTTCTCCCAGCGCAGGCCCACGATGCGCAGCGCCAGGTTGTCCAGCGAAAGCGTGGTGCCGGGCGCGGCCACCGTGTAGGTGATGCCGTCCGACAGCTTGACCGTGCCCGAGGCGGGCAGCACGATGGCCGTGGGCGCGGAGCGGCCGCTGCCGGCGGAGGTGGCGCTGGAGGAGCCGCCGCTGCAGGCGGCGGTCGCGAGCACGATCGCAAGCAGGGCGGTCAGCCGCATCAGCACGCCGAAACTCTAGATCGCCTCTACGAGCGGCGCTGCCGCAGCACCTCGAGCGGCGCCAGCGGGTCGATCCCGTCCCGCGCCAGCAACAGCATCGAGTGGAACCAGAGGTCGGCGACCTCGGCCGTCAGCTCCGGGCTGCCGGCTTCCGCCAGCAGCACCTCGACGGCCTCCTCGCCGACCTTGCGCTGGGATGCCTCGCGCGCCGCGCCGAGCATCTCGGCCACGTAGCTGTCCCCGGTCGCGCCGCGGCGCGACTCGATCACGGCGGCCAGCTCGGCCAGCACGGCCGGACGCGGATCGAACCGCCGCGGCCCGAAACAGGTCTGCTCGCCGGTGTGGCATACGGGACCGGCCGGGTGCACGAGCATCAGCAGCGTGTCACCGTCGCAGTCGGGAGTGATCGACTCGACCGCCATCGTGTCGCCGGATGTCTCGCCCTTCTTCCAGAGCCGGTCGCGCGATCGCGAGTGGAAGTGCGCGAGGCCGGTCTCCCTGGTCGCGTCCAGCGCCTCCTGGTCGGCCCAGGCCACCATCAGCACGTCGCCGCTGCGGGCATCCTGTACGACGCAGGTGACCAGCTGCCCCGGCTCGAGCGTCAGATCCTGATCGGCAGGCCGCACGCCGCCACCTCCCGTTTCACCTGGTGGATCGGATACGTGCCGTCGTGGAAGATCGACGCCGCCAGCGCCGCCGAGGCGCCCGTCTCCAGCGCCGCCGTGATGTCGGCCGGCTGACCGGCACCGCCGGACGCGATCACCGGCACCCGCACCGACCCGCAGATCGCCCGCAGCAGCTCCAGGTCGTAGCCCCGGTGTGTGCCGTCGCTGTCGATGCTCGTCACCAGCAGCTCACCCGCCCCCAGCTCCGTCGCCTCCCGTGCCCAGGACACGGCGTCGCGGCCGGTGGGGCGGCGGCCGCCGCTGGCGTGGGCCTGCCAGCCGCCGTCGTGCCGCACGGCATCGATCGCCACCACCACGCACTGGCTGCCGAACCGGTCGGCCAGCTCGGCGATCAGCGCGGGCCGGTCGAGGGGCGCGGTGTTGACGCTGATCTTGTCGGCCCCGGCCAGCAGCAGCTCACGGCCATGGTCCGTCCCCGACACGCCGCCCCCCACGCACAGCGGCACGTCGACCGTTTCTGCCGCCCGCTCGACCGCGCGCAGGAGCGCCGTCCAGCTCTCCTCGCCTGCGGCGATGTTCAGCCACACGATCTCGTCGGCGCCGTCCGCCGCGTAGCGCGTCGCCGCGTCGACGGGATCGCCGCAGTCCCGCAGCGACTCGAAGTTAATGCCCTTCACCAGCCGGCCGCCGCGGACGTCGAGGCAGGGGATCACGCGCTTACGCAGCAAGCCACCGCTCCAGCACCCGGCCGCCGTCGGACGCGCTCTTCTCGGGGTGGAACTGGACGCCGCTGAGCCGGCCCGACCGAACGACCGTCGGCACCTCGCGGCCGCCGATCTCGGTGCGGGCGGCCACCAGCCGGTCGTCGCAGTCCACGGCGAACGAGTGCGCGAAGTAGCAGACCGCCGGCGGCCCGTCTCCGACCACGTCGTTCCATCCCATGTGCGGCACCCGCTCGGCCCAGTCGATCGCGATCACGTTCCCCGCCAGCAGGGCCAGGCAGTCGACGTCGCCCTCGTCGCTGTGCCCGAACAGCAGCTGCATGCCCAGGCAGACGCCGAGAAGCGGCGCCCCCGACGCGGCCACGGCGCGGTCGAGCCCGCGGCCCCGCAGCGCCGTCATCGCCGGTCCCGCCGCGCCAACCCCGGGCAGCACCAGCCGCTCGGCGCCGGCCACCACGGCCGGATCGCCGCTCACGTGCACCGCCGTGCCCAGGCGCTCGAACGCGGCCCGCAGGGAGCGCAGGTTGCCGGCGCCATAGTCGATCAGGGTGACCGTGGTCAGATCGCTCCCTTCGTGCTGGGCAGCGACCCGGCCCGGCCGGGATCGACCGCGACCGCCTGGCGCAGCGCAAGTGCCAGCGCCTTGAAGGCGGCCTCGACCAGGTGGTGGTCATCGTCGCCATGCCCCTGGAGGTGGATCGCCACGCGCCCGGAGCGGGACAGCGAGTCGACGAGGTGCGGCACCAGGCTGGCCGGCAGCCCGCCCACGCGCACGTCGCGCAGCGGCAGGTCGACGGCGGCGTGCCCGCGACCGCCCAGGTCGACGGTCGCGTGGCAGAGCGCCTCGTCAAGCGGCGCGCGCGCGTCGCCGTAGCGCGCGATCCCGGCGCGATCGCCGAGCGCGCGGTCGAGCGCCGTGCCCAGGGCGATCGCGACGTCCTCGACCGTGTGGTGCTCGTCCACCCACAGGTCGCCGAGGCAGCTGAGCCGCAGATCGGTGAGCGAGTGAAACGCCAGCGCCGTCAGCATGTGGTCGAGGAACCCGATGCCGGTGGCGATCTGGCTGCGCCCGGCGCCGTCCAGCGACCACTCGACGTCGATGCGGGTCTCTCGGGTCGACCGCTCCACCCGCCCGATGCGGCCGCCGGCCACCGGCGGCGACGGCGCCGAGAGGCCCAGCGCGTCGAGCACCTGGTCGTTCTGGGCCGGAGAGCCGATGGTGATCCGAAGGCACGTGGGCAGCGCGTCGAACGTGCGAACGACGATCCCGGCGCTCAGCAGGCGCGAGATGCACGGCGCGATGGGCTCCCCCAGGTCGGCGAACAGACAGTTCGCCGACGAGGGCGAGATCCGCCAGCCCAGGCCGGACAGCGCCAGCCGCATCCGCTCCCGCTCAGCCACCGTCTCTGCCACGTCAGCGTCCATCACGCCGCGATCGTCGGTCAGCGCCCGCACGGCCAGCGCGTCGGAGAAGCTGGAGATGCTCCCGGGAGGCCGGATCGCCTCCAGCTTGCGCGCGATCGCAGGCGGCGCCAGCAGGTAGCCGACGCGGGCGCCGGCCAGCGCGAATGCCTTGGACAGCGTGCGCACGACCACCACGTCGTCGCGCTCACCCACCAGCGCCGACAGGTCGGTGCCGCCGAACTCGATGTAGGCCTGGTCGATCACCACCAGACCGCCGCCTCGGTCTGGCACGTCGCTCGGCGAGTCCTCGCCGGTGGGGTTGTGAGGCGAGCAGACCCAGGTCAGCCGCACGCCGTCGGGCCGGTCGCTGAGCACGCCGCCGGCCAGCGCGGTGGCACCCTGGTAGAGGCCGTAGCAGGGCTGCCGCGCATACGCCGTGTCGCCGCGCGACAGCGTCAGGAGCGCGCACAGGACAAGCCCCTCGTCGGCGCCGGCCGTGGCCACGATCTGGTCGGGCGGGAAGCCCGTGTACTCCGAGATCGCCTCCCGCAACCGCAGGTAGCTCGAGTCGGGATAGCGGTTGACCGCAATGCTCGCGAGCCACGCCGCGGAGCCCGCATACCACGCCGGCGGCCGCGGCTGGGTGTTCTGGTCGAGCCGGATCACCGGGGTGCCGGGCGGGATCCGCTGCTGCCAGCCCTCCTCCCAGCGGTACGGCTCGACGTCTGCCAGATCCTCCCTGATCATCACGGGACCAGGTTCTCGATCGGCAGGACGAGGATGCTGGAGGCGCCGGCGCCGCGCAACGGGCCCAGCAGCTCCACCACCTGCTGGCGGTCGACGACGGCGTGCACCGCGTGCATGCCCGTGCGCGCCAGCGGCAGCACCGTCGGAGACTCCAGCCCCGGCAGCAGGTCGATCACCTCCTGCAGAGCGCCGTCCGGCGCGTTCAGCATCAGGTAGCGCTTGCCGCGCGCGGCGATCACGCTCTCCATCACCGTTGCCAGCGACCGTGCGATCGCCTGCTGGCGCTCGTCGAGGCCGGGCCGGGCCAGCAGCACCGCCTCCGACTCCAGCACCGTCTCGACCGCGCGCAGCCCGTTCTGGCGCAGCGTCTCGCCGCTCGACACCAGGTCGCAGACGGCCTCCGCCGCGTCCAGGCGCGGAGCCAGCTCGACCGAGCCGTGGATCGAGACGACCTGCACGTCGACGTCCGCCTCGGCGAAGAAGCGCCGGGTCGTGGAGGGGTACGCGGTTGCCACCCTGCAGCCGTTCAGGTCGGCCGCCCGCCGCACCGGCGAGGCGTTGGCGACCGCGAGCTCCAGTCGGCAGCGGCCGAAGCCCAGCGGCAACAGCTCCAGGGCGTCCGTGCTCGACTCGATCAGCTGGTTGCGCCCGGCCACCGCCGTCTCCACGGCGCCGTCCGCGGCCCACGCCGGGATGTCATCGGAGCGCGCGAACAGCACTTCGATGTCCCACTGCGAGCAGTGCTGGTAGAGGGCGCGCCCGTTCACTTCGACCTCGACGCCCGCGGCACGCGCCAGCTCGACGGCCGGCGCGTGCATACGGCCCTTCGAGGGAAGCGCCAGGCGGAACGGCCGGCTCATCGCGGAGCTTCCAGGCGATCCAGCACCAGCCGGTATCCGCCCTCGCCGTGGTTCAGCCAGTGGGCGACCCGGGTGACGGTCGCGGTGGACGCGTGCAGCTGCGAGGCCACCCGGGCGTAGGGCGTGCCGGCGTGCACCAGGCGGGCCGCCTGCCAGCGGTGCGACAGCGACTCGAGCTCGTGCAGCGAGCAGATGTCGCGCAGGAACGCGGCCGCCTCGTCGCGCGTGCGCAGCACCAGCAGCGCGTCGCAGAGGTCGTCGATGTTCGAGTCCCGCCAGGCTTCCGCCATCATGCTAGCATTTTACCATGCTAATACGTGTGGTGCCGGCGATCGATCTGCTGGACGGTCACGTCGTGCGGCTGCGGCAGGGGCGCTACGACCAAGTCACGGAGTATCCCGTCGATCCCTACCGGGTGGCGGCCAGCTACGCCGAGCAGGGTGCGACGCTGCTGCACGTGGTCGACCTGTCGGCCGCTCGTGACGGCGTGCGCCCGCCCGCCCACGCGGAGGCGATCCGGCGGCTGGTGGGCGGATCCGGCATGGCCGTCCAGGTGGGGGGCGGCATCCGCGACGAACGTGCGCTCCTGGACGCGCTCGAGCTGGGCGTGGCGCGCGTGCTTGTGGGCACGCTGGCGGCGGCGCAGCCGCAGCTGGTGGGGCGGCTGGCCCGGGATACCGCCCGCGTGGCGGTGGCCGCCGACGTACGCGAGGGAACGGTGCGGGCGGCGGGCTGGCTGGAGGACACCGGGATCGCGGCCGAGGCCTTCGTGCGGTCGCTGACCGAGGCCGGCGTGCGCGACTTCCTGGTCACGGCGATCGAGCGGGACGGAACCGGAGACGGGCCCGACACCACGCTCCTGGCGCGCCTGCGGCCGCGCGTACCGGGCCTGCTGATGGCCGCCGGCGGGATCGGGTCTGCGGCCGACGTGGGGGCGGTGGCTGCGGCTGGCGCCGACTGCGCCGTGATCGGCCGCGCCCTCTACGACGGGTCGCTGACCCTGTTGGAGGCCTCGGCCTCGGCCCGCAGCTCGCCCACCGACAGGCCCTCGTAGCTGAGGAAGAAGAAGCCGATGCCGACGCCCAGGACTGCCTCGATCAGCTGCAGGCCGATCGAGAACGTGATGGCGAGGTTGGTGGGCACGTTGTAGACCTGCAACGCGGTGTACGTGGCTCCCTGGAACACGACCAGGTTGCCGGGCACGATCGGGAACAGGCCGACCAGGT
The DNA here is from genome assembly GCA_045806525.1 of Gaiellales bacterium. Taxonomy (GTDB): domain Bacteria; phylum Actinomycetota; class Thermoleophilia; order Gaiellales; family JAICJC01; genus JAICYJ01. The sequence continues at coordinate 29,401 of JBJMJD010000064.1, read as the reverse complement.
TCGACGCCAGGAACACGAGCGCCGCCGCGCCGATGCCCTTCTCGATGCCGTAGGCCTCGAGCGCCCACAGGATGCCGACCATCTGCGCCAGCCACGACATGGTTGAGGTGAACAGCGCCCACAGGAGCAGCCGCGGCCGCCGGAACAGGGCCTGGCCCTGTCGAAGCGCCAGCGGCAGGGCGCCCAGGCTGATGCCAAGCAGGTGCCACCAGCGCTCGACGATGTCGGACTCCGTCGGCACGTTGCCGCGGCGGTAGCGCGCCCATACCTCGATCGCAGACGCAGCCACGGCGATCACCAGCACGACGCCGATCAGCACCAGCAGCAGGTTCACAGCCCAACCGGGCACCGAGACGAAGACGGTCACGCCCAGCAGCACGGCGATCAGCGTCACGCCCGAGAGCAGCTGCTCGGTGACCAGGGTGCCGACCATGGTTGGCAACGGCACCTCGACGCCGCGCGCGCTCAGCTTGCGCCGCAGCACCGAGATCCTCGCCACCTCGCCCAGGCGCGCGAACAGCACGGTGTTCAGCAGGAAGCCGATGAAGATGGCCGGCACCACCTCTGAGAAGTGCACGTTCAGGCGTCCGCCGGGCTCTCCATCGGCTCCGGGAATACCCTCGACCGCGTCCAGCGAGGCCTTCCAGGTGAGTCCCTTGGCGGCCACTGACGCCAGGTTTGCCGCCAGCGCCGCGAACACGAGCGTGGGACTCGCGTCGGTGATGACGCCGCCCAGCGCCTTCAGGTCGAGCTTGGTGGACAGGAGCAGCACGCCGCAGACCACGGCCGCGGCCACCAACATCGCGCGCAGCGCCATGCGCCGGTGCGGGCGCAGCTCTCCGGCCAGCTCGGAGATGGTCACGAACTGGATGCCCTGCTCCTTGCCTGCCTCGAGGATCAGCGGCAGCGCCTCCACCGTCTGCGAGCGGTCGTCGCCGTTGCCGGAGCCGTCGGCGTCGTGCAGCAGCAGGATCGCGCCGGGATAGAGCCTCGATACGCTGCGGTCGACGATCCGCTCGATGCCGGGCTTGGCCGTGTCCCAGACGCCCGCCGTCCAGCCCACCACGCGGTAGCCGAGGCGGCGCGCGACCGGCACCAGGAAGGGGCTGCGAAAGCCGTGAGGGGCGCGGAACAGCGGCGCCGGGGCGGCCCCGGTCGCACCGACGACAGCATCGTCCAGGGCGCGCAGCTGGTGGGCGATCCCGGTCGGCCCTTCGAACGTCAGCAGCCGGTGATCGTCTCCATGGCTGGCCAGCTCGTGGCCCTCGGCAACGATCCGGCGGGCGATCTCTGGATGGGCCCGCACCTGGCGCCCCAGCGCGAAGAAGGTGGCGCGCACGCCCGCCGCCGCCAGCGCGTCCAGGATCGGCGGGGTGAACTCGGCGCTGGGCCCGTCGTCGAACGTGATCGCCGCCTTCGGGGCCAGCACCCGGCCGCCGCCGATGACGCGGCCGAACAGCGGATTGTTGGGCGTGAAGGCCGCCCAGGCCAGCACCAGCGCCGTCAGCACGGCAGCGGCGAACACGACGTCGCCGAACAGCCCGCCGAGGGCCACCGCCAGCACCGCCGCGCCCGTCAGCCAGACGGCGGCGAGCGCTACGAAGAGGCTGATGACCTGGCGCTTGCCCATACCGGTCGTCGTCCTGCCGTCAGATCGGCATAGTAGTTCTCCAGCTGCGCGCCGACCTGTGGCCAGGCATATCGTTCGAGCGCCGTTCGGCGTCCCTCGGCCGCCATCCGCTGCCGGCCTGCGCCGTCGTCCAGCAGCCGAGCCAGAGCCGTGGCGAACCGCTCCGCCGACTTGGCCGGGTGCACCAGGTAGCCCTGGCGCCCGTCCTCCATCAGCAGCTGGAAGCCGCTGATGCGGCTGGCCGCCACCGCTCGCCCGCAGCTCATCGCCTCCAGCAGCACCATCCCGAACGAGGCGCGATCGCACGGCGTGCAGAAGACGTCGCCGGTGACCAGGTAGTTGGGGCGGCTGCGGTTGAGGCGGCCAGCGAAGTGCACGTAGGGCCGCGCCGCATCGCTGACCATGCGCTCGTAGTACGGGCGCAGCGGGCCGTCGCCGACCACGATCAGGCGCACCGCCGGCCCCCGCTCGGCGAACAGCAGCTGGTGGGCCTGGATCATCGTGTCGACGCCGTTTCTGGGGTCGAACCGGCCCACGAACACGATCGAGCGGTGGTCGCCCATCAGCTCGGCCACCGGCTCTGCATCGGGCGAGAAGTGGTTGGTGTCGATGCCGTTGGGGATCACGTCGTAGGCGTAGGGGAAGTAGGGGGTGAGCGAGCCGATGCAGGCCTCGCTGACGCACACACGGCCGTCCAGCCGTTCGATCGCGGGCCGGATCAGCTCGGCCTGGATGTCCATACCCAGCGTCTGCGGGAACACGCTGTGGAAGGTGGCGATCGAGAGCGCGTCGTCGGGCGTGTTGTCGATCGCCCAGGCTGGCATCTGCGGGTTATAGGGGGCATGCACGTGCACGACGTCGAAGCCGCGCCCGCGGAAGAATGCGCCCAGTCGGCGGCCCAGCCGCGGCCCGATGGTGTGAGTGGTCTCGGCGCCGTTGCCCCAGCCCGGCACGTACAGGCGGATCGACGTGCCGATCGTTGCCACCTCGAAGGTCGGCTCCGGAACCGGCATCGCGTCGTCCTGCACCGGCGGTGCGCCAAGCTTGCGGCCGGTGACGACAGTCACCTCGTTGCCGAGCTCGGTCAGCGCACGGGCCTGACCGTCCACGTGCTCGCTGATCCCACCCAGGGTCGGGTAGTAGAAGTCGGTGACGATCGCGATCCTCATCGAATGGGCCATGCTACCGGGTGCGACGGCGTTGGCACTCGCCGCAGCACTCTGCCAACGGCGTCCCGGGTGGCTGGTAGAATTTGTGTGACGATGCCGATCTACGAGTACCGCTGCGAAAACGACCACCGCTTCGAGCTGATCCAGAAGTTCACGGATGACGCGGTCTCGGTGTGCGAGGTATGCGGTGCTCCGGCGCAGCGTGTGCTGCACCCCGTGGCGATCCACTTCAAGGGGTCCGGGTTCTACTCGACTGACTACGGGCGCGGCAAGAAGGCGGCGGCGTCGGCCGAGGCCAAGGCCGACTCGGGCTCCGACTCCAAGTCGTCGTCGGACGGCGCCAAGAGCGGCGGCGAGTCGAAGAGCGGCGGCAGCGAGTCCAAGAGCGGCGGCAGCGAGTCGAAGAGCGGGGACGCGAAGCCGGCCAAGGCCGCCGAGGCCTGACCGGCCCGGCGCCGGCTACTTGACCTGGCAGCCGGGATCGTAGAGCGAGCCCTTGGGCGCCGGGATCGGCGCGATCTCGCCCAGGAACATCTGCACGACCTGCCGGTTCTGCGGCACCGACAGCAGCACATCCTGGCCGCCGATCACCTGCGGCGTGCCGCCCGCGTGGCATTCCAGCGTGCGGCTCGCGCGGAACTTGTTCCAGCCGATGCCGAGCAGCTCGTTCGCCGACAGGTCGGTGGTCAGCGGCTTTGCCAGCGAGCTGCCGATCGAGGGCAGGTGCAGGAGGCTCGAGAGCGACACCAGCTGGTGGGACAGCGACTGCATCACGAGCTGCTGGCGCTCGGTGCGCGTGATATCGGTGTCCTGCGGGTTGGTGGTGTGGCGGATGCGTGAATAGGCCAGCGCCCTGCGGCCGTCGAGCGTGATGGTGCCCTTCGGGAACACCCAGTTGTGACCATCGAACGGCTGCGAGGAGACGATCTTGCGCTTGTTGTAGACCGTGACGCCGCCCAGCGAATCGATCAGTTCCTTGAAGCCGGCAAAGTTGACCAGCACGATGTGATTCACCTGCAGGCCGGTCAGCGAGTTGATCGTCCGGATCAGGAGCGGAGCGCCGCCGTAGGCGTAGGCCGCGTTGATCTTGGTGCGGCCGTGGCCGGGGATGTTGACGTAGAGGTCGCGCGGGATCGACAGCATGCTGATCAGGTGCTTGCCCGGATCGGTGCGCATCAGGACGATCGAGTCGGCGCGGGCGGTGCTGTTGGCGCCGCGGCTGTCGGACCCGAGCACCAGCGTCACCTGCGGGCTCCGCAGGATGTTGCCGGCGGGGGTCAGCGCCCTCTCGGTCTTGTGGTCGAGCCGGGCGTTGGCCTTGGCTATCTCGTTCGAGAACGAGCGGTAGCCGAGGTACAGCCAGAACACCAGCAGCACGACGATGGCGCCGACGCCGAGCAGGATGCCGCGCTTCCAGCCGGGGCGGAAGCGGCGCCGGGACGGCACCGTCGCCACCTGGCGTCCGGGGAGCGCCGGCGGGGGAGGCGGCGGCGTGCCGGGGCGGGACATGCCGGGACGGCTCATTCCGGGCGGCGTGACCGGGCGGTCGGCCGTGGCAACGCCCGATCCGCCGAAGGCGAAACGGGCGGCGTCGGGGTCGTCCTTGCGAACGTGCCCGCCGCGGTAGACGCGGTAGGGCTTGGACCTCAGTTGCTCGGGCACGGCGCTGTTATGTTAGCCACCGCCATGCCCGACTCCTCCCTCCAGGCTGCCGTCGGAATCGACCTCGGCGGCACCTCGATCAAGGCCGCGCTGGTGTCCGATCGCCTCGAGATCGTCTCCCGCAACGCCGTCCCGACCGATCTCCGCAGCCAGGGAGTGCTGCTGAGCGCAATCGAGCGACTGGTGGAATCAGTGAGCAAGGACACCGCTCCGTCGGCTGTCGGCTTCGGCCTGCCGTCGCAGATCGACCAGCGCCACGGGCGCGTGCTGGACTCGACCAACGTGCCGCTCGAGGACCTCGACTTCAAGTCCGAAATGGCCTCGCGCCTGGGTGTGCCGGTCGAGATCGACAACGACGCCAACGTGGCCTGCCTGGCGGAGTGGCGGATCGGCGCCGCACAGGGTGCCCGCAACATGGTGATGCTGACGCTGGGCACGGGGGTGGGCGGCGGCCTGGTGCTGGACGGCAGGCTCTACCGCGGCTCGATCGGGTCAGGCGTCGAGCTCGGGCACATGTCGATCGACGAGAACGGGCCGCACTGCCAGGGCCACTGCAACAGCCGCGGCTGCCTGGAGGTGCTGGCCTCGGCCACGGGCGTGATGGCGGCAGCCCAGCAGATCGCGTCCGACCATCCCCACGGCGGTCTTGCGGCCGCGCGCGCGGCCGGCGAGGACCTGGATGCCCGCTACATGATCGATCGTGCCCGCGCCGGCGATGAGGAGGCGATCGAGGTGTTCGCGATCGTCGGCCGCCACCTCGGCGTCGGCATCGCGAACCTGGTCAACATCTTCAACCCGGAGGTGGTGGTGATCGGCGGCGGTGTCGCGGCGGCCGGGGAGGCGCTGCTGGCTCCGGCTCGCGAAGAGTACGAGCGGCGCGTGCTGAAGGCCACGGCCGGCGCGCGGATCATGGCCGCGGAGTTGGGCAACGATGCGGGCGTGCTGGGCGCGGCCGCGCTGGTGCTGTGACGCTCCCGGGCGGGGCACTCGTCGTCTGTCCCACGCCGATCGGCAACCTCGGCGACATCACCCTGCGCGCGCTGGAGGAGCTGCGGCGCGCCGACGTGGCCGCATGTGAGGACACGCGCCACTCGCGCACGCTGCTTCAGCGGCACGGCATCGATCTGCCGCTGCTCGCGCTGCACGAGCACAACGAGCGTGCCCAGACGCCGGCGCTGCTGCGGCGCGTGGCCGAAGGACAGCGCGTCTGCCTGCTGACCGACGCTGGCTTCCCGGCCGTCTCCGACCCGGGCGCCTGGCTCGTGTCCCGGGCGATCACTGCAGGCGCCGAACTGGTGGTGCTGCCCGGCCCATCGTCGGTGACCACGGCGCTGGTGGCCGCGGGCATGGCGGGTGGCGGCTTCGCGTTCGCGGGCTTCCTGCCACGCTCGCCGGGCGCGCTCGCTGCGCTGATCGACCGGCTCGACCCGGCGGGCCTTCCGATCGTGGCCTTCGAGTCGCCACGCCGTCTGCCCGCCACGCTCTCGCGCTTGGCGCAACGCGAGCCCGGCAGGCGGATGGCGGTCTGCCGAGAGCTGACGAAGCTGCACGAGCAGGTCGAGCGCGGCGACGCCGCATCCCTGGCCGAACGCTTCGCCGATCCTCCGAAGGGCGAGGTGACGCTGGTGCTGGCGCCGGCGGAGCCGGCCGCCCCGGCGCTCCCTGACCCAGCGCTCCTGGCCGAGCTGACGGCGGCCGTGGGCGCGAAGCGCGCGGCAGCGCTGGCGTCGCAGCTGACCGGCTTGCCCCGCAACCGCATCTACGCCAGCCTCACCGGCCGCTGACGGGTTCGTCACGCCTTCGCAGTCAGGGGTAACGCCGCCTGTCCAGCTGTGCAACGCCTGCCGCGCTCTTAACGGGCTCAGAGCCCGACTCGGGTGGCGTGGGCGATCCGACACCGGATCGTGACGAGTCGTCACCAGGCGGCGGGGCACGCCCGCGTGGTTGTAGGTTGCCATCGAGGGTCGTTGTTGTTCGTGCCGGCGCTGCGGTGCGGATCCTTGCCGGCGGCGTTGGGATCGTCACCGCCGCGTGAGGTTCGTTGCAGGATTCGGTGTCATGTGCCGGTCACGACGGTGCAACGACGGGGCCGCCGCCGGTCCGCACACCGGTAGGATGCAGCGCCTGCCATGGCCTTCTCCGTCACCACACCGATCTACTACGTCAACTCTGATCCGCATCTTGGACACGCGTACACGACCGTGGCCGGGGACGCCCTGGCCCGGCACCACCGCCAGCGCGGCGAGGACGTCTTCTTCCTGACCGGCACCGATGAGCATGGCGGCAACGTCGCCCGTGCCGCCGAGGCCGCCGGCATGCCGCCCAAACAGTTTTGCGACGAGGTGTCCGAGCGCTTCCGCCGGATGACGACGGCCATGGACTCGTCGAACGACTTCTTCATCCGCACCACCGATCCGGAGCACGAGCGCCGCGTGCAGGACTTCGTCCAGCAGCTGTACGACGACGGCCACCTCTACGAGGGCACCTATGCCGGCCTCTACTGCAGCTCCTGCGAGGTCTTCTACGCCGAGGGCGACCTGATCCAGCCCGGCAACCTATGCCCGATCCACAACCGCCCCGTCGACTGGGTGGAGGAGAAGAACTGGTTCTTTCCGCTCTCGAAGTGGGCGCCGAGGCTGCTGGAGCTCTACGACGCCAACCCCGACTTCGTGCGCCCCCGCGCCCGCTACAACGAGGCCCGATCGATGATCGCGGGCGGCCTCGAGGACGTCTCGTTCACCCGGGCCAGCGTCAGCTGGGGCATCCCCGTGCCGTGGGAGCCGAGCCAGACCATCTACGTGTGGGTGGACGCGCTTCTCAACTACCGCACCGCCCAGGAGTACGGCCTCGGGCGCGACGTGACGTCCGAGTTCTGGCCGACCTCGCTGCACCTGATGGCCAAGGACATCCTGCGGCTGCACGGCATCATCTGGCCGGCGATGCTGCTGGCGGCCGGCTACGAACCGCCCCGCGGCCTGTTCGTCCACGGCTACTTCACCACGGGCAGCCAGAAGATGAGCAAGACGCTCGGCAACGTGATCGACCCGTTCCAGGTGATCGACCTGCTGGGCGCCGACGCGCTGCGCTTCTACCTGATGCGCGAGGTGCAATGGGGCCAGGACGGGGACGTCACCTGGGAGGGCCTGCACCGCCGCTACGACGGCGAGCTCGCGAACGACCTCGGCAACCTGGTGTCGCGCGCAACCGCGATGGTCGTGCGCTACCGCGAGGGTCGCGTGCCGGAGGGCCGAAACGCGCTCGCGCCGGTGCATGAGTCGGTGGCCGCGCGGCTGGATGCCGTCGACCTGTCCGGGGCCCTGGAGGAGATCTGGACGCTGGTTCGGTCGGCCAACCGCTTCGTCGAGGAGCAGCAGCCCTGGGTGCTGGCCAGGTCAGACGAGCCCGAGCAGGTGCGGGCGCTCGACGACGCGCTGTACACGCTGGCGGACACGGTGCGGTCGCTGGGTGTGATGCTGTATCCGTACATCCCGGTCTCCGCCGAGAAGATCCTGGCGGCCGTCGGCGACCCCGGTGGCATCACGTGGGATCGGGCCGCGCTGGGGACGCTCGCCGCCGGCAGCGAGGTGCACCAGCCCGAGCCGTTGTTCCCGCGCGTCGAGAAGTGATCGACACCCACGCGCACCTCGAGCGCTGCGAGCAGGGCCCCGACGCGGCGGTCGACGAGGCTGCCGCAGCCGGCGTCGAGCGCATCCTCACGATCGGCCGCGAGCAGGCGGTCGACCTTGCCGCCCGCCACCCCGGGGTGTGGGCGATCGTCGGCTGGCACCCGCACGAGGCCGCCGACGCCGACATCGAGGCCGTGCGCCCGCTGCTGGCCCGTCCCAGGGTGGTCGCGCTGGGCGAGGTCGGCCTCGACTTCTACCGCAACAACGCCCCGCCCGACGATCAGCGCCGCGTGTTCGCCGCGCAGATCGAGCTGGCAAACGAGCTCGGCCTGCCGCTCGTGATCCACACCCGCGAGGCGGATCACGAGACGTTCCCAATGCTCGAGGACGCGCGGGTGCCCGTGGTGCTGCACTGCTTCTCCTCGGCGCCACGGTTGGACGAGGCGGTCGAGCGCGGCTATCTGCTGTCGTTCGCGGGCAACGTCACGTACCCCAAAGCGGTGGATCTCCAGCAGGCCGCCGCCCGGGTGCCGGACGAGCTGCTGCTGGCGGAGACCGACAGCCCGTTCCTGACTCCCGTGCCGCTGCGCGGCCACCCCAACTCCCCCGCCAACGTGCTGCACACGCTGGCGTTCCTGGCCGGCCTGCGCGGCGTGGACGCCGCCTCCCTGGGCGAGCTGATCGAGCGCAACGCTGCGCGCGTGTTCGGGCTGCCGTGAGCACCGCCGCGCTGGCCCTGGCGCTCTCGGCGGCGCTGGTGCATGCGCTCTGGAACGTGCTGGTGGGAGGCGCCCGCGATCCCCAGCCGGCCGCCGCCGTCGCGATGCTGGCCTCGGTGGCGGTGGGCCTTCCTCTGGCCGCCGCCACCTGGGACGTGCAGGCGGGCGTCGCACCCTGGGCGGCCGCCTCGGCCGTGCTCGAGCTGGCCTACATCATGCTGCTGGCGGCCGCCTATCGCCGCGCCGACGTCTCGGTGATCTACCCGATCGCGCGCGGAGCCGCTCCGGTGCTGGTGCTGGCGGCGGCGATCGTCACGGGGGTCGCCACCGGGCCGCTGCAGCTGGCCGGCGTGCTGCTGGTGGCCGGCGGGATCGCCATCGTGTCCACAAGCCGCAACCGGGCCGGGCGCCGCGACGTGCTGCTGGCGCTGACGGTGGCCGCGTCGATTGCGGGGTACACGCTGGTCGACAAGCACGGGCTCCGCTACGCCTCGCCGGTGCCCTACCTCGAGCTGGTGATGCTGTGGCCGGCGCTGGCCTACGCGGGCTGGGTCGCGTCGCGCGACGGCGCGGCCGCGCTGCGGGCGGCCGCGGGCCGCTCGGCGGTGGTGGCCGGCATCGGCATGTTCGCCGCCTACGCGCTGGTGCTGGCGGCCCTGCAGCGGGCTCCGGCCGCATCCGTCTCGGCGGTTCGCGAGTCGAGCATCGTGGTGGCGCCGCTGCTGGCCGCGGCCCTGGCCTGGCGGCGGCCCGACCCGCGCACCGTGCTGGGTGCCGCCGTCGTGGCGGGCGGGGTGGCGATGGTGGCGCTGGCATGATCCTCCCGTGAGCAAGCAGGCCTCCATCGCCCGGCTGCGCGAGCTCGGCATCACGCCCAACCGCGACCTCGGCCAGAACTTCCTGATCGACGACAACGTGCTGCGCATGATCGGCTCGGTTGCGCCGCTGCGCGGCGACGACGTGGTGCTGGAGGTGGGGGCGGGCCTGGGCGTGCTGACCCGCTGGCTGGCAGAGCGCGCGCGGCTGGTGCATGCGATCGAGATCGACCGCCGGCTGCAGCCGGCGCTGGCGATCACGCTGGACGGCGTGGACAACGTGCAGCTGCTGTTCGCCGACGCCATGCGCGTCGACTTCGCGGCGCTTCGGCCCCCGCCGGCGGCGATGGTCGCCAACCTGCCCTACAGCGTGGCGACTCCGGTGATCATGGACGCGCTGCCCGTGTGTGAGCGGTTCTGCGTGATGGTGCAGCGCGAGATCGCCGACCGGCTGTTCGCCGCTCCCGCCAGCAAGGCCTATGGCGCCGTCTCCGTGCTCGTGCAGCTGTCCTGCTCGCGGCTGGCGATGCGCCCCGTGTCGCGCAACGTGTTCACGCCGGTGCCCCGGGTCGACTCGGCGCTGGTCGCGTTCGAGCGGCGCTCCCCGATCGCCTCCGGGCCGGACTGGCCGCGGCTGTCGCAGGTGGTGCACGCCGCGTTCGCGCACCGCCGCAAGCGGCTGGGCAACGGGCTGCGGCTGGCCGGCCTGGAGGCGCCCGCCGATCTGGCCGGTCTGCGGGCCGAGCAGCTCGCCCCGGAGCAGTTCCTGGAGCTGCTGTGATCCTGACCGCGCCTGCCAAGATCAACCTCTGCCTGCGGGTGGGCCCGCGCCGAGACGACGGCTTCCACCGGCTGGCCACCGTGTTCGTCGCGATCGACCTGCGCGACACGATCGAGCTTCATCCAGCCCCGGCCATCAGCGTCGAGGGGTTTCCCGACACGCTGATGACCCGCGCCCTGGAGGCACTGGGGGAGACGCGGCGGGTGGTGGTGGACAAGCGGATCCCGGTGGCGGCCGGCCTGGGCGGCGGCTCATCCGACGCGGCTGCGGTGCTGCGGGCGCTGCGTGGACGCCGGCCCGTGGACGAGCTGTACACGATCGCCCGATCGCTGGGCTCGGACGTGCCCTTCTTCCTGTCGGGCCTCGAGGTGGCGCTGGGCACGGGACGAGGGGACGTGCTGCGGCCGCTGCCGGAGTTTCCGCGCAGCTTCGGGGTGCTGCTGGTGCCGTCGCAGGAGCGGCTGTCAACGGCTGACGTCTACGCGCGGGCACGGCCGAACGAGATCTACCCGGCGGTGCGCGGCGACCTGATCCGCGGCGTCCACACCGTGCGCTCGGCGGCCGACGTGGCCGGGCTGGTGGCGAACGACCTGCAGCCGGCGGCGATCGAGCTGTGTCCGGGGATCGCGGGCGCGCTCGCGTCCGTGCGCGCGGCTGGCGCTCTGGCCACCGCCGTCTCGGGCAGCGGCCCCACCGTGTTCGGCCTGTTCGGCGACCGGGCAGCCGCCGAGGCGGCAGCGGCCCTGATCCCGGGCTCGATCGCCACTGCGCCCGTGTAGAATTGGGACATGGCCGAATGGAACCTCTCAAGCGACCAGGTGACGCTCGAGCAGAAGCCGAGGCGGCGCAGCCCGGTCCGCTGGGTGCGCGACAACAGCATCCGCATCGCCGTCGTGGTCGGATTCGTCGAGGCGGCCTTTGCCTGGCACGTCGGCTTCCGGCTGATGTGGCTGGTTGGCGTGCTGGCGGTGCTGTCGTACCTCTACCTGCGCCGCCGGGTGCCGCCCGCCGCGCGCCGGCCGCTGTGGGTGGTGGCGATGTCACAGGCGGTCGCGGGAATCGTGGTGCCCGCCATCTTCGGGCTGTTCTTCTTCGCCGCGATCGTGGGGGCGCTGCTGCTGGTGATCATGGTGCTCGTGCTTCTTGGCGACCTCCGCCGCACCTAGAAATCCGGATCCGTATACTCGTGGTGGTTGCCTGACCGCACGGCGATGGGGCGTGGCCAAGTGGTAAGGCAGCGGGTTTTGGTCCCGCGACCCCTGGTTCGAATCCAGGCGCCCCAGTCTCCCCTTTGAGTGAAATGACCCAACCGCTCGCCTGCCTCGTCCTCGCCGCCGGCAAGGGCACGCGCATGAAGTCGCGCCTGCCCAAGCTGCTGCACACCGCCTGCGGCCGTCCGCTGCTGGGCTGGTCGCTGGCCGCAGTGCAGCCGCTGGGGGCGGACCCGGTCGTGGTGATCGTCCCGCCCGATCAGCCGGAGCTGGACGCGCTCGTGCCCGGCTGGGCGTCGACCGCCGTCCAGCACAGCGCGCGAGGCACCGGCGATGCCGTCCTGGCCGGCCGTGAGGCGCTGTCCGGCTTTGCCGGCGACGTGCTGATCATGAATGCCGACCACCCGCTGGTGGAGGCGGAGACCCTGCTGGCGATGGCGGCTGCGCACCGCGATGCCGGCGCCGCGGCCACGCTGCTCACGTTCGACCGCACCGAGACGATCGGCGGTGACTTCGGGCGGATCGTGCGTGGGAGCGGGGGAGCGGTGGAGGCGATCGTCGAGCTCCGTGACGCCGATGACGCACAGCGCGCGCTGCGCGAGGTGAACGGCGGGTACTACGTCGTCCGCAGCGACCGGCTGTGGTCGGCGCTCGACCGGGTCACCGACCAGAACGACCAGGGCGAGCTGTACCTGACCGACATCGTCGCGATCCTGGCCGCGGACGGCGAGGTCGTGCACGCCCACCGCCACGGCGATCCGCTGGTTGCCAAGGGCGTCAACACCCGGGTCGACCTGGCCGAGGCCGACGCGGAGCTGCGGGCCCGGATCAACCGCGGCCACATGCTTGCCGGCGTCACCATCGTCGATCCCGCCAGCACGTTCATCGAGCCCGGCGTCGAGATCGAGGCCGACGCCACCGTGCACCCGTTCACGGTGCTGCGCGGCGCCACCCGCGTCGGCGCCGGCGCGCAGGTGGGACCGCACGCCGTCGCGGTCGACGCCACCATCGGGCGAGATGCCCTGGTCGGCCCGTTCTGCTACCTTCGCCCGGGAGCGACCCTGATGGACGGCGCCAAGGCGGGCACCTACGTTGAGATCAAGAACTCGGTGATCGGGGAGGGCGCGAAGGTGCCGCACCTGTCCTACATCGGGGACGCCGAGGTCGGCTCCGGCAGCAACATCGGCGCGGGTGCCATCACCGCCAACTACGACGGCATCGAGAAGCAGCGCACCACCATCGGCAGGGACGTCCACACCAGCTCTCATAATGTCTTCGTCGCCCCGGTCACGATCGGTGACGGTGCCTGGACGGGCGCCGGCTCCGTCATCACCAACGACATCCCGCCCGACGCGCTGGGAGTTGCCCGTGCCAAGCAGACCAACATCGAAGGATATGGACGCCGAAAGCGCCGTCAGCGTTGAATCGCCGATACCGCTGTTCGCCACCGTTCCGGGCAGCGCCCCGGCGGTGAGCGACTCCCCGCACGCGACGTGGATGGAGCGGGCGCCGCACAAGCGGCTGATGCTGTTCAGCGGGCGGTCGAACCCGGAGCTGGGCGCCAAGATCGCCGAGCATCTCGGCATCGAGCTGGGCCGGGCCACGCTCAAGACCTTCACCAACGGCGAGGTGTACGTGCGCTACGAGGAGTCGATCCGCGGCGCCGACATGTTCGTCGTGCAGTCCTGCTCCTCGCCGACCAACGACTCGCTGATGGAGCTGCTGATCATGATCAACGCCGCCCGGCTGGCATCGGCCAAGCGGATCACGGCCGTGATGCCGTGGTATCCCTACTCGCGGCAGGACAAGAAGAGCGCGCCGCGCGAGCCGATCACGTCGAAGCTCGTGGCCGATATGATCGAGGCCGCGGGGGCCGACCGGGTGCTGACGATGGACCTGCACGCGGGGCAGCTGCAGGGCTTCTTCAAGATCCCCGTCGACCACATGACCTCGGTGCCGCTGCTGGCCGACCACTTCAAGCTGGTGGTGGGCGACGTGCCGCCCGACGACATCGTGGTCGTGTCCGGCGACGCCGGCCGCGCCAAGCTGGCCAAGAAGTTCTCCGAGATGCTGGGATCCGGCTTCGCGCTGATCACCAAGGAGCGCCCCGAGCAGCAGATGGCCGAGGTGACCAACGTGATCGGCCGCGTGCGCGACAAGGTCTGCGTCGTGATCGACGACATCATCGACACGGCCGGCACCCTCTGCGCCGGCGGCGAGGCGCTGATCGACCACGGCGCCACCGAGGTCTACGCCTGCGCCACCCACGCCGTCTTCTCAGGGCCGGCGCTCGAGAACCTGGAGGCATCCGTCTTCAAGCAGGTGGTGGTGACCGACACCATCCCCACGAACGCCGTCGAGCGGCCCGACAAGGTGCGGGTGCTGTCGGTTGCGCCGATCCTGGCTGATACCATCTCGAACGTCTTCAACGACGACTCGGTGTCAGGCCTGTTCCACGGCGGAAACCAGCTGTTCTAGGCGCCCGGCTCGTCACGGTACTTGGGAGCGATCGATGGCTGATGTGAAACTACAGGTGCGCCTGCGGGAAGAGCGCGGCGGAAAGCTTGCGCGTGCGATGCGCGCCGCGGGCGACATCCCCGGCGTCCTCTACACGTCGCGGAGCGGCAGCGAGGGATCGCAGGCGATCGTCGTCGGTGCCCGCGACCTGCGCACGGCCGTCTCCGGGTCGGGCGGCACCCACGCCATCATCGACCTCACCATCGACGGCGCCGGCAAGACGCACCCGGTCGTGATCAAGGACATGCAGCTCGACCCGGTCCGCGACCGTGTCATCCACATCGATTTTCACGAGGTGCGGCTCGACCAGCCGATCAACACCGTCGTGCGCGTCCACATCGAGGGCATTCCGCACGGCGTCGAGATGGGCGGCGTGCTCAGCCAGCCCACCCACGAGCTCAACATCTCGGTGCTGCCGACCGCCATCCCTGAGCAGATCGTCGTCGACGTCAGCGAGCTCGACATCGGCAACGCCCTGCGCCTGGTGGACGTGGACGCGTTCGAGGGCGTGACGTTCCTGGACGATCCCGAGAGCACCGTGCTGGCCACGGTCACCGCCCCCATCGCCGAGGAGGAGCTCGAGCCGGAGGAGGGCGAGGAGGGCGTCGAGGGCGAGGAGGGCGTCGAGGGCGAGGAGGCCGGCGAGGGCGAGACCGCGGACGGCGAGACTCCGGCGGAGGCACCCGCAGGCGACGAGTAGCGTCGGGTGAGCCTGCTTCGCCGATCGCGCGAGCCGTCGCTCTCCCACCTGGTGGTCGGTCTCGGGAATCCCGGGCCCCGCTATCGGGACACGCGCCACAACCTGGGCCGGCGCGTGGTCGAGCTGATCGCGGAGGAGCTGGGCGGCAGCTGGCGGTCGCGCTGGAACGGACGGGTCAGCGAGCTGCGCGACGCAGACCGTCGGCTGGCGCTGCTCGTGCCGGAGACGTTCATGAACGAGTCGGGCCGCTCGGTGGCGCCGGCGCTCCGGTTCTACAAGCTGCCGCCGGAGCGGCTGGTCGTCGTCCACGACGAGCTCGACCTGGAGCTGGGCGACGTCCGCGCCAAGCAGGGCGGCGGGCTGGCCGGGCACAACGGCCTGCGCTCGCTGGCGGACGCACTCGGCACCCAGGACTTCCTGCGCGTGCGGATCGGGATCGGCAGGCCGGAACGGGGCGACCGCAGGCCGGTGGCCGACTGGGTGCTACAGCCGTTCCCGCCGGGCACCGACGTCGACCGCCTGGTCCGCGCCGGCGCCGACTGCACGCTGTCGGTGCTGCGTGACGGGGTGGACGCGGCCATGCGCAGGTGGAACGGGAGTTCGTCGGCGTAGCGGAGTGCCGGGCCTCAGCCTGACGCCGCAGACGCACCGCGGCGCGCCTCGAGCTACGCCACGACGCGGATGCGCTCGGCCTCGACGACCTCCGCCGGCGACTCGACCACGTCCGCGCGGTTGTCGAGCCGCTGCTCGAAGGCGCGGCGCAGATCCTCGCCGCGCATGCGCGGTGCGCTGGAGATCCTCCAGCAGGCCAGTTTCGCCTCCAGGCGGCGCACCATCTCGGGCGGCTCGTACAGCCGCGTGCGCACCTGGTATTCGCTCATTCCGCGCGAGGTGATTCGCATCGCGCGCAAGCGTAACCCCTTCGACGGACGGCGTCCACTCCCTACCGGCGGTCGCGCAGCGCCATCTCCAGTCCCAGGAACATCTCACGCCCAGCTGCGAACGCCCATTCCAGGTTCCGCACCCGCATCTTCTCGTTGGGAGAGTGGATGTCGTCATCGGATGTTGCGAAGCCGGAAAGGATGGTCGGCGTGCCGCGCGACACCAGCGCGGCCATCACCGGGATCGAGCCGCCGCTGCGCATCGCCAGCGGGCGTGTGCCGGTGGCCCGCTCGATCGCGTCGAAGCCGCTCGCGATCACCGGGTCGTCGGGCGAGACGTACGCCGGGCTGGCCGCTGGCCAGGGGTCCAGCTCGATCGTCGCGTGCGCCGGACAGGCCGAGCGCAGCCGTTCCTCGAGCTGCTCGTGGAACGCCGCCGGGTCCTGGCCGGGCGCCACCCGCAGCGACAGCGACGCCAGCGCCTCGGTGCCGATGCTGGTCTTGTGCATGCGCGGATCACCGCAGCCGATCGAGTGCACCGTCAGCGACGGCCCCTCCCAGGTTCGGCGGTAGAAGTCGGCTGCGGCGCGGTCGTCGGCCGGCGTCGCGCCGGCGGCGTCCATCAGTTCGGCGCCGGACGGCAGGGACGCCCAGCCCGCCCGCTCCTCGTCGGTGACCGGCGCGATGCCTGCGGAGAAGTCCCGGTCATGGCCGGCGACGGCCGCGAGCACCGCCACCAGGTCGTGAACGGGGTTGGCGGCGGCGCCGCCGTAGAGACCCGAGTGGACCTCCTTGCGGTTGGTGACCAGCCGCACCTGAAATCCGACCAGGCCGCGCAGGGCGGTGGTCACGGCCGGCACCTCCCCGCTGGCCATCGCCCCGTCGAAGATCACCGCCGCACCGAAGTCGTCGTCGAGCGTGGCCAGGTAGTCGATCACCGAGTGGCCGCCGATCTCCTCCTCGCCGTCGGCAATCACCCGTACGTTCACGCCCAGGCTGCCGCTCTCGGCCAGGTCGAGCGCCGCCCGCAGCAGCGCCCAGTAGTTGCCCTTGTCGTCGGATGCCCCGCGTGCGTACAGCCAGCCGTCACGCACCTGCGGGTCAAAGGCCGGCGACGTCCACAGCGCCGGGTCGCCGGGCGCCTGCACGTCGTAGTGCCCGTAGGCCACCACGGTCGGCGCACCCGTGACCGAGGCCGGGATCAGCGCGTCGACCAGCGGATTGCCGTAGCCCTCGACGATGGTGCCGCCTCCGACCATCGCCGCCACCCAATCGGCAGCCTGGCGCAGCTCCGCGGCGTGCTCTCCGTCGCTCGAGATCGACTCGATGCGGAGCAGGTCGAACAGCTCGTCCAGCTGCAACGGCACTACTCGTGCTTGCTGGTGTGCTTGCCCACCGCGATGTCGACGAGCGTCAGGATGGTCAGCACCAGCGGGATGCCGAGCGCGACCACGAAGATGGTGTCGAGCGTCCAGTCATGGCCGTCCGGCTTCTCGGTGCCGGACGTGGTGGCGGCCCAGGTGACGGCGGGCAGCAGCAGCGGCAGCACCAGGGCGATGAGCGGGGCGAGGTAGCGACGGCGCAACGGTGGACCTCCGGACGATGACGCCCGCCAGACTACCATCAGAGACGGCCGTGGACCGCACCGACCCGCTCGACCGACCACCCGAGATCGCCTCCGCGCTCGCCGGCGCGGAGCTGGCTCTGCCCTACCTGCTGGAGAGCGACGACGTCGCCTCGTTCGCGCGGATCGCGGCCGCCGGCGTGCCCCGTGCCCGCGTCTCGCCGCCGATGCTGCCGCTGCTGGTGGCTGCCCTGTGGCGAACGCGTGAGCAGCTGGCGCCGCGCGGCCTGGTGCTGGTGGTCGACGACGACGAGGCCGCCCACGCCCTGGCCGAGTCCGCGGCGCCGTATCTGCCGGGGGCCGCGGTCGCCTACCTGCCGTCGCGCGGCGCCGCCTACGGCAGCGGCCTCGAGCCGGCCGCCCACCTGGTGGGTGAGCGGGCGCTGGCGCTGGACGCGCTGGCCCAGGGCGGACTGGTGGCGGTCTCGGCCGACGCGCTGGTGGAGCGGATCACGCCGCTCGAACGGCGGCCGGCGGTGGTGGAGCTCGACCTCGGGGCCGAGCCGGGCTTCGACGCGGTCGTCGAGCTGCTGGCGGCGGCCGGGTACGAGCGCGTCGACACGGTCGAGGAGCGCGGCAGCTTCTCGGTGCGGGGCGGGATCATCGACGTGTTCCCGACCACGGGCCGCGAACCGATCCGGGCCGAGTTCTTCGGCGACGAGATCGAGCGCCTGTCGGCCTTCTCGGCCTTCACCCAGCGCTCCTTGCACGAGCTCGACCGCGCCGTCGTGTACCCCGCGGCCGAGCCCGGAGACCTCGAGCAGGAGTGGGGCGCGGAGGAGGACGAGCCGGTGATCCCGGCCGGCCTGGTGGCGCTCGCGCCGGAGCTGGAGCGGCTCGCCCAGGTACTGGTGTGGAATCCGGAGCAGGTCGTGGAGGCTGCCCGCGAGCACAGCCAGGAGGCCGCCGATCGCCTGCGCGACCCGCAGCTGCGGTCGCGCGGGTATGTGCGGCCGCAGGAGGTCGAGGCGCTGGTGGAGCGAAGCGGCGCGCTCGAGGAGCTGCCGCTGGGCCAGACGATCTCGTTCGAGGCGCAGCCGCCGGCGCTGGCCTCGTTCGGCATCGCCGAGGCCGAGAACGAGCTGCGCGCGCTGGTGCGGGCCGGCTACCGCGTGCTGGTCTGCTTCCCGCACGTGGGTGAGGCCGAGCGCACCCGGCTGGCACTGACGCGGATCGACGTGGAGACTCCGCAGCCCGGTGCTGCCGGGCCGGACGAGGCCGGCGTGGCGTTCTGCCAGGCGACGATCCGGGCGGGGGTGGTGATCCCGTGGCTGCGGCTGGCGGTGCTGCCCTCGAGCCAGCTGTTCCGCCGCCGTGCCACCCGGCGCGCCATCGGGCTGGGCCGCGCCCTGGCCGCATTTGGCGACCTGCGGGCGGGCGACTACGTGGTGCACGACGATCACGGGGTGGGGCGGTTCGTCCGCTTCGACACACGCGAGGTGGGCGGCGTCGTACGCGACTACCTGTACCTGGAGTTCCGCGGCGACGACCGTCTCTACGTGCCCCACGAGCAGCTGGGCAAGGTCAGCCGCTACATCGGATCGGACGGCTCCGCTCCGGCGCTGGCCAAGCTCGGAGGCAAGGCCTGGAACACGCTCAAGGCGCGGGCGCGCAACGCGGTGCGAGAGCTGGCCGGCGAGCTGCTGGCGCTGTATGCGCGGCGCCAGGCGACCAGCCGGCCGCCGTTCCCCGGTGACGACGAGTGGACGGCGCGGCTCGAGGAGGCGTTCCCGTATCAGGAGACCGACGACCAGCAGCGCGCCATCGACGCCGTCACCGAGGACATGGAGGGCGAGCAGCCGATGGACCGGCTGGTCTGCGGCGACGTCGGCTTCGGCAAGACCGAGGTGGCGGTGCGGGCGGCGATGAAGTGCGTGTCGGGCGGCCGCCAGGTGATGGTGCTGGTGCCGACCACGGTGCTGGCACAGCAGCACGGCGCCACCTTCCGGGAGCGCTTCCGCGACTTCCCGGTCGAGGTCGAGACGGTGTCGCGGTTCCGGTCCCCGGCGGAGGTGAAGCAGGTGCTGGCGCGGTTCCGGGAGGGCAAGGTGGACGTCCTGATCGGCACCCATCGGGTGCTCTCGCGCGACGTGGTTCCGGGCAACCTGGGGCTGGTGGTGGTCGACGAGGAGCAGCGCTTCGGCGTCGCCCAGAAGGAGCTGCTGCGGCAGATGCGCCTGGAGGTGGACGTGCTGGCCATGTCGGCGACGCCGATCCCGCGCACGCTGCACATGTCGCTGTCAGGCCTGCGTGACATCTCGGTGATCACGACGCCGCCGCGCGGAAGGCGCCCGATCAAGACCCACGTCGGCGAGTTCGACGAGGAGCTGATCGCCGCCGCCCTGCGCCGCGAACACGCGCGCGAGGGCCAGTCGTTCTACCTGCACAACCGCGTCGAGACGATCGACGAGGCGGCGGCTCGGGTGCGCTCGTGGGCGCCGGAGCTGCGCGTCGGTGTCGCCCACGGCCAGATGCCCGAACGGCAGCTGGAGGAGGTGATGCTGGCCTTCCTGCGCGGCGATCACGACGTGCTGGTCTCGACCACGATCATCGAGTCCGGGCTGGACATCCCCCAGGCCAACACGCTGGTGGTGGAGCGCGCCGACACGCTCGGCCTATCCCAGCTCTACCAGATCCGCGGCCGCGTCGGCCGCAGCGACGTGACGGCGCACTCCTACCTGTTCTACCCCGACCGGCGCGAGCTGAGCGAGGAGGCCCGGCACCGGCTGTCGACGCTGGCCGACTACACGGAGCTCGGCTCCGGATATCGGATCGCGATGCGCGACCTGGAGCTCCGCGGCGCCGGGAACCTGCTCGGCGACGAGCAGTCGGGGCACGTGGCCGCGGTCGGGTTCGAGCTGTACTGCGAGCTGCTGGCTGAGGCGGTGGCCGAGCTGCAGGGGGCGACCGGCCCGCCGCCGCGGCCGGTGCGCGTGGACGCGCAGGTCGACGCCTACGTGCCGGCCAGCTACGTGTCGCTGGAGGCGGTCAAGATCGATCTGCACCGGCGCCTGGCGCTGGCCGGAAGCGTCTCCGACCTGCGCGAGCTGCGCGCCGAGGTGGTCGACCGGTTCGGCCCGCTGCCCGATCCCGTCGACAACCTGTTCGGCATTCACGAGGCGCGGATGCTGGCCGGCGAGCTGGGCGCTGAGGTGGTCGTCGTGCGCGGCGCAAAGCTGACGGTGTCGCCGCTGCGGATGGACTCGACGCAGGTGCGCGAGATGAAGCAGCGGGTGCCGCAGGCCATCTACAGCGTGGCCGCCCGAGAGGTCTCAAGCAAGCTCGAGCTCCAACCGGACTCCAACGGCAGACCCAATATGCGGGAGGGATTGGAGGTGCTCGCTGCTATAATCGAATCGCGCCGCCAGACAGCGGCGTAACGTGTTTTTATGCGTCGTTACCGGATAATTCTCCCCCTTGTACTGCTCACCGCGGTCGCGGTTTCTGCGGCCTGCGGCGGTGGCAGCAGCGGTGGTTCGAGCGCGTCGCTGGAGAGCGGCGACGTCGCTGTGGTCGGCGATACGCACATCACCCAGAAGCAGCTCGACCAGCTGGTCGCCTTCCAGGTGAACTCGGCCAAGGTGGCAAAGCAGAAGATCCCAGCGGCCGGTACCGCCACCTACAAGACGCAGGTGGTCGACCCGATCCTGCAGCGCATGATCACGAACGCCCAGGTCGAGAACATCGCCAAGGAGCTGGACGTCACGGTGTCCGACAGCGAGGTCGACGCCGGCCTGCAGAAGGCGGTTCAGTCCCAGTTCGGCACGGATACCGCCAAGTACCAGGCCTACCTCAAGAAGTACGCGATTACCGAGGACTACCTGAAGCAGCAGCTGATCCGGCCGCAGCTCCTGCAGACGAAGATCATCGCCAAGCTGAAGTCGCAGTACAAGGTCACCGACACCCAGGCGCAGGCCTACTACAACGCCCACAAGTCGCAGTACGTCACGGCCGAGACCCGCAAGGTGCACTACATCCTTGCCAAGGACCAGGCCGACGCGAACGCCGCTCGCAAGGCGCTGATCCAGGGCTCGAGCTTCCCGGCCGAGGTCAAGAAGTACTCGCTGGACGCCTCCAGCAATCCCAGCGGCGCGCTCACCGCCACGCAGGGCCAGGTCGAGGCCAACTTCGCGAACGCCGTGTTCGCGGGGCTGGAGACGGGCGGCATCAGCCCCCCGGTCAAGGTCGACTCCTCGTACGCCTCGTCGACCCTCGCCGGCAAGTGCGAGCCCGACTGCTACTTCGTGATCCGCGCCGACGATGACGCCGTCAAGGGCAGCCAGCAGAGCTATGCCGCTGCCAAGGCGCAGATCCTGTCGCAGCTCGAGCAGTCGCAGGAGACGCCGAAGCTGCAGAAGAAGATCCAGTCGCTGCTGGCCGCGCAGAAGAAGTTGACCTCGTACGCACAAGGGTACAAGCCGGCACCGACCGCTTCCACCTCCGGCGGTACGTCGCCCTAGCCGCGTGGGCCGGCTGCAGCTCCTCGTTGCGCTCGGCCCTGGAGACCCAGAACTGATCCCTCTTGCGTCCTTCCGGGCGCTGGAGACGGCGGGTCCGGTGCGCGTCGAGCCGGACGAGCCGCTGGCCGGATGGCTGGGCGGGCAGGGGCTGCCGCTGGCGGCCGACGCGCCCGTGGCGGCGGCTTCGGGAGAGCGGTTCGTGCGCCTGCAGGCGGCCGCGCCGGACGTGCCGACCGTGCCCGACGGCGACGCGCTGGCGGCGCTGATGGCGGGTGACGCCATGATCGCGTTGATGCGCCTCACCGCCAGGCTGCGACGCGACTGCCCGTGGGACCGGGAGCAGACGACGCTGACGATCGTGCCGCACACGCTGGAGGAGGCCTACGAGGTGGCCGAGGCCGCGCAGCTGGGCGACCCGGAGAAGCTGCTGGACGAGCTCGGCGACCTGCTGTTCCAGACGGCATTCCTGGCGCTGCTGCTCTCGGAGCGGGACGAGGGCGACTGGGCGGCGACGGCGCGGGCGATCACGGCCAAGCTGATCCGCCGCCATCCGCACGTGTTCGGCCAGGCGGTGGCCGACACGCCGGGCCAGGTGCGCCGCAACTGGGAGCAGATCAAGAGCGATCAGGAGGGCCGCCGCGGCATCTTCCACGATGTTCCGGCGGTGCTGCCGGCGCTGCTGCACGCGCGCAAGGTGCAACGCCGCGCGTCTGCGGTCGGGTTTGACTGGCACGCCTGGGACGGTGCGTGGGGAGACCTGACCGAGGAGCTGCGAGAGCTGCGCGCGGCGCTGGATGCGGCCGGGCCGCAGCGGGCCGAGCATGAGCCGGACTCGGACGTGGTGCACGAGCTGGGCGATCTGCTGTTCGCGGGGGTCAACGTCGCACGCCTGGCCGGTGTCGATCCGGAGCTGGCGCTGCGCGCCGCGTCGCGGCGCTTCCGCGAGCGGGTGGAGCGGGCCGAGCAGCTGGCGCTGGCCGACGGCCTCGAGTTCGCCGCACTCAGCCTGGACGACCAGGACGCCTGGTACCGCCTGGCCAAGCGGGATCTCGCCCGTGACTGACTCCCAGCCGCTGATCGCAGGTCTGCTGGAGTACGCGATCGCGGTGCTCGATGCCGATCACGCCACCTTCTGCGAGGTGCGGAACGATCCGGAGGTGATCACCGTGCTGGCCGCCGACGGAAGCCTCGACCACCCCGAGGTGCTGCCGGGGACGGGCCTGGTATCCGACCAGCTCGGCTACGACGGGGTGAAGGGCCCCGGGTCGGCGGTGGCGGTGTACCGGGCCGGCGACCCCGAGACCCCCGGCGTGACGGCCTTCCTCGAGCGCGTCGGCGCGGCCTTCGATGTCACCATCCGCGTCTACCAGGACGACGTGGTGTCGCACGTGATGGAGCTCTACTACCTCGGCCAGCGACCGTTCGGAGAGGGCGAGGTGGCCCGCGCCGAGCAGCTGGCCGGGCTGCTCGCCACCGTGATCTCGCGCGAGCGCCTGACCACGGAGCTGGAACAGGCCGAGACCCGCTTCCGCACACTGGTGCAGCAGATCCCGGCCATCCCCTACATCGTCGAGGAGGGCCTGCGGGTGGTGTTCTCGACGGCGCACATGGACGAGCTGGTGGGCCGCCGTCCCGGCCAGGCGCTGGACTTCGACGACTGGCGGACAGCAGTCCACGAGGACGACCGCAAGCGCGCCGCCGACAACTTCATCCGGCACCTTGCCACCGGCGAGCCCTACGACGAGGAGTATCGGCTGGTCGGCCATGACGGCGAGGTGCACTGGTTCCACGACCGCGCAACCCTGCTGCGGGGTGGCCCTGGCGCACCGGCCCGTTCGCACGGGGTGATGTTCGACACGACCGAACGGCACCGCGCGCAGGAGGCGCTGCGCCGCAGCGAGCTGGCCCGGCATGAGGTGCTGGAGGCGATGCTGCACTCCGAGGCGGCGGCGCGGGCCCAGATCGCGGGCGAGCTGCACGACGACACCATCCAGGTGATGACGGCTGCACTGATGGCGGTCGAGCGCGTGACGATCGCCGCGGTCGGCCCCGACCGGCGGGTGGCCGATGCCCTCGAGGACGCCCGCGCCACGCTGCGCACGGCGGTCGAGCGCGCCCGGCGGCTGACATTCGAGCTGCGACCGCCGCTGCTGGACGCGCAGGGGATCGGCGCCGCGCTGCGCGACCTGGCCGACGAGGTCGGGCAGGAGGGTGGGTTCGACGTGGCGCTGACGGCGCCCGATGGCAGGTTCACCTACCTGGTGGAGGACCTCGCGTTCCGCACCGTGAAGGAGGCGCTGGTCAACGCGCGCAAGCACTCGCAGGCAGCACGGGTTGAGGTACGGCTGTGGAGCGACGAGGGCTGGCTGCGCGGCTGCGTGCTGGACGACGGGCGCGGGTTCGACGTCACCCGCGCGCTCGATCGCAGCGGCATGCGGCTGCATCTGGGCCTGGACGCGATGCGCGAGCGGTTGCGGCTGGCCGGGGGCGATGTCAGCATCTCCTCGGCGCTGGGCAAGGGCGCGCGCGTGGATTTCGCCATCCCGCTGGGGCCGTCGGCGGTCTGACCCATCGCGGGCCCGCTGGCGGCGCCGGTATCATCGGGCGCGATGAGCTCGATCCTGTCCGTCTACGGCCGTCAGATCCTCGACTCGCGCGGCAATCCGACCGTCGAGGTGGAGGTGATCCTCGAGTCGGGTGCGAGCGG
The DNA here is from genome assembly GCA_045806525.1 of Gaiellales bacterium. Taxonomy (GTDB): domain Bacteria; phylum Actinomycetota; class Thermoleophilia; order Gaiellales; family JAICJC01; genus JAICYJ01. Next base: position 4,899 of record JBJMJD010000064.1, on the reverse strand, counting down.
GCGCGCGGCCGTCCCGTCGGGCGCGTCGACCGGAGCCTTCGAGGCTGTCGAGCTGCGCGACGGCGACGGATCGCGCTGGGGCGGCAAGGGCGTGGAGCGGGCGGTGGGCAATGTCAACGGCACGATCGCGAGCGAGCTGGAAGGCGCCGACGCGCTCGACCAGCGCGCCATCGACCAGGTGCTGAGCGACCTCGACGGCACGCCGAACAAGGGCAACCTGGGCGCGAACGCGATTCTGGGGACATCGCTGGCGGTCGCCAAGGCCGGCGCCGACGAGGTCGGCCTGCCGCTGTACCGCTACGTGGGGGGCACCGACGCGCACGTGCTGCCGGTGCCGATGATGAACGTGATCAACGGTGGCGCCCACGCCGACAACACCATCGACCTGCAGGAGTTCATGGTGGTGCCGGTGGGCGCGGACTCCTTCGCCGAGGCCCTGCGGGTCGGCGCCGAGACGTTCCACGCGTTGAAGGCGATCCTGCACGGCCGCGGCCTGGTGACGGCGGTCGGTGACGAGGGCGGGTTCGCCCCGAACCTGGAGTCGAACGAGGAGGCAATCGCGGCGATCATGGAGGCGGCCGAGGCGGCGGGCCACCGCGACCGGGTGGCGATCGCAATCGACCCGGCCTCGACCGAGCTCTACCGCGACGGGCGCTACCACCTCGACGGTGAGGGCCGCGTGCTGGATGCGGCGGAGATGGTCGGCTATTACGAGGATCTGTGCAACCGCTACCCGATCGTCTCGATCGAGGACGGGCTGGCCGAGGACGATTGGGACGGCTGGCAGCAGCTCACCGCGGCGCTCGGCACGCGCCTGCAGCTGGTCGGCGACGACCTGTTCGTGACGAACGTGGAGCGGCTCGGCCGGGGCATCGAGCGGGGTGCCGCAAACGCGATTCTGGTCAAGGTCAACCAGATCGGCAGCCTCTCCGAGACGCTGGACACGGTGCGCCTGGCCCACACGTCCGGGTATGCGGTGGTGATGTCGCACCGATCCGGCGAGACGGAGGACGTCACCATCGCCGATCTGGCGGTGGCCACGAACTGCGGCCAGATCAAGACCGGCGCCCCGTCACGGTCGGACCGGGTCGCCAAGTACAACCAGCTGCTGCGAATCGAGGAGGAGCTGGGATCGGCGGCCCGCTATCCGGGTCGTGGCGCGTTCGCCCGGCTCACCACGCAGACGGCATGAGCGCGCGGCTGACGCGCCGCACCAAGATCGTCTGCACGATCGGGCCGGCCTCGAGCGATCCCGAGTTCGTCGAGCGGCTGGCGTGGGCGGGAATGGACGCCGCCCGGCTCAACTTCTCGCACGGCAGCCACGCGGATCACTACGGGGTGATCCAGGCGGTGCGGCGGGCGCAGGAGGTGCTCGGCCGGCCGCTGGCGGTGATCGCCGATCTGCAGGGGCCGAAGATCCGGATCGGGGCGCTGGCCGAGCCACGGGCCGTGAACCAGGGCGACCGAGTGGTGCTGGCGGCGGTGAGCGAGGGCGCGCCCGGCGATCTGGAGGTGACCTTCCCGGGTCTGGCGACGGTGGTGCGGGCGGGCACGGAGCTGCTGATCGACGACGGCCGCGTGCGGGTGCGCGTGGAGTCGGTGAACGGCAGCCGGGTGGAGTGCCTGGTCGAGCTGGGCGGGCTGATCTCGTCGGGCAAGGGCGTGAACCTGCCGGGCACGCCGCTGCCGATACCGTCGCTGACCCAGAAGGATCTGGCCGACCTCGACTTCGCGCTCGCTCACGGAGTCGACTACGTGGCGCTGTCGTTCGTGCGTAGCGCCAAGGATCTGGTCGATCTGCGCGACCACATCGCCACCGAGCGGTCGAGCGCGCGGGTGATTGCGAAGGTGGAGAAGGCCGAGGCGGTCGAGGACCTGGACGCGATCGTGGCGGCCTCTGACGCGGTGATGGTGGCTCGCGGCGACCTTGGCGTCGAGATCGGCGTGGCCGATGTGCCGCTGGTGCAGAAGCTGATCATCCGCGCCGCGCGCAACGCCGGCAAGACAGTGATCACCGCAACCCAGATGCTGGAGTCGATGATCAACCAGCCCGAGCCAACCCGGGCGGAGGCGTCGGACGTGGCAAATGCCGTGCTCGACGGGACATCGGCGCTGATGCTGTCAGGCGAGACGGCCGTGGGTCGCTACCCGCTGGAGGCGGTTGCGATGATGCACCGGATCGCGCGGGCGGTGGAGCCGTCGCTCAGCTACCACGACCCCGCGCTGCGGCGCGACGGCGAGATGGCGACGATCCTGTCGCACGCCGCCTGTGACATCGCCGAGGAGCTGGGCGCGCCCGTGATCGCGGTGCCCACGCAGTCGGGGTCGACGGCGCGGCAGGTGTCCCGGTACCGGCCGCGCCGGCCGATCGTTGCGGCCAGCCCCTACCAGCACGTGCTGCAGCAGCTGGCGCTGGACTGGGCGGTGGTGCCGATCGTGATCGAGGACGCCGACACGATCGAGCAGCTGTGGAGCAGCGTGGCTGACGCGGTCCGCGACAGCGGCCTGGCGGCGGCCGGCGACCGGGTCGTGCTGACGGGTGGGACGCGACTGAACCTGCCAGGGTCGACGAACCACATCCTTGTGTACACGCTGGAGTAGGGATCCGGCGCCCCGGGTCGAAGCAGGGGCAGATGGGGCCGGTAATTCCGCAGGGTCGCGATCGCAGCCCGTTCACGTTCCGCAGGGTCGCGGCGGCGTCGGTGCTGCTGCTGATGGCGGCCCTGTACGTGAGCCCGGTGCAGAAGTACCTGCGGTCGGATGAGCGGCTGCAGCGCTCACAGACGCAGGTGGTGATGCTGCAGCACGAGCACGACCGGCTCCAGTCGGAGGCGGCGGCGCTTCTGACGAAGGTGCGGATCGTCGAGCTGGCCCGCGCCTGCGGCTGGATCTATCCAGGCGAGCACCCGCTCGTGGTCCGGGACATCCCGGCCTCCGCGGCCACGCAGTGCGGTTGATCGGCCCGTCACAGCTTTGCGACGACGTGCAAGCACCTTGCGGCGAGACTGTCACGTGGGCTTGAGCGGGCTCTGAGCCCTGTCTCGGGCCCAACCCGCTGTTCTCCCACGACCGTGGTTACAGTGGCTGTGACACCTGTCGGGGATCTGTGGCGAAGCATCAACGACGGCCGAGCCGGGCTCTGAGCCCTTGTCGACTGACCTAGCCGCGGCCGTTTCGCGGCGCGGGTAGGCTGAGAGGGTGGACGACGACGCGGTGATCGAGCGGCAGTTGGGCCGGCCGGCGCGAGGCGTGGCAGGCGTCGCGGCGCGCTGCCCCTACGGTGCACCGGCGGTCGTCGAACAGGACTCCTACCTGCACGGCGGCGAGCCGTTCCCGACCACCTACTACCTGACGTGCCCGCACGCCGTTGCTGCCGTCTCCGCGCTCGAGCATGACGGCGGCGTCGAGCGCTACCAGCGCCTGGCCGCCCGGGACGTCCTCCTCGGCCGTTCATATCGTGACGGGGCAGAGCGCCAGCGCGGCCTGCGCCGGCCCGCCCCGGTCATGCTCGACGGCGGTGCCTCACTCGCACTCGGCATCGGCGGCACCGCCCGCGACGGGGCCGTCAAGTGCCTGCACGCCCACGCCGCGTTCGCCCTGGCCCAGCCCGGCTACCTGCTGGGCGACGCAGTGCTGGCCGAGGCCGCACCCGTGTTTCCGGCCGATGGGTGCTGCAGCACATGAGCGCCTCCGTCGACCTCGCGTTGATGGAGTGGGACCAGGGCCGCCGCAAGCTCGAGCACCTGGACGTCCCGCCCAAGCGCGAGGCCGTCTACCGCGAGGTGGTCGACGAGATCGTGGCCGAGCTGACCCGCCGGGTCGGCCAGACCTACACCCTGGAGGACCTCGCCCGCGAGTACGCCACGAGCGCCGCATGGACTCGCCTGGTCGCCCATCGGACCACCGACAACGTCTGGGCGCACGACCTCACCATCGTCGCCGATGCTGCCTTCGCCCGCTTCGCGCGCGGCGCCCAGGACTACCGCGACTGAGCCCTGTTACTCAGACTCAGCCGGGCGGATCACGATCTGATCCGCCTCGATCTTGACCACGATCGCGCGCCGAGACGACCAGTGCTCTGCGAACAGGGGATCGTCGCGCACGGCCCCGTCGATCCAGAAGCCGTACCCCTCATCGCCCGTGTCGAGCACCGCCTCGAATGTCGGCAGTCGCTTTCCTCTCCCGCGCCCGCCGCGCCGTCGCCGCTTGGCCGCCCCCTCGCCGTTGCCCTCGGCCGGCTCGGCCGCTGCCACCGGCGCCGCCGTGGCCGTCTCACCGGCCTTCTTGCGACCACCCCGGGAACGCCGCCGCGGCTTCATCTCCGGCTCCGGCTCGTCGGCCTCCGGCGGGATCACCGGCGGCGGCACGTCCGCCGCGTACACCTCGGTCAGCACGTCGCGCCTCAGGATCCCGTGCTGCGAACGGAACGCCGAGATGCTGGCCGGCGTCGAGTTCAGCCGGTGCGCGATCCACACGTCCGTCATCCCCTGCGAGACCCAGTCGCGGATCTCGGTCAGGTACGGCTTGAGTGTTGCCTTGGTGGTGGTCACAGCGACCAGTCTACTGACCTCACTAGAGTCACCGTCGATGCAGGAGCTCGACCATCGCACCGTGGCCCGGTTCTCGGGCCTCGATCGCGTTCGCCGGGGGTCGCAACCGGCTTGCCGGTGCTGCTAGGAGCTCGTCTCGTTCATGTGCATGTAGGCCCCGACGAAGACGGCGATCGCCGCGAGTATCGCGAGATAGAGCCCCCAGGCGACCGACACGGAGAAGTGAACCGTGCCCCCCAATGACGTGACATCGCCGCCGCCCGGCTTCGAGAAGAACTTGATCACGACCACCAGCAGCGCCAGCGCTCCCAGCCCGAGCGCCGCTATGGAGGCCGGGAACGGCAGCGTG
>JBJMJD010000063.1:0-19204 GCA_045806525.1 Gaiellales bacterium | reverse complement strand
GCGCTTCGCGCCAGGTTCAGCTCGGCTCCGGGGTGCACCCGGATCAGCGCCGGCATCACCTCGTGCCGGATCAGGTTGCGGCGGAAGGCCGGGTCGGCGTTGGTCTCGTCGTCTCGCGGCTCGAGCCCCTGCCCGGCGCACCAGGCACGCGTCTCGGCCGCTGTCACGCACAGGAGCGGCCGCACGACTCCGTCCGCAGCCGGCCGCATCGCGCTGATCGCGCGCGGACCGGAGGACGACGCCAGCCGGTAGACGACCGTCTCGGCCTGGTCGCTGAGCGTGTGGCCGGTGGCGATCGTCCGGCCGCCGGCCTGGTCGCGGGCGACCGCGTAGCGGGCCTCCCGCGCGCGCGCCTCGAGGTTTCCGCCCGGCTCCAGGTCGACAGGCACGACGCTCGCCCCCAGCGCGGCGCAGTAAGCGGCGTCGTCGAGGCCGCGGCTGCCGCGCAGGCCATGCTCAACGTGCAGCGCCTCCACCGGATGGCCCAGCGCTCGCAGCACGCCCCAGAGGCAGAGCGAGTCGGCGCCCCCGGAGACGAGCGTCAGCAGCGACTGCCCCGGCTCGAGCAGCTCATGCTCTGCGATGAACTCGGCGACCCGGTCTGCGAGGTCAGGCGGCCGGCTCATGGGAGCGCACGAAGCGACGCACGTAGGTGGTGCCGAGCTCGATGTAGCGGGCGTGGGCTGCCTCGGCGGCGTCGCTGTCGCCGGCGGCCGTGGCCCGCTCAACCTCGGCCTGCAGGGCCGCCAGCTTGTCCTCGAGCCGCAGCCGCAGCACGTCCTCCTTGGCCAGCTCCTGGCCGCGCCCCATCAGCACCAGCGCCCGCGGCCGCCAGACCTCGCGCAGCTCGGCCAGCGCCGGGGTCGCCTCGAGCGCGGCCCACCCGCGCACGGCCGGGTCACGGATGGCGTCCGGGTCGAACTGCGCCGGCACCCTCGGTCCGGTGCCTGCGCCGGGAGCGAAGCGGCCGCCGCACTGGCAGGACGCCAGCACGGCCGCCAGCTCGGGCTCGATGCCGGCCCCGCCGAGCTGGAATCCGTCGCCGCCGCGTGTTGCCAGGCGCACCAGGCCGACTTCGATCGAGCAGCCGGCCAGATCGATCTGCGAGCCGCAGGTCGAGCAGCTCCAGAGGTCGGGTGCGGCCATCCAGGAAGCCTACAACCAACCGTCCAGCGCCCGGCGAAAGCTGAACGGCACCTCCAGCATCGGCATGTGGCCAACCCCCGCCAGCTCCAGCCGCTCGCCATCGAGCGCCCGCACCAGCGCATCCCCGTTGCCCGCATGGGCATCGAGCCCGCCCCAGACCACCAGCGACGGGCAGCCTGCGGCGCGCGCCACGTCGGCCAGATCGGTGCGGCCCAGCTCCGGCATCACGCCCTCCAGAGCCGGCCACGCAGACGCGGCATCGCGGATCATGCGCTGTCCCAGCGCCGGCGGAACAAGCTGCGGTCCGGCCATGCCCACGAACCACCCGAACACCAGCCGCCGTCCGGTCGCGCTGCCCGCGAGCAGCCCGGCGGTGAGGCGAGCGGCGGCGGCCGCGACAGGAGCGGCGGGCAGGAGCGCCTTCGCCACCGCCACGTCCAGCTCCAGCATGCCCACGGGCGAGGCCGCCACCAGCCCACGCAGCGGGTGCCGCGCAGCCCAGTGCACGGCCAGCGTCGCCCCCAGCGAATGACCCATCAGCGCCGGGCACTCTGCGCCGGCCTCGGACATCGCCGCGGCCAGACGGTCGGCGGCCCGCTCGAAGGTGAACGGCTCGAGCGGCGGGCTGCCGGCGTGGCCGGGGAGCACCGGGATCAGCACGCGGCGGCCGGATCTGGCCAGCGAGCGAGCCAGACCGGTCAGGTAGGCGGGGGAGCCGAGTAGCCCGTGGAGCAGCACCACCGGCGGGCCGGCGCCGGCCTCGTAGAAGTTGACGCGGCCGCCGGGAACGGCGACGCTGTGGCAATGCACGAACCGGAAGCTATCAGCGAACCGCCGAGCCCGGAGACCATGTGGGACGCGGCCGCCCGTGGCTGGGAGCGTCGCCGCGACAGCATGTGGGAGTCGTCCCATGCGGTCGGCGAGGGACTGGTCGAGATGGCCGCGCCCGCGCCCGGCGAGGCGGTGCTGGAGATCGCCGCCGGCCCCGGGGACACCGGCTTCCTCGCGGCCGAGCTGATCGGGGAGCAGGGGCGGCTGGTGACGACCGATCTGTCAACCCGCATGCTGGCGGCCGCCGAACGCCGGGCCGCCGAGCTGGCGCTGCGCAACGTGGAGTTCAGGCAGGTCGACGCGCAGGCGATGGATCTCGAGAACGCCAGCTTCGACGTGGTGCTGTGCCGCTGGGGGCTGATGCTGATGCCCGACCCCGCAGCGGCGCTGGCCGAGGCGCGGCGTGTGCTGCGCCCGGGCGGCCGCCTGGCGCTGGCGGTATGGGGCCCACGCGAGGCGAATCCATGGAATACGACCATCCAGGGCGCGTTTGGAGACCATGGCCTGCTGCCCCCGCCGCCCGACCCGAACGAACCGGGCATGTTCCGGCTGGCCGACAGCGGCGAGCTACGCGGCCTCGTGGCCGCGGCCGGGTTCGCACACATGGAGCTCCGCGACCTGCCGGTGCACTGGCGCTTCCGCGAGATCGACGAGTACTGGGGCGTGATCACCGAGATCTCGCCGTCGGTGGGCGGCGTGATCGCGTCGCTGGACGAGACCCAGTTGGATGAGGTCAAGCGCGACTTCGCCGAGCGGTGCGAGCCCTACCGCGACGGCGACGGCTACGACCTGCCGGGCCTGTCGATCGGCCTGCTGGCGCGCTGACGGTAAGCTGGGCGGCCATGCCGATCCACCTGCGAGCCGAGATGGGCGACTATGCGCGCGCCGTGCTGCTCCCCGGAGACCCGCTGCGGGCCCGCCGCGTGGCCGAGGAGTTCCTCGAGGACGCCCGGCAGGTGAACGGCGAGCGCGGCATGCTGGGCTACACCGGCAGCTACGAGGGCCAACCGGTATCGGTGCAGGCCACCGGCATGGGCTGTCCCAGCGCGGCGATCGTGATCGAGGAGCTGGTGCAGCTGGGGGCTGAGCGCCTGATCCGCATCGGCACCTGCGGCGGGCTGCAGCCCGACCTGGCGCTGGGCGACACCGTGATCGCCCTGTCGGCGGTACCCGCCGACGCAACCTCGCGCCACTACACCGGCGGCGAGCCGCATGCCCCCACGGCCCACTTCGGCCTCACACACGGAGCCATCCACGCCGCCAAGGGTCTCGGCATCCAGCCGCGCGTGGGCGCGATCGCCTCCTCTGACACGTTCTACGACCCCGATCCGGGGCGCCACCTGCGCTGGGCCGAGCGGGGCGTGCTGGCGGTCGAGATGGAGGCCGCCGTGCTGTTCACGATCGGTGCGCTGCGATCGGTCAAGACGGCCTGCATCCTGACCGTCTCCGACCTGGTCGGGAGCACCCAGCTGGTGCGCATCGCCGACGACGAGCTGGCCCTCGGCGTCGAGCGGATGACGCGGCTGGCGCTTGCCGCAGCGGTGGACGCCAAGGCGTGACCGCCACGGTGATGATCGTCAACCCGGCGGCGGCCAACGGCCGCACCGCCCGCCAGTGGCCCGATATCGCGCGGCGGGCCGAGGCGCACGGCCTCGACGTCGACGTGCGCCTGACCGAGCGGCGCGGACACGCAACCGAGCTGGCGGCGACGGCCGTTGCCGAGGGCGCGGAGCTGGTGGTGTCGGTGGGTGGCGACGGCACCGTCTCGGAGGTCGCAAACGGCATGGCGGGGGCAACCGCGACCGACCTCGCGGTGGTGCAGCGCGGCTCCGGATGCGATTTCATCCGCACCTTCGGCATCTCCAAGGATGCCGACCGCGCGCTCGAGGTGGCCGCGCGTGCGCCCGCCCGCGTGATCGATATGGGACGCCTCAGCTACGCCGGGCAGGACGGGTCGCCCCACAGCCGTCACTTCGTGAACGTGGCCAGCGCGGGCCTGACCGGGGTCGTCGCCGACCGGGTCAACCGCAGCGGCAAGCCGCTGGGCGCAACCGTGGCCTTCGCCTGGGGGGCGGTCGCGACCTTCGCCGGCTATTGCAACTCACCGTTCACGGTCGAGGTCGACGACGAGCGCATCGAGCAGGTGTGCAACAACGCGATCATCGCCAACTGCCGCTACTTCGCCGGTGGCATGAAGATCGCGCCGCAGGCTGATCCATCCGACGGGCTGCTGGACGTGCTGGTGTGGGGCGACGTGTCAAGGCTCGACCTGGCCCGCAACCTGCACAAGCTCTACCGCGGCACGCACACGAACCATCCCAAGGCGACAATCCGCCGCGCCCGCCGGGTGGTGGTGACGCCGCGCTCGCCGCTGCCGATCGAGGCCGACGGCGAGCAGCCGGGCCTCACCCCGGCGACGTTCGAGGTGGTGCCGTCAGCTCTCCGGCTTCGCGCTCCCGGTTGAGGCGGTGCGGCGCTTGGGCTTGGCCGCCTCGACCCGGTCGGCCAGCTCGGCGAGAGCCGCCTCGACGCGGTCGAGCTGGTCGGTCAGCCGGGCGATGTCCTCGCGGGTTGCGGGCAGCTGCAAGCGAGCGGCGCGCGAGGCCTTCTTCGCCTGGTCGCGCGTGGCCGACACGACCGGCTTGCCGACATCGCCCGTGGCACGGCTGACGCGGTCGATCAGACTCTTCTGCTCATTCATGTAGGACGACCCCTTTCACAGGCGGCGCTAAGGCGGTTTCACCGTATCATGCGCGCTCATGTCGGAGTTCCGTCGCACCTTCACGGCACAGCTGCGCGTGCGCTTCGGCGAGACCGACGCGATGGGCGTCGCCAACAACGCTGCCTACCTGCAGTACTTCGAGATCGGGCGCATCGAGTTCCTGCGAGCCGCCGGCCACAGCTACGCCGAGGTGCACAACGACGGCATCGACATGGTCGTGGCCGAAGCCGGCATCCGCTACCTGCGTCCGCTCTGGTTCGACGACGAGTTCGACGTCGATTGCAGCCTCACCGACCTGGGGCGGGCGTCCTTCACCTTCACCTACGAGCTGTCGCGCGGCGGCGGAATCGTGGCAACCGGATTCACCCGCCACGCCTGTGTCAACCGCGCCAGCATGCGCCCAGTGCGCGTGCCGGAGTGGCTCGCCAGCCTGTGATCTAGGTGGCCGGCCAGGTCTCTCCGCCGTCGACGGAGCGCAGCAGCTCCCGCCCCACCGCGGCGTAGGCCAGCCGGTCGTTTCGGGGGTCGTAGGCCACCGCGTCCACCCGCCGGTCGAGCACGGGCAGGAAGGTGCGGCCGTAGTCTTTGCTGAGGTAGAGCTTGTCGCCCGCCACCAGCACCTGGCTCTGCCGGTCGGTCGTCATCGCAACTGCGTAGGCCACCGCCGGCTCTGGCATGTGGGTGAAGGTGGCGCCGTCGTCCAGCGAGCGCCACAGGCCGCCGGCGCCGCAGGCCACGTAGATCACATCGGGCTTGGTGACGTCGCCGCGAACGGCCGAGATCTCGACCGCCGTGTTCGGCAGCCTGGCCGCCCGCAGCTGCTGCCAGTGCCGGCCGGCGTCCACCGACACCCAGGGGTGGCCGAAGATGTCCAGCGCGTACAGCCGATCGGTGCGATGGTAGGGAGTCGTCAGGGATATGAACGGCTGCGGCGTCCGCCGCGCGGGCGTCAGGCCGATCCCGCCGTAGTCGGCACGCTGCTCGCCGTGCGGCCCGACCACCTCACCGCCCCGCTCCGAGAAGGCCACCGCGATGCCGCCGCCAGGGCCGCGCACCCGCCTCCAGCTGAGGCCGCCGTCGTGCGACCGCCATGCGCGGCGGCCGGTCGTCTCCCACAGCGTGCCGGCGAAGTCGGGCGCGACCGCCAGCGCCTGTGCAGCCTCGGGGAGCGCCACCGCGGTCGGCTGTGCGCCATCGCTGCAGCCGGCGAGCGAGAGCAACAGCACCGCCGCCGGCAGAGCTGTCCATTCAAGACGGAGCTGCATCGACCCGACAAACGGTAGAAGATCCACCACGTACCCTTGCGCAATGGCCTCCGACGACCTCGACACTCTGGCACGGCTGCGCGGCCTCCTGGACGTCTCCCGCGTGGTGCGCGATGACGAGTCGCTGCCCGAGGTGCTGAACGCGATCGCGGGCACCATCGCCGACTCGCTCGGCTACAAGGTGGTCGTCGTCAACCTCTACCGGCCGGCCTGGGACGATTTCCAGGTGACCACGGTGCGCGACTACAACCAGGAGGCGGTCGAGCAGCTGCTGGGGACCCGCGGCGGCTGGCACGCGTGGGCGCCGCTGCTGGACGACCGCTTCAAGCGCGGCGGGGTCTACTTCGTGCCGGCCGGTGAGTACGACTGGCAGAACGACATGCTCTCGATCACCCCGGACATCCCGGTCAGCGACGACCCCAACGCCTGGCATCCCGAGGATGCGCTGTTCGTGCCTCTGAGGCGAAACGACGGGCACCTGCTGGGGATCCTGTCCGTGGACGAGCCCGTGTCGGGGCTGCGCCCCGCCGAGGAGGAGCTGGACGTGCTGGTGGCCCTGGCCGAGCACGTGACGCTGGCGCTCGAGAGCGCGCAGGAGGGCGCGCGTGCGAACCGCTACCGCAGCGCCCTCGAGCGTCTGCTGCTGGTGTCGTCCCGCCTGACCGAGACGCTTTCGATGGATGCCGTGCTGCACTCGGTGGCCGAGGGCATCTCGGACGCGCTCGGCTTCGCGAAGGTCAGCATCGAGTTGCCCAACCCTGACACGGGGATCCTGACACCGCGCTCCGCCGTGGGCTGGAGCCTCGGCGACATCGCCGAGAACGCGCCGCTCACGCTCGACCTTGTCGAACCGCTGCTGGTGTCCGAGTGCGAGATCGAGGGCTGTTACCTGCTGACCCGGGAGCACGCCCGCGAGCGCCTGCCGGAGCGCTATCACTGCTACGCGTCGGTGTTCAACGGCGAGGGGCCGCACGCATGGTCGCACCACTGGCTGCTGGTGCCTCTGTACGACCGCGACGGCGCCCTCATGGGTGTCATCTGGGTGGACGACCCGATCGACCGGTTGCTGCCGTCCGGGGATCTGCTGCAGGCGCTGCGCGTGTTCGCGAACCAGGCCACAGCGGCGCTCGACTCGGCCACGCACTTCGAGGAGGTACGGTTCCTGGCCGAGCACGACCCGTTGACGCGGCTGTTCAACCGGCGCGCCTTCACGCGCCGGCTGGCGATCGAGACAGCCCGGTCGGGCCGCTACCACCGTCCGTTCGCGCTGGTCACGTGCGATCTGGACGCGTTCAAGGCGCTGAACGACCGTCACGGCCACCTGGCCGGCGACCTGGCGCTCGAGCGGATGGGCAGGCTGCTGATGGAGGCCCTGCGCCAGACCGATGCCGCGTTCCGGATCGGCGGGGACGAGTTCGCCATGCTGCTGCCCGAGACGGAGGAGCAGGAGGTGCGGGCCGTGATCGACCGGATCAGCACCGGCCTGGTCAAGGACGACGACTCCCGCTTCGAGGACCTGCGGGCCAGCTTCGGTGTGGCGGTGTACCCGCGCGACGGCGACGATCCCGAGACGCTGTTCCACGCGGCCGACGACGCCATGTACGCGGCCAAGCGCTCGGGCGAGCGGACGCACTTCGCCGCCTGACAGGCGCCTTGGCGGCCATCTCCCCCGGCTTGGGGTGGATTCGCGGGGCCATACCTGCCAGAGTGAGAGGTGCTCACCCCCGACCCACGGAGCGTGCGTGGACCCCCAGCACCTGTCAGCGTTTACGCGACTGCGTGGCCTGCTGGAGGTGACCCGGCTCGTCCGCAGCGACGAGGACCTCGATCACCTGCTGGCGGCGATCGCGCGCACCACCGCCGAGTCGCTCGGATTCGGCACCGTTGTCCTGAACCTGTACCGGCGCGCCTGGGATGACTTCTGCACGACCACGGTGCACGGCTCCCCGCACGCCCGTGAGACGCTGCTGGGCGACGCCCGCGGCTGGGACGTGTGGGGCAGGGTGCTCGATGACCGCTTCCTGCGCAGGGGTGCGTACCTGGTCCCGCACGGCACCTTCGATTGGGACGAGCTGGCGCCCCGGTCATACGTCCCGCAGCTCCCGCGCCAGGCCGCGCAGGACGCCTGGCACCCGGAGGATGCGCTGATGGTGCCTTTGCACCACTCGGACGGCCCGCTGCTGGGGATCATGGCGGTCGACGAGCCGGTGTCCGGCCGCCAGCCCACCGACGAGGAGCTGGACGTGCTGGTGGCGCTGGCGTCGCACGCGGCGCTGGCGATCCAGAGCGCCCAGGAGTCGGCCGAGTCGTCGCGGCACCGAAACGCGCTCGAGCAGCTGCTGCGGGTGTCCTCGCGGCTGACCGAGACGTTCGCGATCGACACGATCCTGCAGGCGGTCTGCGACGGCATCCACCACGCGCTGGGGTTCGAGACGGTGTCGGTCGACCTGCCCGACCCCGACACCGGCGACCTCGAGCCGCGCGCCGCCTACGGCTGGGAGCTCGACGACCCGGCCGTCCACAGCAGCTTCACGCTGGCGGAGATCGCGGTGCTGCTGGTGCCGGAGTTCGAGACGCAGGGCTGCTATCTGCTGACCAGTGAACAGGCCCGCGCACGCGTGCGGCCCGAGGCCGACACGTACCGCTCGCAGCGCTGCGGTAAGGGCCCGCACGCCTGGAACGACCACTGGCTGATCGTGCCGCTGTACGGGCGCAGCGGTGAGCTGATCGGACTGATCTGGGCGGATGACCCGGTCGACCTGCTGATGCCCTCGCCGGCCCGTCTGCAGGCCCTGCGCGTGTTCGCCAACCAGGCGACCACCGCGCTGGACGCGGCCGCGCAGTTCGAGGAGATGGAGTTCCTGGCCGACCATGACCCGCTCACGCGGCTCCGAAACCGGCGCAGCTTCGTGCGCCAGCTCGAGCTCGAGACATCCCGCTCCGACCGCTACGGGCGGCGGTTCGCGCTGCTCGTTGGCGACGTCAACGGGTTCAAGCAGGTCAACGACCAGCGCGGCCATCCCGCGGGCGACCGCGCGCTGGAGTCGCTGGGCCGGGTGCTGATGGACGGCCGCCGAGAGGTGGACGGGGTCTACCGGATCGGCGGCGACGAGTTCGCCCTGATCCTGCCCGAGCTCGGCAGCGACGAGGCGCGCGCCGTGGCCGAGCGGATCCACGACGCCATGCTGGGCAGCGGGGACGAGCTCCTGACCCTGCTCACGATCAGCTTCGGCGTCGCCGTCTGCCCTGAGCAGGGCACCGACCCGGAGTCGCTGTTCCGCGCGGCGGACGAGTCGATGTACAGCGCCAAGCGGGAGCCGGATGGCCGGCTGCCCTCGGCCAGCTGACGCGTGGAAGCACCGCAACGGCCTAGGATCCAACCGATTTGCCGAACGCGTCCAAGGAGTGGTCTTGAACCTCGATCTGACCGACGAGCAGCTCGCGATCCAGGAGACGGTGCGCGAGTTCGTGGATCGCCGCATCATGCCGGTCGCGCAGGAGAACGACATCAACCACCACCTCGACATGGGCATCATCGAGGGCATGGCCGAGCTGGGGCTGTTGGGCCCGGTGATCCCCGCCGAGTACGGCGGCTCCGGGCTCGACTACGTCTCCGAGGCGCTGATCTGTGAGGAGATCGAGCGCGGCGAGTCGGCGTTCCGCACGCTGATCTCGGTGCACGTCGGGCTGAACTCGCTGTCGCTGTACCGGTTCGGGACCGAGGAGCAGAAGCAGCGCTACCTGGTGCCGATGGCCAAGGGCGAGAAGCTGGGCTGTTTCGGGCTGACCGAGCCGGCCGCTGGATCGGACGTCGCGGCGATGCTGACCACCGCGATCAAGCAGGACGACGGCACCTACCTGCTGAACGGCCAGAAGAGCTGGATCAGCTACGCGACCGAGGCGGCCTACTGCCTGGTGTTCGCGAAGACCGACCCGTCGGCGGCCCACAAGGGCATATCGGCGTTCATGCTCGAGCTGGACTGGGACGGCGTCGAGGCACGGCGAATCCCGAACAAGCTGGGAATCTGGGCCGGATCGACAGGTGAGCTGTTCTTCGACAACGTGCAGGTGCCCGCCGAGAGCCTGGTCGGCGCCGAGGGCGAGGGCTTCAAGATCGCAATGCACTCACTCGACCAGGGGCGGTTCACCGTGGCGGCCGGGGCGGTCGGAGTCGTCCGCGCGTGCCTCGAGGCGTCGGTCAAGTACGCGAACGAGCGCAAGACCTTCGGCCAGGAGATCGGCAAGTACCAGTTCGTGCAGGACATGATCGCCGACATGGTGATGGGCTACGAGACCAGCCGGCTGCTGGTGATGCAGGCGGCGTACCTCAAGAACACGGGCGTCCGCAACACGCGCGAGACGTCTCTCGCCAAGTGGCAGGCCACCGAGAGCGCGTTCAAGGCCGCCCACCTGGCGATCCAGGTGCACGGCGCCTACGGCTACTCCGCGGAGTACCCGGTCGAGCGCTACTTCCGCAACTCGCGGGCGCCGATCATCTACGAGGGCACGACGCAGATCCACAAGATGATGCAGGCCGAGCACGCGCTCGGGTACCGGAAGCTGAATGGCTGAGGCCGCGCAGCGATTGGTCGAGCTGGAGGACGGCGTCTCGCTGAACATCGCCGAGGTCGGCAGCGGCCATCCGCTGATCCTGCTGCACGGCGGGCCGGGGCTCGATCATCACGAGATGCATCCGTGGCTGGACCCGCTGGCCGGGGCCGGCTTCCGGATGATCTACGTGGACATGCGCGGCCAGGGCCGGTCCCAGCGGGTCGACCCGCAGTCGCTGACTATCCACGTGTTCGCGCAGGACGTCGACCGGCTGGCGCGGGCGCTGGAGCTCGAGGAGTACTCCCTGTACGGGCACTCGTTCGGCGCGATCGTGTCGCTGGCGCACGCGCTCGAGCGGGGCACGGCCGGCCAGTACGTGATCTCCAGCGGCGCGGCGTCCAGCGAGGCGCTGGCTGCCGACGTCGAGCGCGAGATCGACCGCTTCGAGCCGGCCGCGATGCGCGAGCAGATCAAGCGCTCGTGGGACGCCGAGCCGAGCGTTTCGACGGTGGCCGAGTTCCGCGACATCATGACGTCGCAGATGCCGTTCCACTTCTGGGAGATGGGCGACGCCTACCGCACGTTCACCGAGAAGGACGACACCGTCTATTCACCGGAGGTGCTGGCGCACTTCGCGAAGAACGGCTACGGCGGCTTCGAGTGGGTCGACCACCTGCGCTGGATCTCCAAGCCGATGCTGATCGTGACGGGGCGCTACGACCGCACCTGCACGGTTGCGCGCTCGCAGGAGATCCATGAGGAGGTGGCCGGATCGCGGCTGGTGGTGATCGAGAAGGCGGCGCACATGACGCACATCGAGCAGCCCAAGGCGCTGATGGACGCGGTGCGGAAGTGGTTCACCGACCAGGGCGTGATCGGCCAGGAAGAGCCGGAGGCAACGGCCTAGCGAGTGGTCACACCTCTACCAGGCGTACCTGGTGGGGCGTATGAGCCCTCGGGCGACACGGCCGTATCGGTGACCGTGTAGGCATCGGGCCGGCGATGGTCGAGCGCCGGCAGCGTGCTGCGCGTCGCGCGCTGCGCGGCCAGGTCGAGCTCGGCCACGATCACGCCGTCACCGGTGGGTCCCGCCTGAGCTATGACGGTGCCCCAGGGGTCGATGATCATGCTGTGGCCAAATCGCGGCATGCCGTAGCCGCCAGGATCGCTGTGCTGGTTGGCGGCCATCACGAAGGCCTGGTTCTCGATCGCGCGGGCGCGCAGCAGGGGTTCCCAGTGAGCCATGCCGGTGACCAGGGTGAAGGCGGCCGGCACGGTCAGCACCAGGGCGCCGGCCTGCTCGAGAGCGCGGTACATCTCGGGGAAGCGCAGGTCGTAACAGACCGACAGGCCAACCGGCAGGCCGGACATGCTCGCCATCGCCAGCTCGCCGCCGGGGGCGGTGCCGTCGGATTCGCGGTAGCTGATGCCGCCCACGTCGACGTCGAACAGGTGGATCTTGGTGTAGGCCGCGACGCGCTCGCCGTCGGGAGCGAAGGCGATCGAGACGTTGCCGACGCGGTCGCCATCGGCGATCGCGATCGAGCCGCAGATCAGGTCGAGATGGAGGCGCCGCGCCCACTCCGACAATGCATCGAGGGTGTCACCACCGTCCTCGAGCGACTCCGCGTAGGTGAGCAGCTCGCGGCCGTCGGCGATGGCGTTCCACTTCTCGGGCAGCAGCACCAGACGGGCACCGCGGGCGGCGGCCTCTTCGACCAGCGCGGCCATCCGGGCGATGTTCTCGGCCTTGTCGCGCGTGGCCGAGAACTGAACACAGGCTGCGGTGACGCGATCCATCAGGTGGAAGGTAGCTGGTCAGGACAGCGCTCGTCGTCGGCGAGCAGCTGGTGGAAGGTGAAGCTGAAGACCACGAACAGGATCAGGCTCTGCTCGACAGCCATCAGGATGCCGCCCAGCTGCTGGTCGTCGCGCGGAGACAGCCCGAACAGGTGCGGCGTGGTGTCGTAGTGGGGGTAGATGGTGTTGGAGGCAAGGGCAATCAGGAGCGCTACGGGAGCGGCGAGGAAGAAGGCCGCGGCCAGGTACACGAGCTTGGGCATCGGCTGCATGCGTCCGGGGACGAGCACCGGCCACCAGAAGGCGAGGCCGGCGGTGAGGAAGAGCAGGTGCTCGATGCCGAGCGCCCAACGGTGGTCGAGGCCGTAGCCGTAGACGGCCGGGATGTGGACGATGTACCAGACCGCCAGCCAGTAGGGCAGCGCGAAGGCAGGGTGCGTGACCGCGCGCACCCAGGTCCGGCGCTCGGCAACGGCGGCCATCGCGGGGGTGAGCCCGAGCACCAGCAGCGGCGGCGCCCAGTCGGCGAGCATCACGTTCTGGAGCAGATGGAAGGACAGCATCGAGTCGAGTGCGACATGCTCGATCGGCGAGAGCAGGGCCAGACCGATCAGGAGCAGGCCGCACAGGAAGCAGGCGCGGCGCCAGAGCGGCGCGGACGTGACGTGCGCGGCCCACAGGTACCAGACGCCGAACAGGAGCACGGCCAGCGCCCACTCGGGGTCGAACACGAACCGCCACGCGTCGAACTGCCCGGCGAGCAGGCTCACCCCGACTGCGTCAGCGGCGCCATCGTCAGACCGAAGCCCACCAGCTGCTCCCAGTAGTGCTCGGCCTGTTCCAGCTCGCCCTTCCAGACAATCGCCTGGCCGGCGTTGTGGATGCGATCGGCGAGGCGCATGCCGCCCTCGAAGGTGAGGCCGGGAATGGTGCGGGCAAGCGCGAAGGCGACGCCGTCGAACGTGTTGTGATTGTCGTTCTTGACAACGACCAGCCAGGGACGGTCGCCGCCGGAGCCGGGGCCGGTCGTGCGCGGCTTCTGCTTCCGCACGGGCGGGGCGACCGTGGACATGGTTCCGAGTCTACCGGTGGCTGCTGGTAGGCTTGCGACATGGCGCAGCGACGCGACATCAGCCACACCCGTGGCCCTGTCGTCGTCGTGCTGCCGCACATCCCGGCCTAGGCGTTCCCGGCCCACGCCCGGAACGCCGTGACGAACGCTCGGCTCGTCAACGACGACAGATGGATGTGCACATGAACACGCTCCCTTCAATCGAAAACGACTTTCCCGCCTGGTACGCCGACGTCGTTCGCCGGGCGGGCCTGGCCGAGAACGCGGCCGTGCGCGGCATGATGGTGATCAAGCCGTACGGGTACGCGATCTGGGAACTGCTGCAGCGGCAGATGGACGACCGCATCAAGGCCACCGGCCACGAGAACTTCTACTTCCCGATGCTGATCCCGGCATCGGTGCTGGCGAAGGAGGCCGACCTGGTCGAGGGGTTCGCACCCGAGGTGGCCGTGGTGACCGAGGCGGGCGGCGCGACGCTGGAGCAGCCACTGGTGCTGCGGCCGACGTCAGAAGCGGTGATCTGGAGCACGTACGGGCGCTGGCTGCAGTCCTACCGCGATCTGCCCATGCTCTACAACCAGTGGGCGAACGTCGTGCGGTGGGAGCTGCGGCCGCGGCTGTTCCTGCGCACCAGCGAGTTCCTGTGGCAGGAGGGGCACACCGCCCACGAGACCGAGCAGGAGGCGGTCGCTGAGTGCATGCGGATCCTGCACGAGGTCTACGCCGACACGCAGCGCTCGGTGTTGGCAATGCCCGCGCTGCTGGGACGAAAGAGCGCGGCGGAACGCTTCCCGGGCGCCCGGGAGACGTTTACCGCCGAGGCAATGATGCGCGACCGAAAGGCGTTGCAGGCGGCGACATCTCACTACCTGGGGGACGAGTTCGCGCGCGCCTACGACGTCACCTACACCGGCCGAGACGGCGTCGCGCACCACCCGTTCGCGACATCATGGGGAGCGAGCTCACGCCTCGTGGGCGGGGTGATCATGATGCACGGTGACGAGCGCGGGCTGCGGCTGCCGCCGGGCGTGGCGCCCCACCAGGTCGTGGTGATCCCGGTCCAGAGCGGCGAGGGACAGGTGCTGGAGGCGGCCGCGGCGCTGGCGGAGGAGCTGCGAGCGGCCGGCATCAGGGTGAAGCTGGACGATCGCGACTACGTGAGGCCGGGTGCGAAGTACTTCGAGTGGGAGCTGAAGGGCGCACCGATCCGGGCCGAGCTGGGTGAGCGTGAGCTGGCGGCTGGGCAGGTGTCGGTGGCACGGCGCGATCGCGACCGGCGCGAACAGCTGCCGCTCGACGGGCTGACCGCGCGGGTGCACAGGATGCTGGGCGAGGTCCATCAGGAGCTGTTCGACCGTGCCGCCGCGCACCTTGCCGACAACACCCGGCACGTTGACGATCGCGCCGAGCTGATCGAATACCTGAGGGCCGGCAGTGGCTTCGCGGTCACCGCCTGGTGCGGCGCGCCGGAGTGCGAGGCCGCGATCAAGGCTGAGACATCGGCGACCCTCCGCTGTCTCGCCCTCGAGCCCGAGGATCCCGGGGCGCCCTGTGCGGTCTGCGGGCGGCCGGCTATCGAGACCGCGACCTGGGGCCAGGCCTACTGAGGGATCCGCGTGCCGGCCACCGACACGGTTCCGTGGGCGGCACGGCGCAATCGGTCACACTGCCGTGGGCAACACCGGTGCCAGGCGCCGCTGTTGCGCGGAGCGCGGCGTTGCGGCGGCGTGACGGCGCCGAGCGGCGAGCTGTGCACGGGTGGCAAGGCCGGCGCGATCGCCTCCACTCCGTCACGGCGGCGCGTCCGCTTAGGGCGGTTCGGGCGCTCGCCGCAGGCCGCCCGTGACCGCGATGTGACCGGACGTGACATGTACCCTCGGCGGCACGCGTGCCGGCGGCCGCTGCGCCGGCGTTGCGGCCGCCGTCAAGGATGTGTCAGCCGGGCGGCGGCCCGTACCCACCACCGCCCGGGGTGCGGATCTCCAGCAGGTCGCCGGCGCGCAGATCGCGGCTGAGCTTGCCCGCGATCGGGCGGCCGTTCAGCCGGTTCTCGCCCGGCGCGCCGTCGCCGCCGCCGGCCGCTCCCCGGGGCGCGTGCCTGCGGCGCTCGGTCAGCAGCGACAGCCGGCAGTCCTCGAGCACCCGCATCGCCCTGATCACACCGTCGCCGCCGCGGTGACGACCGGCGCCGCCGCTCGCCGGGCGCAGCGCGTAGCGCTCGATCCGCAGCGGATACTCGCGCTCGAGCGCCTCGATCGGCGTGTTCAGCGTGTTCGACATCGCCACGTGCACGGCGCTCGGCCCGTCCCCGTCCGGACACGCACCCTGGCCGCCGCCGATCGTCTCGTAGTAGGTGAACCGCTCGTTCCCGATCACCGTGTTGTTCATCGTCCCCTGGCCCATTGCCGGAACCGGCAACGCCTGGCCGAACGCCGCCATCACCACGTCCACGATCCTGCTCGACGTCTCCGTGTTCCCCGCCACCACCGCGGCCGGGAACCGCGCGTTCACGAGACATCCGTCCGGCGCCCGCACCTGCACCGGTGCGAACGCGCCACCCGATGCCTCCAGATCCGGCGCACACACGACCCGCACCACGTAGTACACCGCCGATCGGGTCACCGACAGCGGGCAGTTCATATTCCCCGGCCGCTGGTCGTCCGTGCCCTCGAAGTCGACCCGCACCTCGTCCCCCCGCACCGTCACCGTCGCCCGGATCCTCGCCTCGCCCTCCAGCTCCTCCACCACGTCGCTCGCCTGGTAGCGCCCATCCGGCACCCGCCGGATCGCCGCCCGCATCCGCCGCTCTGCGTAGCCGTGCAGCTCGTCCATGCCCCGCAGCAGGCGCTTGGGCCCGAACCTCTCCGCCAGCTCCCCCAGCCGCTGCGCGCCGATCGCGTGGCTCGACAGCTGCGCCCGCAAGTCGGCCGCGCGCTGCTCGGGATTGCGCATATTCGCCAGCATCAGGCGCAGCACCTCGTCGGTCAGCGGCACCGGCGGGATCACCATCCCCTCCTGGAAGATCTCGCGCGAGTGAGCGGGCAGGCTGCCCGGCCACATGCCGCCCACGTCCGCATGGTGCGCCCGCGACACCAGCAGCCCCAGATCCCCGGCCCTCGAGACCAGCGTGATGTCCGGCAGGTGGGTGCCGCCCGTGAACGGGTCGTTCAGCACGAACACCGCCCCCGGCTGCGGGCCAAGCTCCAGCACCGCCGCCACGGCATCCGGCATCGCCCCCAGGTGCACCGGGATGTGCTCGGCCTGCGCGATCATCCGCCCGTCCGGATCGAACAGCGCGGTCGAGCAGTCTCGCCGCTCCTTGATGTTGGCCGAATGCGCCGCCCGTATCAGCGCCGCACCCATCTCCTCCGCCACGCCGCGCAGCGCCGAGGCTAGTACCTGCAGCGTGGCCGGATCGCTCATCGCGTCACCCGCCAGCCACCGTCGCCGGCGCCATGAGCCGTCCAGCCCGGCGCCACCCACAGCGTCGCACCATCCAGATGCAGCGTCGCCGGTCCTGGCACCGGCCGCTTACGGGGAGCCCGCACCAGCTCCAGCGCCCGCCCTGCCGCGCTGCCGGAGGCCCGCAGGTTGACCAGCTCGATCGGCGTCCCGCGCTGGTCGTGGCCGTACCGCTCCGCGTGTCGCTCATGGAACCGCTCGCTGAGGGTCGCCAGCGGCTCCAGGTCGACCTCCAGCTCGAACCCCTGGCCCGCGTACCGCAGGTCGGCTCCCGCCCACCGCTGCGAGCCGCGCTCGGTCTGCGGCCACGGCACCTGGGAGCGGATCTGCGACCGTGTCAGCCCCTCCAGCGGCCGCATCACGCTGCGCACGGCGTCTCGTCGCCGCTCTCCAGCTGCGATGCCCAGCGCCGACAGCACCCCGCTGGCGGCGGGCACTCGCACCGACGACATGCCCAGCTCTTCGGCCACCTCGCAGGCATGCAACGGGCCCGCTCCGCCGAAGGCGATCAGCTCGAACCCGCGCGGGTCGTGTCCACGCTCAACCGACACCACCCTGATCGCCCGCACCATCTCCTGGTTCGCCACCGCCACGATTCCGGCCGCCGCTGCGCGCACGCTCGCGAACCCGTCCGCCACCGTCGCGACCGCGCGCCGGGCCGCCCTCGCGTCCAGGCTCACGCTGCCGGCAAGCGGCACGGCGGCGTCAAGCCGGCCCAGCACCAGGTTCGCGTCGGTCACCGTCGGCAGGTCGCCGCCGCGGCCGTAGCAGGCAGGCCCGGGATCGGCCCCGGCGCTGTGCGGGCCCACCCGCAGCGCTCCGCCGTCGTCGATCCATGCGATGCTGCCGCCGCCGGCGCCGACCGTGTGGATGTCCAGCATCGGCAACCGCACCGGCAGGCCCGCCACCTCGCGCTCGGTCGACCGGCCCGGCCGGCCCGCGCGGATCAGCGAGACGTCGCAGCTGGTACCACCCATGTCGAAGGCTACGGCATCTCCGGCGCCCATTCCGACCGCCGCCGCCACCCCTCCGGCCGGTCCCGAGAGCAGCAGCCGGGCAGGGTGTGCGGCTGCCTCCGCCAGCGGCGCCAGGCCGCCGCTGGATTGCATCACCAGCGGCTGCGGCAACCCATGCGCCGCCGACTGCTCGCCCAGCGATCGCAGGTAACGGCCGGCCGACGGCCCCAGGTAGGCGTCGATCGACGTGGTCGAGCCGCGTTCGTACTCGCGGTACTCGGCCGCCAGCTCGTGCGACGCGACCACGAACACGCCCTCCAGCCGCTCACGCAGCAGCTCTGCCACCCGGCGCTCGTGCTGCGGGTGCGCGTAGGCGTGCAGCAGGCAGATCGCGACCGCCTCCACCCCGGCCCGCCGCAGCGCACGGGCCGCCCGCTCCAGCGACCGCTCGTCCAGCGACCGCAGGGCCCCGTCGGGCCCCATGCGCTCGTCCACCTCGACGGTCAGCTCGGGCAGCGGCGCCGGCCGCGCCACGCAGGGCCGGTAGAGCAGCGGACGCGTCTGCCGCGCCAGCGCAAGCAGATCCCCGAACCCGCGCGTGGCAACGAACCCGGTCACCGCTCCGCGGCGCTCCAGCAGCGCGTTGGTCGCCACCGTCGTGCCGTGCCCGAGGTGGCCAAGCGCCCGCGGCCCCAGCCCGGCCCGCTCCAGCGCTCGCTCCACGCCCTCGATCACCGCCCGCGACTGATCGCCGGTGGTGGTCGGCAGCTTCACCGCGGTCAGCCGGCCCTCGTGCACCAGTGCCACGTCGGTAAACGTGCCGCCCACATCGACCCCGGCCAGCGCTCGCATCGCGCAAGGATAGTGACCGGCCGACCACCGCACGCTACGGGTATTCTGAGCGCGTGAGCATTCCCGCGCACCACTCGACGGAATCGGCGGCGGGCGACCGCGGGCGCGGCCTCGGCGCCGCCCAGGCTGAGCGCATCGCCGCCAACTGCGACATCTACCTGCGGCTATTCCACGTCACGGCTGGGCTGTCCCGGGACGAGGTGATGTCGTTCGGCGGCGAGGCGCTCGACCGGATTGCCGCGTTCGCGCCCGAGCTGGCCGACGAGATCGCGGGCATCGCATCGGGCAGCGGCCAGCCGACGGAGCTGATCGGCGCGCTGAACGCTCGCACGGAGCTGCTCTGCGCAGGCAGCGAGTGCTCGGCGATCGCCTGCCTCGGCAGCGCCACCGCATCCGGCACCCCGATCGGCGTGCAGACCTGGGATTGGCACGACGACCTCGCTTCGTGCTGGATGCGCTGGACGATCGATCATGCATCAGGCCACCGCGTCGAGACGATGACCGAGGCCGGCATCGTCGGCAAGGTGGGCGTGTCGAGCGCCGGCGT
>JBJMJD010000062.1:0-18394 GCA_045806525.1 Gaiellales bacterium | reverse complement strand
GCTGGCTCCCAGACGAATCGGCGGTAGGGCATCCTAGGGGGCGGCCGGTCAGACATTGGCGGAAGACGACACCGGCCGCCCGATGCCCACACGCTCCATCGACCACCATGCGACCCGCCACACCAGTTGCGCGGCGGGCTCTTCGCGGGACCATGATGCCTGCATGACCGCGAAGGGAATGTGAGCGGGTGAGCCGCTACGTGGTTGGTCTCGAGCAAACCGACCGGACGCAGGTCGCGCGGGTTGGCGGCAAGGCCGCCCATCTGGGTGAGCTCTCGAGGCTCGATGGAATCCGCGTGCCGGCCGGCTGCTGCGTGACGACCGAGGCGTTCCGCCGGATGACGTCGGAGGCGCCGTCGGTTGCAGCCCTGCTCGACACGCTGTCGCAGGTCCGGCCGGATGACCGCGACGCGATCCGCACGATCAGCGCGCACGTCCGTAAGACGATCGAGGCGGTCGCGATTCCCAGCGACGTGGCCGGCGCGGTCAGCCGCCGGCTCGCGCAGCTCGGCGACCACGCCGCCTACGCCGTGCGCTCCAGCGCGACGGCGGAGGACCTGCCGTCCGCATCCTTCGCCGGACAGCAGGACACGTACCTGAACGTGGTGGGAGCGGCTGCCATCCTGCAGCACGTCAGCCGGTGCTGGGCCTCGCTGTTCACGGAGCGGGCGGTCACCTATCGCCTGCGCAGCGGCATCGCCCACCGGCACGTCTCCATGGCCGTGGTGATCCAGCTGATGGTGCTCTCGGAGGCGGCGGGCGTGCTGTTCACGGCTGACCCTGTCACCTGCAACCGCAAGGTCGCGTCCGTGGAGGCCAGCTTCGGCCTCGGCGAGACGCTGGCCTCCGGCCGCGTCACGCCGGACGTCTACAAGGTGCGCGGCG
Organism: Gaiellales bacterium; assembly: GCA_045806525.1. Taxonomy (GTDB): domain Bacteria; phylum Actinomycetota; class Thermoleophilia; order Gaiellales; family JAICJC01; genus JAICYJ01. The sequence goes on along the minus strand of JBJMJD010000062.1, from coordinate 17,509 downwards.
AGGAGGTCGTCGAGCGGGCGATCTCCGCCAAGCGGCTCGCCATCCACGCCGTGGCGGCGGGCGGCACACAGGAGCAGGCGGTCGCTCGCGAGCGCCAGCAGCAGCGCGCCTTGAGCGACGCGCAGGTGGTGGAGCTCGCCAGTCTGGGCCGGCTGATCGAGGCGCACTTCGGCTACCCCCAGGACATCGAGTGGTGCCTCGCGGACGGCGCGCTCTTCGTGGTGCAGAGCCGGCCGATCACCACGCTGTTTCCGATCCCGCCTGCCGGCGACGACACAAACCGCGTGTACGTCTCGGTCGGTCATCAGCAGATGATGACCGACCCGATGAAGCCGCTGGGTCTCTCCATGTGGCAGCTCACCACCCCGCGGCCGATGAGCATCGCCGGGGGCAGGCTGTTCGTCGACGTGACGCAGATCCTCGCCGCGCCCGCAAGCCGGGCAAGCCTGCTCGAGCTGTTCGGCAAGGGGGATCCGCTGCTGCGCGATGCGCTCGAGACCGTTATCGAGCGCGACGACTTCCTGCCCGCGCCGCCCGAAGGCGCCGGCGCTGCGCCAGCTGCGGCGCTGCCGACCTCGGCCGCGTCTCGGGCGCCGATCGAGCCCGATCCGGCCAGGGTCACCGAGCTGGTCGCAGAGACCCAGCAATCGCTCGCACACCTGCGGCACGACATCCGCGGCAGGTCCGGGCCGGAGCTGTTCGAGTTCATCCTCGCGGACCTGCAGGAGCTGAGGCGCCTGCTGATGGAACCGGGCAGCCATCAGACCTTCATGGCTGCGATGGACGCCGCCTGGTGGCTGAACGAACAGCTCGAAGCGTGGCTGGGCGAGAAGAACGCCGCGGACAAGCTCTCGCAGTCGGTCCCGAACAACGTCACCTCCGAGATGGGGCTCGCGCTGCTGGACGTGGCCGACGTGATCCGAGCGCATCCGCGCCTGGTCGAGTTCCTCGAACAGGTGGGCGACGATGACAGCTTTCTGGACGAGCTGGCGACGATGGAGGGCGGGGCCGAGGCCCGGGACGCGATCGAGGGCTACCTCGAGCGGTTCGGGATGCGCGGCACCGGCGAGGTGGACATCACCAGGCCGCGCTGGAGCGAGCGGCCCTCCACGCTGGTGCCGCTGATGCTCGGAAACGTCAGGAGCTTTGAGCCGGGTGCCGGCAAGCGCCGCTTCGAGCAGGGCGCCGCAGAGGCCCGCGAACAGGAGCGGCAGCTGCTGGAGCGCCTGCGGGCGCTGCCCGACGGCGAGCAGAAGGCCCGCGAGGCGAAGCGCAGGATCGACCTCGTGCGGACGTTCATGGGCTACCGCGAGTATCCGAAGTACGGCATGGTCAGCCGCTACTTCATCTACAAGCAGGCGCTGCTGCGAGAGGCCGAGCGCCTCGTAGGTGCCGGCGTGCTCCGTGACAGGGAGGAGATCTTCTACCTCACGTTCGAGGAGCTCCACGAGGTGGCGCGCACGAACCAGGTGGACCACCGGTTGATCCGCGAGCGTGAGCAGGCATTCCGGTCGTACGCCGCGCTGACGCCGCCGCGCGTCCTGACCTCGGAAGGCGAGTGCCTGATGGGGAGTCACCGCCGCGACGACCTGCCGGCCGACGCGCTCGTGGGCCTGCCGGCCTCGGCCGGCACCGTCGAGGGCCGAGCCCGTGTCGTCCTCGACCTGGCGGACGCCGACCTCGAGGCCGGCGACATCCTGGTCACCGCCTACACCGACCCCAGCTGGACTCCCGCCTTCGTCACCGCCAGCGGCCTCGTGACCGAGGTCGGCGGCCTGATGACCCATGGCTCGGTGATCGCACGCGAGTACGGCCTACCTGCCATTGTCGGCGTGGACAACGCGACCCGGCGGATTCGTGATGGGCAGCGCATCCGCCTGCACGCCACCGAGGGCTACATCGAGATCGTGGACTCGGAACCGCAGTGATCATGTTGCGGATCGGTGCCACGTTGCTGCTAGCCGAGTGTGCCGCCTCCCTCAGACCCAGTTTGGGGCTACCGAAGCGTCGTCTTGAAGCAGTCGACAACGATCCGGAGGTCGTGCGCAGGGTTCTTGGAGTAGGACGTCCACGGCACCGCCTGGACGGAGTTGCTGCCGAAACCAGGCACCTGCACGACGACGGACGGGCCGTCCTTGAACGTCAGTGACCACGCCTTCCCTGACACCCCGGTTACGGTCACGCGGTTCGCTGTGAGGCACCGCCGTAGCAACTCAAGCTGTCCGCTTCGTGACTGCACTCCAATGTCGCCGACTGGGCGCCCGCTCCCACCGCCCACCAGCAGTCCAGCAAGGACGACCCCTGGTACAAGGACCACCCCTATCGCAACACTCCGCCACATACCCCGGAGACGCCCGAAGGCTCGGAAAGGTTCCACACGCCTCGCACCGCTCCCTCAAGCATCGCGCACCCTCGCTGCGCCTGCCCGGTATCGGCGCAGACCTCAAGGTGCCGTCGCGACCCCAGGGTTTTCCATACCGGGCCGGGCTACATGCAGGCGTTACCGCGAGCGACCGAGCACACGGCTGCTGCTGGAAGGATCAAGAGCGCGTACCACACGCCGACCATCAACAGCGCGCCCACAGAAAGCACAATCGCTCGGACCAGGTTGCGCCCGTTGAGCCACGCAAGGACGAACGCCGCCACCGACGGGATCGAGAAGACCACCAACAGCAGTACATGGCTGTACGACACAGCGGGGGTGGCGATCCCCACGGCGAGTACGATGACGACCACCGCGCCGGGTATCAGCCCGAGCGAGGCAACGAGCACGGAGTGCCGACCGAGTCGATCATCAACCATGTGCCGCTCAGTGTCGGCATCTCGGAATCAGTCGTCAAGCCCGAACGCGGATGGCTCATTGCTCCGCTGTCCCCGCTGATACTAGGCATTGCCCACACCTGCCTCCAACAACGTCAATTACGCGGTCGTGCCCTACGTTCACCAGACCGAATGCTAGGTGGTCTAGGTGATCGACGGGTCGTCGCCGTCCGAGAGCTATAGAGCTCGCCTGCCCCAGCAGGCGTGCACAACCTCTCTCTCGAGCCAGAGCGTTGGATCGGCAAGCGCCTCGCTCATCACCTCGACCTCACGCCGAGACGCCTCGTCGCCGCCGCCCAGCTCGTTGATGACCTCCAGGGTCGGGATCCACCACCTGGCCCACGGCGACCCTCCCCGCACCACCTCGGTAGAGGCTTCGTTACGTATCTCCTGGAGCCCGCAGCGCTCGAACAACGCCGGCAGCTTCTGCCCAAACGCCTTGTCGTAGCCGCGGGGAGTCCACCAGTCGCCGTCGCGCCAGACCCGCTGATAGCCGTCGTAGCGCGGGTGCCCAGGATCGACGGGAGCAGCAGTCCCCCAATCACAATCCTCGTCGAACAGCCAGCCACCGGGGCGCAGGCACTCCGCCATTCGCCTGATCGCCTGCTCCTGGACGCCCTTGAGATGAAACAGCATCAACCGCGAACAGACGACGTCGAACGGCTCCCCCAGCAGTTCGAGCGGGTCATCGAGGATGCTGTGCCGGATCACCTCGAGATTGGGGACGTCCAGCCTCGTCAGGTAGCGGGTGTCGATGTCGGTTGCCACAACATGGCCGGTCGGGCCGACCTGCTCGGCCAGCCATACAGCCATCGAACCGCGCCCCGCCCCGATCTCCAGACATCGCCACCCCGGCTGAACGAATGCGCGCCGCCGCCGCGACATCGGATCGTAGATCTGCTCGAGCAGATCCAGCCGTTCATCCTCTGCGGACTCCCTGCCCGCGGCGGCGAGGCGGTAGTCAGGGTGCTGCGAGGGGGCCGGCTCGACCACGTTCGAGAGCGTAGCCACGGCGACCGGGGGGCACAAGCCGATGCCTGTCGGCACTCGGCTCGTTGTCCTCTGCCGCTAACGAGACCAGAACCACGGCGAGCCGGCGTGCTCTGAACGGTCACCGTGACGCTGTAACGTCAGTCACCGAGCCGGCCGATAGTCGCCGACCCCTGGCGGCTGGGGTTACCATGGGTAGGCCGCTGCGCGCGGGGCGCGTTTGAAGCGCCGTCTCGCCCGGACGGTAGGGAGGATGCCATGACGGCCGGGTGTCGTGCGTGGGTGACATGACTCGGCCGCCGTTCGACCAGGACGAACTGGCGGCGCACGTCGCGCTGCGGCGTCGCAAGCGGGGACGGATGAGTCGCCGCCGCAGCCGCCGCTCGTTCTGGGCGAGCGTGGTGCTGGCCGGCGCGTTGATCATCGGCGGGGCGGTCAGCGCGGCCACGGTGACGGCCGGAATCTACATCTACAGCCAGGTGCACGGCCTCGACATGAAGAAGCTGAAGCCTGACTATCCGGGCCAGAACACGATCATCTATGACCGCTACGGCGGAAAGCTGGCAACCGTTGCCTCTGTGGAAAACCGCACTCACGTCAGCTCCAGGCAGATCTCGCCGTGGCTCAAAGAGGCAACAGTGGCGATCGAGGACCGGCGCTTCTACCAGCATGGCGGTGTCGACTACGTCGGCGTCCTGCGCGCCATCCTGGACAACGTCAACGCGGGCCACGTCGTGCAGGGCGCGTCGACGATCGAGCAGCAGCTGGTCAGGCAGCTGTATCTGAACGATTCCCAGACGCTTTCGCGCAAGGTCAAGGAGGCATACCTGGCCGACCAGTTGGCGAGCCAGTGGTCGCGTGACCGGATCCTCAGCACCTACATTGACGTCGTCCAGTACGGCGCGGTCACCTACGGCTGCGAGGCCGCGGCCGAGGCCTTCTTCGGCGTCCACTGCAAACATCTCAACATCCGCCAGTCGGCGATGATCGCCGGCCTCCCGCAGTCGCCCACCGACTACAACCCCACCGTCTATCCGGCGGCCGCGCTCGTGCGCCGGAACGAGGTGCTGACCGCCATGCAGTCGATCGGCTACATCAGCACGACCCAGCTCCAGCAGGCCGTCGGCCGCAAGCGCGTCTGCAGCGCCGGCCTGCCGGGCGCGCCCGCCACGGTCAGCGCCCACGCCGCCAAACGCTGCCTGCGCCTGCACCCGAGCTATCCCTACGGCGAGGTCAAACAGCCGTACTTCGTGCAGTACGTCAAGCACCTGATCACGAAGCGCTACGGCGCCGCGGCACTCGCCACGGGCGGGCTGCGCGTTGACACGACCATCGACCCGAAGCTGCAGGTTGCCGCACAGCGGGCGTTCCACGCCTACCTGGACCGGCCGGGGCTGCCGGCGGCAGCGCTGGTCTCGATCGATCCTCGCACCGGTGAGATCCTGGCCTTCGACGCCTCGACCAACTACCGCAAGACCAAGTTCGACCTGCCGGCACAGGCACGACGGCAGGCCGGCTCGAGCTTCAAGCCGTACGGGTTGGCGGCGGCCATGGTCGACCTCGGCATCGACCCCGAAACGACGGACTACTCGAGCCAGGCGCCGTTCAACTACCCGATCCCCGGCTGCGCCGGCGCCCCGTCATGCATATGGAAGGTCAACAACGCCGAGTCGAACCTGGCCGGCAACTTCAACCTGCACGTGGCGATGGACGGCTCGATCAACGCCGTGTTCGCCCGGCTCTCAGCCGACATCGGCCCAACCCGCACCGTCAACATGGCGTACAACCTCGGCATCCCGCGGTCCGACCACCTGCCCAAGGTCTACTCCATCATCCTTGGCACCGGCCTGGTCTCGCCGCTGGACATGGCCAGCGCCTATTCCACCTTCGCCGCCAGCGGCATCCACCACGATCCGCTTGCGATCACCGACGTGACCGCGCCCACCGGAGCCACCATCTCGTCCACTCCCGCCTCCAAGAATCGCGGCCGGCGCGCGCTCCCCAGCTGGGCCGCGTCGGAGATGAACAAGATCCTCTACGACAACATCTACACCTGCCCCAGCGGCCTTTGCACCGGCAGCGCAGCGGCGCTAAGCCCCTACCGCCCGGCGGCCGGCAAGACCGGCACCGTCGAAGCGCACCTCGACGCCTGGTTCTGCGGCTACACCCCCAACCTCACCACCTGCGTCTGGATGGGCTTCCCGCAAGGCGAGATCTCGATGATCCCCGCGGTCGGATCGGCCGAGTCGTTCGGTGGCGGCTATCCCGCACTGATCTGGCACAGCTTCATGACAGCCGCACTCGCCGCCGAGCCGGCCAAGTTCCCCGCCACGTCCTTCCCCGTCATCCCCGCACCGCTCGGCGCCTACAAGCCGTTCACCTCACAGTTCCACCTCTACACGGCGCCGCCGCCGCCGCCACCTCCCGCCGGCGGAGGTGGCAAACCTCCCGCGGGTAACGGCAACGGCAACGGAAACGGGAACGGCAACAATGGCAACGGGAACGGCAACGGCGGTGGCAAGCCTCCCCATTGACCGCGGGTAACGGTGCTCGACCGCAGCGTGTGAGGGTGCCGCACCCCGCCCGCGAGCGCGGCACCCCGGTTCAGCTTTAACCCCGCCGTCGGACTACTACGCGTTGGCGGGAATCGTTCCGGCCAGCGTCTTGGAGATGGTGGTGACCTTCTCCAGCGCGGCCTTCTCCTGCGTCAGGTTCTCATCGAGCAGCTTGGCGACGTCGTTCTCGCCGAGTGCCTTGGCCGTCGTGATCAGCCCGGTGTACGCCGCGATCTCGTAGTGCTCGGTGCGCGCGGCGGCGCCGGTCAGGAACATATCGAGCACGTCCGTGCTCGGATCCTCCTTGCTGACGAACTCGTCGTGCTCCTTCTTGATGCCATCGATGCCCGGGCACTTCTCGGCCTTGGCAGACTCACCCACCATCTCGAACGCCTTCTCGATGTTCGTGACGTGCTGCTCGGTCTCGCCGAGGTGCTTCTCGAACGCATCGCGGAGCGTTGAGTCAGTTGCTTCCTGAGCCAGCTTGGGAAGCACCTTCACGAGCGTGCGTTCCGCATAGAGGATGTCACCCAGCTCGTGCATGAAGAGTTCTCGGGGATCGTTCACAGGTTCCTCTCGTCGGGTACTTGGTCTTCCGTACGACTGCCCCATGCCGCCGTCCGCGAAACGCACCCCGGAACCTGATGATCCGCCTGGCTTGCAGCCTGGACGGTGCGGCGGGTCAAGCGGGCGGTTAGTTGCGCCGATGACAAGGCAAGGCCATGACCGGTTTGCCACGCAGTGCCGAGGATTCACCCGTGCCCGCCAGCGGCGCGTCGGCGCACGCTGGCCGGATTCGGAGCCTGTGGAACGCTGCACGCACGCTCTGGAGCCCCGATCCGGGAAGCCGGCGCCGGCGCGACGTGGAGCTGGCCAGGATCCTCGATCTGTTCGAGGAGTACGTCTACGCCGGCTCGATCACTGCGGATGGGCGCTATGTCCACCACGCGTCGATGTCGAGCGCCGAGGGCCTGATCGGCGGCTCCGCCCCGGCGGACGTCGAGGCTGGACGGTTCTGGGAGTCGCGCATCGTGGCCGCGGACTCAGCCCAGTACGAGGCGTTCAACCGCTCCCTGCTGGACGGCCGGGACGCCGAGGTGACGTATCGCGTAGCCGGGCTGGACGGCGCCACGCGGGTCCTGCGCGATCGCGCACGCCCGCGTCGCATGGCCGACGGCAGCGTCCGCGTCGAGGGCATCATCTCCGACGTCACCGCACGTGAAGAGGCCGCCGCCCGCCTCGACGAGGCCAGCGACCGCTTCACCAGCCTGCTCGACGTCGTAGGTGCCCACGTCTATCTCGCGCTCGCGCTTCCGGACGGCGAGCTGCAGGAGCTGTTCCAGGGGCCTGGCGGCGACCGGCTGCTCGGCGGCGCGGAGCCCGACCCCGAGATGACCAACTGGGACGCGGCCGTGCATGCCGACGATCGACGTGCATACGACGCGTTCAACCGCGCGCTCGCGCGGGGCGAGGACTCGGAGGTGACGTACCGCCTGATCGGGGCCGACGGGGTCACACGCTGGGTGCACGACCGTGGCGCGTGCCGGCCGCGCCCGGACGGCACGTTCGAGGTGAGCGGGATCGTGTCCGACGTGACCGAGCGGCGGCGGCTCGAGGACGAGCTGCGGCGCAGCATGCGCGAGATGAAGATCGCCCACCGCGAGCTGGAGCGCGCTCGTGCCGACGCCGAGGTGCGGGCCGGCACCGACGAGCTCACGGGCACCTTCAACCGGCGCCATTTCGCCCAGATCGCCACGGAGATGCTCGCAGGAGACGCCCCCGTGTGCGGCCTGCTTCTGCTCGACGCCGACCACTTCAAACAGATCAACGACGCCTACGGCCACGCCGTGGGCGACGCCGTCCTGATCGACCTCGCCCAGCGGCTGAGCGCGGGTCTCGAACCCGGAGACGTCCTTGCGCGCTGGGGCGGTGAGGAGTTCGCCATCCTCTTGCCCGGCGCCTGCTCGGCGCAGCAGCTCGTCCAGCGGGCCGAGCGCTTCCGCCTTTCCATCAGCGACTCGCCGATCGTGCGCGACAACGTCCACCTCGACCTCACGATCTCGGTCGGGGGCGCTCTCGCGCCCGACCACGGGGCGACACTGGATGCGCTGCTGGAACGGGCGGACAGCTGCCTGTATGAGGCCAAGCACCGCGGGCGGAACTGTGTCTCGCTGCGCCCCGGAAAGACACGCACCACCGAGGCGCCGAACGCCGCGCCCAACGCGGTCGAGCTGGCACGTGCCCTGGCCTTCACGTGCAGCCTGCGGGAAGGCATCCCGCAGGAGCACGCGGAGGAGGTCGCCCGGCTCTCCGGCCTGACAGCCGAGCGACTGGGGCTGCCCGGTCATATGACGCTTCGCTGCCGGCTGGCAGGATGGCTGCATGACGTCGGCAAGCTCGCCGTGCCCGAGCAGATCCTGAACAAGCCCGGACCGCTGGATGCCTCCGAGTCGGAGGTCGTGCGGACGCACTCCGTTGTCGGAGCCGAGATCGTTCACCGGATCCCCGCTCTGCGGCAGGTGGCGCCGGCCGTGCGTCACCATCACGAGCGCCACGACGGCAAGGGCTACCCCGACGGTCTCGCCAGGCAGGCCATCCCCATCGAGGCCCGCATCATCGCCGCCGCGGATGCCTACGCGACGATGACGGCCGACCGGCCCTACTCTCCGGCCCGCCCGACGCGAGAGGCCACGGCCGAGCTGCGTCGCAGCGCCGGCTCCCACTTCGACCCGGCCGTCGTCGACGCGCTGCTCGCGGTGCTCGGTCTCGACGACCGGCTCGAACTCGACGCGGCCTGATCGGACCAGGCGACCTGCCGCCTCGCACGTGGTAGCCGGCTCGTTTCACGGGCATCCGAGCCGGGTAGACAGCCCGGGTGCCGAAGCACATCCACCACGTCGACATCCGCGTCTCGGACATCGATGCGAGCCGCAGGTTCTACGAGTCCGCGCTCGCTCCGCTGGGCCTCCGCGTGACCTCGACCGATCGTGACCCCAACGGTGGCGCCGAGATCGTGTTCGGCGAGGGCCAGTCGGGAGACTTCGCCATCCACGAGCCGACCGCCGGCACCGGGCAGGACACGGTCACGACCGGAGCTCACGTGGCATTCGCCGCCGCCGATCGGCAGACGGTCGGACTGTTCTACGACGCCGCGCTGCTGGCCGGGGGACGGAGCATTGGCGCGCCCGGCCCGCGGCCCGAGTACAGCGAGCAGTACTACGGCGCGTTCGTGCTGGACCCAGACGGCAACAACATCGAGGCCGTCTGCCACGACCACCGCAGCGTCTGACGAAGGCGCTCAGCGACGCGATGCAACGGCCCGCCCCACCCGACGCCTCAGCGAGAGCGCAAGGGCAGCAGCGTTCGCGCCGCACGCTCCGTGGACGCCGCCGCCGGGGTGGGCGCTGGCGCTGGCCAGGAACAGGTCGGTGACCGGTGTCGAGTAGCGCCGCACCCCGGCCATCGGCCTGAACACGAGCTGTTGGTGCAGCTGGGCGGTGCCGCCGTTCACGGCGCCCCCGACCAGGTTTCGGTCGGCCTGCTCGATCGTGCGCGGCGTGAAGACGTGCCGCGCCATGATGAGGTCGCGGAATCCGGGCGCCAGCCGTTCGATCCGGTGCTCGACGCGCTCGCACATCGCAGCCTCGTCCGCTTCGTCCCAGCTGCCGGTGACGACGCCGGCCTGGTCGGCGGTGATCGTCTGCGGCACGTGCGTATAGGCCCATGCCGACTCGGCGCCGGCAGGCTGCCGCGACGCGTCCACCATCGAGTACTGGCCCATTACCAGGTACGGCTCCGCCGGGACCATCCCGGTTGCCATCGTCGCGGCGTTTCGGGTCAGCTCGTCCATGCTGTCGGCGACATGCACGGTCGGCGCCTGGCGGGCGTTCTCAGCCGTCCACGGGATCGGCGCCCGCAGCGCCCAGTCGACCTTGACCGTCGCGCTGTCGTACTCAAACCGCTCGAGGCGCCGGGAAACCACGTCAGGCACCCACCGTGGCTCGATCAGGCTCCCGTAGAGCTGCGGTGCGCCGACCGCGGCCAGCACGGCGCGGTGTGCGGATACGACGTCTCCGGCCAACGTGCGCACGCCGATCGCACGACCGTTCCGCACCTCGATCCGCTCGACCGCCGTTCCGCAGACCACGCGGCCGCCGTTCGCCTCGAGCCGCGAGACGAGCGCCGCAGTCAGCTGTCCGGCGCCGCCCTCCGGCACGGGGAATCCGACGCCGCGCGCCAGGCCGACCAGCAGCCAGCCGAACATCCCGCTTCCCGGGGCCTCGGGCGAGATGTCCGCGTGCAGCGCGTTGCCCGCGATCAGCCGGGCGGCCAGCGGGCTCAGCCGCAGCTCGGCGACCATGCGGCGAAGGGGCAGAGCCGCGAACCGGGCGAAGTCCATGGTGCCGGCGAGACGCAGCCGGCCGGCGATCGTGGCCGCCGCACGCACGGGCGGAAAGGGGCCGGTCAGAGCGGTGAGCACGGTGTCGCCGACGCGGTCCCAGAGGCCGATCATCTCCGCCCAACCCTGCCGGTCGGACGACTCGAGCGTGGCCATCGTCTGCTCGAACGTCCCCAGCGCCGGGCAGCTGCCGTCCAGGGCCGGGTGCGCAACCACCATCGGCCCACGCATCCAGCGCAAGCCCCAGTCCTCCAGGGAAAGCCCGACGATGGCTGGCGACGCCGCAGCCAGCGGGTAGAAGCTCGAGAAGAGGTCGTTGACGAAGCCGTCCGCCGTCAACCGGCCGCTTCGCACGGCCCCGCCCGGGCTGTCGGATGCTTCCAGCACGGCCACGCTCCAGCCGGCGTCAGCCAGGACGTTGGCGGCCACCAGACCGTTGGGCCCCGAGCCGATCACGATCGCGTCGACATCCATTCATTCGCCCGTACCCTCCCGAGTCGATCCGCGAACGGACGGCGTTTGGGCGTTGCTCTCGGCGGGCACCCCAGCCACCGTGGCGACCAACCTGCGACTCGTTCCATACCCTCAGGACCTGGTGTTCGCGGTGTTGAGCGACCCGGAACGGTACGCAGGGTGGGTCGTGGGCGCGACCAAGACGCGCGCAATCGACTCTCAGTGGCCACATCCCGGCAGCCGTTTCTCTCACAGGCAGGGCGTCGGCCCGCTGTATATCGACGACGTCACGGTCGTGCGCGAGCTGGATGCGCCGAACAGGATCGTGCTGGAAGCGAAGATCCGGCCGCTGTTGACCGCTCTGGTGACGCTCACGCTCGAGCCGCTCTCGCGAGGCACGCTGGTCACGATGGAGGAGGTACCGATCGGAGGGCCGGTGAGCCGGCTGGGACACCTGCTCGACGGCGCGCTGCAGCTGCGAAACGATCGAGCCCTCCGGCGGCTGGAGGAACTGCTGGCGGAGGCGGACGATACACCGACCCGGCGCTGACCCGCCCGAAAGCTCACAACGGGAAGAGGACGTTTGGAATTGACCTCGACGGGTACGGTGGCTGAGACGGTACGCGTCCCGGGCCACGGAGATGGGACACGGCTTCACACATCGACATAGGCATTTCGCTATGGCGAACACCATCTTCGGGAAGGACCCACGTTGAGCACGCGTAGCATTGAAGGTTTCGAAGGCCGTGAGCTCTTCGATTACCGCGGGTACAAGATCGGTGACATCGAGTCGGTGGTTCGCGAGAACGGGCGGGCGTTCGCGCTTGTGAAGTCCGGCCTGTTCGGCACGTTACGCCGTCTGGTGCCGATGAAGGATGTCCGCGAGTCGGCCGACGAGCTGGTCGTGCCGTACTCCAAGGACAAGGTCAAGTTGGCTCCGCCCGCCAACGCGGATAGGCGCCTGTCCCAGGCAGGGCGGGAGCGGCTTTGACCATGCCGGCCGGCGGTCGAGCGCCGGACGTCCGTAGGCGCCGAGCGACTCGCTCGGGCCCTCAAACGAAAGGAACGACATGCAACAAGAACAGTCATCTGGGTCAGTGGTCACGGAGAAGATGGACCAGGCAAACGATGTGATCTCGGCTCGAGCCAGCGATGCTGTCGAGCAGGGTCGCGGCGCCGTGCAGCGCCAGGTGGGGCAGCGGTCCGCGCAGTTGGGTAGTCAGATCGGCGCCACGTCACACACGATCCGCCAGGTCGCGGAGCAGGCGCGGATTGACGGGAACGATCAGCAGGCGCGCCTGGCCGAGGAAGCCGCGAAGCGCGCCGAGCGGGTCAGTTGCTACCTGGGTGAAGTCGATCCCGAGCGTCTTATGGCAGACGCGGAGGACTTCGCTCGCCGGCAGCCGTGGCTGGTGGCAGGAGTCGGCCTGATCGCCGGTCTCGCTCTGGCACGTTCGCTGAAGGCGTCGAGCGGACGTCGCTCCGCGCGTCTGTACACGTCGGTGAATCGTCCAGCTTACGGTGATATGTCACGCCAGTCGTCTGTGTACGGCGGCAACGGCATGACGGACGCGGTCGGGGAGCCCAGCCGTGAGTCATGACCTCGACCTGGCCAGCGGTGAACGTGAGAAGCGTCAGGAGTCCGTCCCCGAGTTGGTCAAGGAGCTGACGCGTGACATCTCCGAGCTCGTCCGCCAGGAGATCGAACTGGCACGCGCGGAGGTGACAGAGAAGGGTAAGAAGGCAGGGCTCGGCGTCGGAATGTTCGGCGGCGCGGCGGTGCTCGGCATGGCGGTGGTCGGCGGCTCGATGGCGACGATCATCATCCTGCTCGATCTCATGATGCCACTGTGGCTCGCAAGCCTGGTCACGACCGTCCTGTACGCCGCAGCTGCTGGGCTCCTGGCGCTGCGCGGTCGCGACGAGCTGAAGGAAACCGGCGCTCCCGTCCCGGAGCGCACCAAGCAATCCGTCAAGGAGGACATCCAGTGGGCGAAGACACGCGCGCAATCGAAGGACAGATAGAGGACACCCGGGAGCGGATGGGGGACACGGTCGCCGCGCTCTCGTACAAGGCCGACGTCCCGTCACGCATGAAGGACTCGGTGTCTGAGAAGAAGGACGCGGTCACCGGCAAGCTGTCATCGGCGAAGGAAGCCGTCATGGGCTCGGCGGGAGACGCGGCGGGCGGGGCTCAGGACGGATCCAAGCGGATGATCGGTATCGCTCAGGAGAACCCGCTGGGGCTGGCCATCGGCGCCGTTGCGGCGGGATTCGTGGTTGGATCGCTGCTGCCAGTGACCCGGGTCGAGGAGGAGCGGATCGGCCCCGCCGCCTCACAGGTGCGCGAGCAGGTGACCGAGGTCGCCTCGGACGCCATCGAGCACGGCAAGCAGGTCGCTCAGGATGCCGCCGAAGCGGCCACCGACGCCGCCAAGCAGTCCGGGCAGGTCCATGCGGACCAGCTGCGTGAGTCGGCGCGGGAGACGGTGAGGAACGACAGCTAGCGGCAATGCCTAGCCGGTTGGCGCTCCGCGCGGGACCGCCCGCGCGGAGTGCCTGCCAGCTCAAGACGCGGTTCGCCGGCGCCATGCTGCAGGTGTGGGACGCCGGCCGATCGTGGTTACCGGTGCCGCTCGGCGTCGGCGCCGGCCACGAGCTCGTGGCGGCGGGCGGCCGCGGCGCTTAGACCACCCTCGGCGCGAAACCCGGCCAGCCGGTGGGAGCCGTCGCAGAACGGGCGAAGCTGCGAGCGCCCGCAGCGACAGAGCGCAACGGTGCGGCGTCCCGCGTCGATCTCGCGACCCTGCTCGTCGCGGAGCGTAAAGGCGCCTCGGATCACCAGTGGGCCGTCCCTGTAGGGGACGATCTCGGCGGGCTGCTCACTCATGACGACCGGATACCCGCTGCGGGCTGGTCGTATGCTCGCCGTGCTCCGTCAGGTAGGCGGACTCAGCGATCAGCGCCTCCAGGCCGCCGCGCATCACCGTCGCTCGTTGTCGACGAGGGTGAGGCGAGTCCAGCCGGCGACGGGCCCGCTCGAGTGCGCGGATTTCGGCCGCAGATTCGGCGTGCTCGCCGATCTGGTCGAGCAGCTGGTTGATCAGATCCCGCGTGCGGGCGATCCGCATCCGGTCGAGATCGATCAGCTCGCCCTCGACTCCGTCGGTGGCCGCACGCCACCGGTTCTCCGATATGGCAAGCGACGCGTGGGCCGTCAGCGGCTGCCCGGCATCATGGCGGGCGGCCAGCCATCGCGCCATGCAGTGCACCACCGTGGCCAGCGCCTCGACCTCGCCGGTCGACGACTGCGCGTCTGGGACGCGCACCTCGATGGTGCCGAACCCGGGATGCAGACGGCACTCCCACCAGAGCTCGGCGTGGTCGAGGAAGGCTCCGGATCGAGCGCCCCACGCCAGCAGGTCGGCAACGTCATCCCAGCTGGCGAACGCCGGCCCCACGCCGTGGCGCGGCAGCGCATCCGAGAGCGTGGGCCGGATGCTGGCAAGACCGCTGTCGCGTCCGGCGAAAAACGGCGCCGACGCCCCCAGGGCGGCTATCTGCGGCATCAGCCCGCGCAGCGCGTTGTACACGGCCAGCAGCCGGTCGGCGCCGGGAACCCCGAGATGCACGTGAAGGCCGGCGGCCAACCCGGCGCGGTGCGCCGCCGATCGGTACCGCTGCTCGATGGCGGCGTACCGGGGTCCCGGCGACACCGCCGGCAGCAGATCGCAGACGGGGTGTGCCGCAAGCCCCACCAGCCGAGCCTCTCCGTTCAGCGCGTCGACCACGAGCCGGCGGCCGTGAACCAGATCCGCCACCGCCCCGGCGGCATCAGTGTGGATCCCCGACACGATCTCGATCTGCGAGGGCGAGAGCTCGGGATGGAACCGGCCATCGTCTGCGAGAACGGTCAGAAGCTGATCGGCGACCGGGCTCAGCGAATTGCAGCGGTCCACCAGCAGCAGCTCCTCCTCGACCCCGATGGTGCATGTCTCGGCTCGATCGAAGGAGGAGCGGACGGCCTCCCCGTGGCCGGGCCTAACGCACGTGCCGGTCATCGACGAATGGCGCCCAGCACCGCGGCAGCGCTGATGCCGATGGCCGCCGTCACCAGCCGGCGGTGGGTGGTGATCCACAGCTGCACGCTGGTCGGATGCGCCTGGGAGTCGAAACGGCCGTGCGTCGCCGCGACCGCCGGTACCGGTTCGAACAGGTTGTCCGGTCGATCGGGCGACACCGGCACGCCCGTGATCTGCTGTGAGCGGTACCCGTCGCGGGCGAGATAGCGATCGGCCAGGGATGGGGCGATCTGGGTGCCGCGGATGGCCTTCAGCGCAGGAGCGCCCACGATCAGCTCGCGCCGCCGGTGCGTGGCCGACCAGTAGACCGCCCGGGCGGCCACCTCCGGCTGGAAGATCGGCGGCACGGGCATCGGATGCTCGGGAAGCCGTGTCCGGCCCCAGGAGAACTGCGGCGTGTTCATCGCGGGAAGCTGCACCATCGTGATCCACACCTGGCTGCGCTCGTGCAGGAGTTCCGTGCGCACCGAGTCGGTGAATCCGCGCACGGCGAACTTGGCGCCGCAGTACGCCGACTGCAGCGGGATCGCACGGTACGCGAGCGCCGATCCGACCTGCACGATCGTGCCGCGATCCCGTGACCGCATGCGACGGAGCGCCGCCATCGTGCCGTGCACCGTTCCCAGGTACGTCACCTCAGTGGCACGCCGGAACTCGTCGGCTCGCACCTCCGAAACGGGCGCGAAGATGGTCGCCATCGCGTCGTTCACCCACACGTCGATCGGCCCCAGCTCCGCCTCCGCCCGGTCGGCGGCCGCGTCGACCTGGGCGGCGTCGGCCACGTCGGTCGGCAGCACGAGCGCACGTCCACCAAGGGCACGCACCTCGTTAGCCGCCTGCTCGAGACCGGGCTCGCCCCGTGCCAGCAGTGCCACCGCCGCGCCGCGACGAGCGAACTCGTGCGCCACCGCGCGGCCGACCCCCGCAGACGCCCCGGTCACGACGACCACCCCGGGCGCCCGCGCACCCCGCAGGGTCACGATCGTTCCTCCGCTGCCTTCAGCCCGTGATGGAGGAAGTCCGAGATCGCAAGCGCGGTGCCGACGTTGAGCACGAACCGGGTGCGACCGGGCTGCCAGGCCAGCCCGAAGCCAAGCGCCGTGGCGATCCAGAGGCCGGCGCAGTAGGGACAGACAAGCAGTTCCCCGACCGCGTGCTGCACGCCGCCGCCGCGCGCTTCCTCTTCGACCTCGCCGGGACCGGCGTCGCGCAGGTATCGCACAAACGGCGCTCGAATCACACTCGTCACCCGGTCCTTGGTCAGCAGCCGGCTGTACTTGTGCGTGGCCACGCCCAGCAGCAGCACGTCGGTGAGCGAGGAGCGCTTGGGAAGGTCGCGGCTCACCAGCAGGCCGGTGCCGAGCGCGACGTTGAACACCCCAACCATCACCGCATAGGGCTTGAGTGGCTTCGGGTCCGCGGAGTAGCCCTGCATGACTTCCTCTCAGTGCCCGATGCCGCCGCCGGTCAAACGCCGCAGGGCGGCGCCGCGACGCATGCAAGCCCGCCCACAATCACCGTTGACGAGCGTTTTGGCGGCGTTGTTCGCGGGCATGGCGTCGGTGCCGACCCGGGAGCATCCGCTTGGCCGGTCGGCGTTCACCGCGCCCGAAGGAGCAGCCCGATGCCGAAGGTCTCAGATTTCCTGATCCGCCGTCTCACCGAGTGGGGGGTCGACCGCATCTACGGCT
Source organism: Gaiellales bacterium (assembly GCA_045806525.1). Taxonomy (GTDB): domain Bacteria; phylum Actinomycetota; class Thermoleophilia; order Gaiellales; family JAICJC01; genus JAICYJ01. Next base: position 519 of record JBJMJD010000062.1, on the reverse strand, counting down.
ACCCCGGCGACGGCATCAACGGCATCATGGGCGCGCTCGGTCGCGCCGGCGGCGACGGACCGCGTTTCGTGCAGGTGCGGCATGAGGAGATGGCCGCATTCATGGCGTGCGGGCACGCCAAGTCCACCGGGCGTCCCGGCGTCTGCCTGGCCACGTCCGGGCCGGGCGCGATCCATCTGCTGAACGGCCTCTACGACGCGCGCATGGATCACCAGCCGGTCGTCGCGATCGTCGGGCAACAGGCGCTCTCGGCCCTGGGCGGCGACTACCAGCAGGAGGTCGACCTGCAGACGCTGTTCAAGGATGTTGCGCGCGAGTACCTGCAGATGGCTTCCAGCCCCGACCAGATGCGCCACCTGGTCGATCGGGCGATGCGGATCGCGATCGCCGAGCGCACCGTCACGTGCCTGATCGTGCCCAACGACGTGCAGGAGCTGGACGCAGTCGAAACCCCGCCGAGGTCGCACGGGATGTTGCACTCGGGCGTGGGGTATTCCCGGGCCACGGTGGTCCCCCGCG
>JBJMJD010000061.1:0-24635 GCA_045806525.1 Gaiellales bacterium | reverse complement strand
CGTGAAGCCGGAACTGACGTTTCGCCGCTCTCTGCGGCTGATTTCCAAGCGCTGGTGGCTGCTGCTGCTGGGTGGGGTGCTGTTCGCGGGGCTGGCGTTCGTGGTGGCCAGCGGGAAGAAGCCACACTATGTCGCCAGCGCCGACCTGGGGATCAACGATGTCACCGCGGTCCCGCGCACTGACGGCCCTGGCTACGCGCTGGCGTCGAACAATCCGAAGTACTACGGAGACTGGTCGCCCGACGACTTCGTGAACCCGGTCGCGGGGAGCGCTGCGTCGAACCACCTCGGTGGCTCGCCGACCGGCGACCAGATCGTGGCGAATCTGACGATGACGCCGCTAACCACCAACAGCGTGCGCCTCGACTACGCCGGTGGCTCCAACTCTGAGGCGACCGTCGCTGTCCTCAAGGCCTACACCGCGGCGCTCCTGACCCAGCGAGCGAGTCGGGAGGAGGTTGCGATCCAGGGCGTGATCAACCAACTTCGAACCGTCACGCCGCAGACTCCGCGCCTCATCAGCAATGAAGGCTCGTTGTCAAAGGCCCTGGGCAGCGTGAAGGGCAACTTCACGAGCAGCTTCGATTCAGGCGGGAGGGTTACGCCGCAGCGGATTGCGGCCGGCGGCCCGCCGACCATCCTCGCCGTGATCGGCGGGTTCCTTGCCGGAGTCGCGTTCTTCGCCCTGGTGGCGCTGATCATGGGTCGCCTGGACAATCGCGTCCGCCGTCCCGAGGACATCGAGGTCGTGGGCGTCCCCGTCGTGGACATCCACTCCCAGGTCGATCAGGCCTCCGTCCAGCTGCTGCGCTCCGAGCTGGAGCTGTCCGGCATGGGTACCCGCCTGGCGGTGATCGCCGTGACCCGGGCGACGCGCCGCGAGGGCGCGAGCGGGCTGGCGCTTGCGCTGGCGCGCACGTTCGCCGGCGTCGGCACCGCCACGATCCTGGTCAGTGCTGACCTGCGCGGGCGCACGGTGCGCGAGCAGGAGGGCCTGTCCGCCCTGCTCGACGGGACGGCCACCTCCATGCCGCTGATCGCGCTCGAGGAGAACCTGATGTGGCTGCCCGAGGGCACCAGCAACGCGCAGCCGGAGACGCTGTTCTCGGCGCCGAGGGTCGAGCGCATCGTCCGCGATCTGCGCGACGTGGCAGGGGTGGTCGTGATCGACACGCCGGCCGTGCTCGAAGACTCCGAGGCGCTGCCGCTGATCGCGTGCTCGGACATCGTGCTGCTCACCGTGCGCCCGGGTGCGACCCGCTGGAACCCGCTGGGCTCCGCCGTGTCGCTGATCCAGCGCGTCGCCAAGCGGCCGCTGCACATCTGCTATGACCGCGCGCCGACCAGCAGCTCCGTGCCGGCGGCGGGCGAGCTCAGGCTCGAGCCGAACCGCGTGCACCAGGTCATCGAGGTACCGGCCAGCTGATGGCCCGGCTGCTGGTGGTCGGGCTCGACGGCGGCACCGATTCCGTCATCGGGCTCCCCGACGCGAACCTTCCGAACATCGCCGGGGTGCGGGAGCAGGGTGCTTCCGGCACCTTGATCTCGACCGTCCCGCCGATCACGGCGGCCGCCTGGCCGTCGATGATGACCGGCTGGAACCCCGGCCGGCATGGCATGTTCGACTTCCGCACGCTCGGGATCGAGCGCTACAGCCGGCTGTGGGGCGCCGGCCACTCATCATCGTTCGAAGACGGCCGCGACTTCGTCACCTCGCGGCGCTGGTCGGGCGCCGCCTTCTGGGACCAGGCGGAGGCGCCGGTCGCGATCCTGTCGGTGCCCATGACCTACCCGGCCTGGGAGGTGGACGGCCGCATGGTGGCGGGCTTCCCGTTGCCCGACTACGACCGCAACCACACCCAGCCGCCGGGCCTGGCGGACGAGCTTCCGCCGCTGCTGGACTTCGCCGATCGCATCGGCAAGCTGTCCGAGCGTGAGCTGGCCGATCGCTGCCTGGCCTTGATCGATCAGCAGCGCGAGATCGTGATGCGCTGGCTGCGCGAGGGCCGGCAGGAGGTGCTGGTGGTCGTGTTCCAGAGCACCGACTTCGCCCAGCACCGGCTCTGGAAGTACCTCGACCAGCCCGGCCACCCGCTGCGCGAGGCGCTGCTCGATATGTACCGTGGCATCGATGCGATGGTGGGCGAGGCCCGTGAACTGATGGGCGACGAGGGTGCGGTGGCGGTCGTCTCCGATCATGGCTTCGGCCCGCATCCGCGCACGTTCGTGCGCACCGACCGACTGCTGGCCGATGCCGGCCTGCTGTCCGCGAGCGGCAAGGCCGGACGGGGAGAGCACGTGACCCGTGCGCTGCGCCGCGCGCCGGCGCTGCGGCGGGTGCTGCGGCGCACGCTGGGCCGCCTGCCGGCCGGCGCTCGTGATCGGGTGGCCGCCCGCGCAACCGGCCTCAGCCGCGTCGACTGGACGCGCAGCCAGGCCTACCGGATCCCGCTCTACCCGCCCGCCGAGGGCATCGTGGTGAACCTGCGGGGCCGCCAGGAGCAGGGCGCCGTCGAGCCCGGCGCCGAGTATGAGCAGGTGCGCGACCGCGTCATCGCCGCGCTCGAGGGACTGCGCGATCCCGCCACCGGCGCGCTCGTGGTGCAGTGGGCCAGGCGGCGCGAACAGCTGTACTCGGGTGCGCACCTCGACGAGGCACCCGACGTGGTGGCCCTGTTCGACCCCGCCTACAAGGGCGCGTCCGGACTGGACGAGCTGTTCGAGCCGGTGCCCAAGCAGATCCTGGACGGCTACTCGGGCGTGCACGCCATGGAGGGGATCTTCGCCATCGCCGGCCACGGCGTTCCCGCCGGGGTCGACCTCGGCGAGCGCAGCATCGTCGACGTGGCGCCAACGCTGCTGGCGCTGCTGCGCCGGCCGGTGCCGTCCGACTCGGACGGCGCGGTGATGACCGAGGCGCTGCGGGACGGGGTGGCCGTGCGCGAGGGCGCCGGCAGCTACCAGGAACGCGCGGCCGACGACGAGGCCGCGCTGTCTGCCGAGGAGGAGGCGACCCTGGAGCGGTCGCTTCGGGCCCTCGGCTACCTGGAGTAGCCGTGGGCGTCTACGTCTCACCGGTCGACCAGCGCACGCTGCGGCCACCCTGGCTGGGGCCGCGGCCGGGCGGGGACGCCACCTGGGCGGCGGTCGCCGCCGTCGGCGTGGTCACCACGTTGGTGGCCGTTGCCCTGGGCGACGGCCGCGAGTTCCTGGCCGCCGCCGCCTGCATCGTGTTCGCCGTCGTGTTCGCGATCCGGCCCGCTTTCGGCGTGTACGCGATCGTGATCGCGCGCCCCAGCATGGATCTCTGGGCCGACCGGTCGCTGGCGAACGTGGGTGGCATCGGCCTCAACCCGGCCTCGGCGCTGGCTCTGGTGTTCATCGCCGTCGGCGGCGCCTACCTGCTCGAGAACTGGTCACGAGCCCGGGAGGCGCCCAGCATGGTGCCCTACCTGGGCCTGGCCACGATGGCCATCCTCAGCATCGCGGTGGCTCCGTCCAAGGGCGGCGCGATCACCGAGACGCTGCGGCTGCTGTCGGTTGTCGTCCTGTACCTGGCGGCCTATACGCTGATCCGCGATCGCCGGTCGCTGAAGTGGATGACGATCGCGCTGCTGGCATCCCTGATCGTCCCCACGCTGCTGGCGCTGTGGCAGTTCGACCACGGCGGATCGACGGTGATCGGACTGGTTGGGCGGTCCGCGGGCACGTTCCTGCAGCCGGATCCGTTCGGGATCTTCATGGGCTTCATGCTGGCGTTCATGGTGCCGCTGATGCTCTGCAAGCAGCTGCGCTACCGGTGGATCCTCTGGCTGGTGTCGCCGCTGGTGCTGGGGGCGCTGGTCGCCTCCTACACCCGCACCGGGTGGGTCGGCTTCCTGTTCGGGCTGTTCGTGCTGGCACTCGTGCGCTACCGGGCGCTGCTGATCATCGGCCCGCTGGTGCTGGTGCTGGTGGCGGCGGCGGTGCCGAGCACCGTCCACCGCTTCAGCGACCTCACCGCCGGCCGCACCCATTACGGGCCCGGCAACTCGCTGCGTGCCCGCCTCGACCTGTGGCGCACCAACCTGCCCAAGGTCTACCACGACCCGGTGCTGGGCAACGGGTTCAAGTCGATCGTCGAGGACACGACCGCCACCAAGGGGCAGGGCGTGAACGTGGTGGCGGGCGCCCACTCCCACAGCGACTTCGTGCGCTCGGTGGTGGAGCTGGGGGTACCGGGACTGATCTTCTTCTGCTGGCTGCTGTTCGGCATGTGGGCGGGATGCCGGCGCAGCTACCGCCGTGCCCGCAAGGGTGGCGACGGCGTGCTCGAGGCGTTGTCGCTGGGGGCGCTGGTCGCCGCCTCGGCCTACATCCTGATGAGCGCCGATTCGAACCTGATGACCCAGGTGGCGGTGTCCGGGACGTTCTGGACCGTGGCCGCCGTCGGCCACGCAGCAGGCCGCGTCGAGCTGCAACCGGCGGAACGGTGACCTCGATGCAGGGGGCCGGTCTCGACCGTGTGCTCATGGTCAATAAGTTCCTGCACGAGAGGGGTGGCGCCGAGCTCTACATGTACCGGCTGGCGGGGCTGCTCGAGCACCGCGGGGTGACCGTGCGCTACTTCGGCATGCGCCATCCTCGCAACCTGCCCTCGCCGACGGAGCGCTGGTACGTCTCGCAGGTGGACTTCGAGAACCCGGCGTCGGTGCGCCAGCGGCTGCGGGTGGCGGGCCGTATGGTGTACTCGACGCAGGCACGCTCGCGCCTGGGCGGCCTGCTCGCCGCCGAGCCCCGTTTCGATGTCGCCCACCTGCACAACATCTACCATCAGCTGTCGCCGTCGCTGCTGGCACCCCTGCGGGCGGCCGGCGTGCCGGTGGTGATGACGGTGCACGACTACAAGCTGGTGTGCCCGGTGTACACGCTCACCAGCCACGGCACGATGTGCGAGCGCTGTGTTGGGGGCAGCTTTCAGAATGCGGTGCGCCTGCGCTGTGAGCGCGGGTCGCTGGCGGGAAGCGCGCTCGTGGCCGGTGAGACCTGGCTGCACCGGCGGCTGCGGCTGTGGGATCGTGGCATCGACGTGTTCGTGACGCCCAGCTCGTACCTGCGCGACAAGCTGCTGGCGGGCGGCTATCCCGCCGACCGCGTGATCGCCGTGCCAAACGTGGTTGACCCTGACCAGTTCACACCCAGCCAGGAGCCCGGGTCCCACATGCTGTACCTGGGGCGTTTGTCCCACGAGAAGGGCGTGGAGACGCTGATCGAGGCCGCGGCCGGCACCAGCATGCGCATCGCGATCGCGGGTGACGGTCCCGAGCGGGCACGGTTGCAGGCGCTGGCCGAGCGGCTGCGGGCGCCGGTCGAGTTTCTCGGCCATGTCGCCGGCGAGCCGTTGCGTGCGCTGATCCGCGAGGCACGCGCGATCGTGGTGCCATCGCGCTGGCCCGAGAACTGCCCGCTTGTGGTGCTGGAGGCCATGGCCAGCGCGCGACCGCTGGTCGCCAGCCGCGTCGGAGGCATTCCGGAGCTGGCTCGCGACGGCCAGGAGGCGCTGCTGGTTGAGCCGGGGGATGTGGCCGCCCTGCGCGAGGCGCTGCTGCGGCTCGACGCCGACACGGAGCTGGCACTGCGGCTGGGACGGGCCGGCCGCGAGCGCGCGCAGGACCGCTACGCGCCCGACCGGCACATGCGGGACGTGCTGGCAATCTACGACCGTGCCCGCGAGCGCAGGCAGCAGGCGGCATGAAGATCGCGATGGTCGGCCAGAAGACCAACGTCACCCGCTTCGGTGGCATCGAGCGGCACGTCGGGCTGCTCTCCGACCGGCTGGCCGAACGCGGCCACGACGTGACCGTGTTCATGCGCGGCCGCTACGGCGACCCCACCGCAGCCGCACGCGGGGTGCACCTGGTACGCCGCCCGTGCATCCCCAGCAAGAACCTCGAGGCGATCACCCACTCGGCGGTGTGCTCGGTCGAGTCGGGACTGCGCGGCTACGACGTGATCCACTTCCACGGCGTCGGCCCGAGCCTGGCGATCCCGCTCGCAAAGCTTCCGCACCGAAGCGCCATCTGCGCCACCGTGCACGACCAGGATTACAAGAAGGACAAGTGGGCAGGGTTCGCGCGGCGGATGCTGCGCGCCGGTGAAGCCACGGCCTGCCGCTACTCCGACCGAGTGATCTCGGTCGCCCGCTACATCCAGGACGACCTGCAGGAGAGCCACGGGAGGGAGGTTGACTATGTCCCCAACGGCAACGACCCGCTATCGGTGCGGCCGCCCGGCGAGGCACTCGCAGAGCACGGCCTGGAGGCGGGCCGCTACCTGATGTTCCTGGCCCGGCTCGTGCCCGAGAAGGGCTGCGATGTGCTGATCCGCGCGCTCCGCGCCAGCGATACGCAGTACCGGCTCGCGATCGTGGGCGGCGCCAGCCACTCCGACCAGTACGTGGCCGCGCTGCGGCAGCAGGCGGCCGGCGACGAGCGGATCACGTTCCTCGGCTTCCAGAGCGGCGAAGCGCTGGACGAGCTGCGCAGCAACGCAGGCGCATACGTGATGCCCTCCCGGCAGGAGGGCCTGCCGCTCTCGCTGCTGGAGATGCTCTGGTACGGCATGCCGGTGATCGCCAGCGACATCCCGGCCGTGCACGAGGTCGACGGCGCCGTCCCCGCCGAGCAGGTGCAGCTCGTCCCGCCCGGAGACGAGCGCGCCCTGCGCGAGGCGATCGAGCGGCTGCCGTGGCCGGGCCGGGTCGGCATCCCCGGCGATCTGCACTGGCCGAGCTGGGCGGACGTGGCCGAGCAGGTCGAGGCCGTGTATGCCGGGCTGCCGCAGGGCCGGGACTGAGCCGCCGCGTTCAGGCGGCGGTGCGCCCCGACTGGATCGCCTCGAAGTAGGCCATCCGGTCGCTCTCGTCGCCGCCCGATGCAAGGATGGCGCGGCCCCTGCCGAACAGCCGCCCGCCGTGGTCGGCCACGTCGTCGCCGAGACGTGCGACCAGCGCCCGCAGGCTGGTGCGAAGGCCGCTCCGCGTCGCGCGCGTGACGGCACGAGACAGCGACGGCTGATTCGGCGGCCTGCCGGCCGGCGACAGCCGCTCGCTGCTGAGCACGATGCCCTGCCACACGCGGCTACCGCCCAGCGCCGAGGTAACCTCGGACGGGACGTCGGCGCCCAGCAGGTCCCGTGCGCGGCGCAGGCTGACCGCCACCACCTCGGCTGCTCCGAACCGGTGCGCCCGGGATACCACCTCGTCCCACGCCAGCTCCGGGGCCACGCAGGCACGCTCGATGTCCTTCAGCCACGCCAGCTTGACACCGCCGGACAGGCCCGCGTGCAGCGCCAGCTGGATCAGCGTGTCCTCCGGGTCGAGCGTCAGCACGCTGGGCCCGTCCAGCGACACCCGCCGTGCCCGCGCGAACAGCTCGTCTATGTCGATCGTGAAGCTGCCGCGCACCGAGGCGCGGTTGATCAGGTGCCAGTGCACGTCGGCGGAGGTGCCGAAGCGCGCGGTCATGTGCACCTGGCCGCGCATCTCGCGGCGGATCACCCGCCAGTTGCGGTCGAGCATGTCGCAGCCGCTCTCCAGCAGCGCGGTGACGGCGTCGCCGAAGACCCGTCGGTCGATCACCAGATCGAGGTCGCCGTACGAACGCATGTCGTTGCGCGGGTACACGACCTCCGACAGCACCGGGCCCTTCACCACCATGAACGGGATGCCGGCGGCGTCGAGCGTCCCGGCGAGCGCGGTCAGCTCCCCGATCACCTTCATGTGATGGGTCAGGTTGAGCTGATAGACCGTGCCCAGCAACGAGCGCAGCTCCGGGTCGACGGCCGGCATCTCACGCGTGCTCAGGAAGACCAGGTTCGCGACACCGTGGTCGGCCGCCGCCTTGCCCACCAGCCGCGGCGCGGCGCCCGCGAGCAGCGCATCGACGCCCTGGGGTGCGACCTTCCAGTCGTGCTCGACGGTGCAGCGCCGCAGCAGCTCGAACACGGTGGACTTCACGTGAACCTGGCCATCGGCTCGTGCCCGGCTCGGCCCGGTGGCGGCCCCACGTCCATCCCGTTCAGCTCCACCCACGCGTGCGCGTCCTTGTTGATCGCGGCCTCCGCCAGGCCGACCACCAGCACCGCCGGGTCGCCCTGCTCACGCAGCAGCCGGTACAGCACCAGCGCGTTGAAGATGCAGCGGGGGCGGTGCGACCCGATCCGCAGCGTGCGGTCGATCGCCCAGCCCAGCTGCCGTGCCGGGATCGGCTCGCCTGACCGCACCGGTGCGTTGCCGAAGCTCGCAGCCAACGCCGGCAGGGGCTCTCGAGACAGGCGCCGCCGCACCTGCGCGTAACAGGCGACGATGCGGACGGCCAGTGTGACGCGCCGCGTCAGCGGCAGCGGCGCCCGCGAGGTCATTCGTCGCACAGCGCCATCACCTGGGCAACCACGTCGGGCAGCGTCTCGAACGTCAACGGCCTGTGGAACTGGTGGATGGGCACGGTGGTGGTGAGGTCGGCCAGCTGCTGGAACGCGCGGGTGCGGTCGGCCGTGTCGGGGACGCGGAATGCCAGCGCCCACATGTCGCGGATGGCGGCGGCGCCGTCGATCCGCTCCAGGCGCAGATCGGGGCCGTCGCCGACGTGGAGCAACACGATCGCGGTGAGGGGCACGGGACCGCCGTCGCCGCGGCGGTCCGGCTCGATCTCCAGGTAGGCCCGGCTGGCGCCCATCTCGACCAGTCGCATGCCGTCCGGGAGAACCGGGTTCGACCGCATCCGCAGCAGCGCTGGGCCCGGCATCACGCACGGGTGCGGCTGCATCTGCACACGTGCGATGTCCTCCGTGAGCAGGCGGGCGCCGGCGGCGTGCAGCGCCAGCGCCAGCGTGGTCTTGCCGTGCTTGCCCGGAGCCGCCACGATCACGGCTCGGCCGTTTCGCTCGATGGCGGCGGCGTGCAGAGAGAGGTCGCCCTGGCGCGTGAACGTGACCATGGACGGCACCCCCCACAGGTGCATCTCGCGCCGCCAAGGGTTGGTGCCGGCCGGCACCTCTATCGTGCGGTCGAATGGCGCGATCCGGTACCAGCCGACGTTCTCGGCCCAGAAGTCAAAGATCTGTCCGCCGCCGTAGAGCCGTCCCGTCACGCCCGCCGACGTCGTCCAGTTCAGCAGAGGCGGCTCGTCGTGCTGCGGTTCGGCGCCGCGCATCTCGACCACCTCGATCTGGTCGGCGCTGACCCCTGGCCGCGTAAAGCGCAGGTCGATCATGGTCCTGATGGAGAACCCGAAACACGTCTGCGGAGCGGAGGTGTTCACCAGTTTGCGAGAAACGCGTGGGCGGAGGTCAGGTCGCGCGCCCAGCAATACTCCCAGAGCGTGAAGCCGCCCTGGTCGAGCCGCTCCGCCAGGCGCCGGTAGTCGACGCCGGTGATCCGGTGCGGCGGGTCGGCGATGTAGTGGCGCATGACGTCGTAATCGGCGTGCGTGAGCAGATGTTCGCCGAACACGGTCTTGTCCCTGCGGTCGAGGATCGCATCGGGCACGCGCCCGCGTAGGCAGCGTTTGACCAGTGTCTTCCTGCGCGTGTCGGGATACTTGACCTCGGCTCGCAGGCTCAGGAAGAACTCCCACAGGTCGACGTCCACGAACGGTCGGCGGATGTCCAGGCCGTGGATCGCCGCCACCACCTCGTCGGCGGCCAGAGTCTCGGAGGAGCCGCCGAAGGAGGAGGTCTGAAGGTCCACCCATCGCTGCCGCGCCGGCGTCAGCAGGTCGGGCCGCGGGGTCGTCGTCAATTCGCGGTGGGTGATCCAGTCCGGCGGGGGAATTGCACGCTTGACACCGCGCCAGCTGAGGAAGCGGTTGGCCATCCGACCGGGCACCAGCGACGGTACGAACTGCCTGGCGATGAACGGCCATCCCGCTCCCCGGCGGCGCTGGGTGCGCACGAGCGACGTCAGGGCCGAGAGCCGGCCGTGCATCAGCAGGTGCCCGGCCAGGTCCCCACGGCTGTCGATCACGTACTCGGCGAGCTCGCCGGTCAGCAGCGAGCGATGACCGAGCCGGCGCGCCAGCGCGTAGTTCTCGTCCAGCTCCGGCACAGAGACGATCGGCGTCGGGCAGTCCAGCAGGTTACCCCAGCGCTGCACGTCGTCCAGGCCCTTGGCCTGAGGCCGGTAGGTGTGCAGCGGCATGCCCAGATGCTCCGCCACCAGCGAGATCCAGCCACTCTCGTCCACGCTCGGCAGGTCGGGGAACACGGCGGACAGCGCCCCGACCGCTGTGCCGAACCGCTGCTCGTGTCCGGGAGCCGCGAACGCGGCCACGGCCGGCGAGTCGATGCCTCCCGATAGCGACACCCCGTCGTTCCCGGTGAGGCAGCGCCCGACCGCCTGATCGAACAGCTCGGAGAAACGCTGCTCGGCCTCGGCCGCGGTGAAGCGGCCGGTCTCCACGAGCTGCTCCGGTTCCCAGTAGCGGTCGGCGCGTCGGCGACCGCCGCGATCGTGCGACAGCACGGTGGCGGCGGCCATCCGCTTGACACCCTTGACGGCACAGTCGGCGTCGGCCCCTCGGCCGGTCCCGTAGAAGATGTGCTGGACGGCGTCCAGATCGGGTTCGCGAGGGATGCCCGCGCCCGCCAGAACCTGTTTCGCTTCGCTCGCGAGGTGGACTGCGACGCTATCCTCGCGGTAGTACACCGCGCGAAATCCGACCTGGTCGCGGAAGCTCCAGATCCGTTCGCCGTCGGTGACCGCGGCGGCGAACTGTCCGCGCAGGCGGGCTGGGGCGCCCTCACCCCACACGCGAAACGCCTCCTCGACGATGTCGGCCGGCGTCTCGCCGACGGCCGTTCGACCGTGCGCCGCCAGCTGCCGGCGCAGGTCGGCGGCGTTGTCGAGCCTGCCCGAGAACGCGGCAACCAGGCCGTTCCCGGTCGATATTGAGGCGTCGGCCACCTCATCGTCCTGGGACACACCCAGCGCCACGGCACCGTGCTCGCGCACCTGCTGTCGGCCGCCACGATGCGGTGCGGCGGCCAGCATCTGGCGGACGCGATCCGGCTCAGCCGGTCCCGTCCTGCTGAGTCGTGCTGCGAGGGATCCCATCCTCCCTCAGTGTAGTGATGGGCGCGGCTCTGTCCAGTCAACCATGCGGCCTCATAACTCGTCATCATGAGGGTTGACACAGCCGGGGTTCGGGGTATAGTGGCCTTGGCTTCGTAGTTTTCCTGATTAGAAGAGGGGGGTACTCCGTGAAGTATGCAGCTCCGGTGGTGATGGACTTCGGTTCCATCGCCGACCACACGTTCATCCACACGAACAAGACGGGCCACCAGGTCCACAAGGACCACATCGTGTGCGAGACCGACAAGTTCGGCGAGTATTCGTGCGGTAGCCACGGCGGCTCGACCAGCTAACTAGCGCTTGTCGTTCTGACCGGATTGACGGGCAGTTCATCCGGGGGCGCAACCCCCCTGAGCGCTGTCCTGGATGCTCGTGACGTTACCCGGTCGTTCGGTGATAGGCAGGTTCTGTCCGGCGTCGACCTTCGGGTCGGCGCCGGACGCATTTCTGCTCTGCTTGGCCCCAATGGCGCCGGCAAGACGACGTTCCTGCGGATCCTGACCGGGCTGCTCCTGGCAGAAGGCGGCCACGTGTCGGTGGCCGGCATCGACGTCGGCCAGGACCCGATGGCCGCACGTCGCCACATCGGGTTCTTCCCGTCCGCCGACCGCACGTTCTACAACCGCATCAGCGGCCTCGAGAACCTCGCCTTCTTCGGGCGCATGTACGGGATCGGCCGTAAGGAGGCACTGACGCGTGCCCGCCGGCGACTGGCCGACGTCGGTCTGAGCGAGGCCGTCGACCAGCGGGTGGGGCTATACAGTCACGGCATGCAGAAGCGACTCTCGATGGCCCGCGCCCTGTTGATGGATCCACCGGTGCTGGTGATCGACGAGGCCACCGACGGGCTCGACCCCGAGGGTGCCCGGCGGGTGCAGGATCTGACACGTTCGATCGCCGCCGACGGCACCGCCGTGATCTGGACGACCCAGAGGCTGGACGAGATCCGCGGGTTCGCCGACGCGGTCACCGTGCTCGACCGGGGCCGCACCACCTTCCAGGGCACCGTCGAGGATCTGATGCTGAAGTCGAGCGCGCGCGGGTACCTGCTGCGGCTGCGCACCGGCGAGGCGACGCTCGACGACGACGCTCTCGCGCGGGCCGCAACGGCGCTGGGCGATCGCGGAAAGCTGGCGCGGGTCGGCGCCGACCGCGAGCACTTCCGGCTCGATCTTGCCGAGCACGCCGTGCTGGGCGAGGTGCTGGCGGATCTCTCGGCCACCGGTGTCGTCGTGCTCGATTGCGCGCAGCAGCGCTCCGAGCTGGAGGAGTCGTTCCTGCGGCTGACGACGGCCAGGACGTGACCCACGGGAGATCGGGCGCCCTCGCCGAGGCGTCCAAGCTCGGGGCGTTCCTGCGACGCGACCTGTTGGTGCGCCTGAGCTACCGCGGAGCCATCATCAGCGACTGGATCAACCTGTTCGCCCAGGCGCTGGTGTTCTCGTTCGTGTCCAAGCTGGTGCATCCGATCCACATCAACGGCGGCGGGCGCACCTCGTATATCGCCTACGTCACCGTCGGCATCGCCGTGGCGGGCTTCATGGCCGTGGGGCTGGCGCGGCTGGTCAGCGCCATACAGCAGGAGCAGTCGCTGGGAACGCTGGAGTCGCTGATGGTCACGCCCACCACAGCCAGCGTCGTCCTGCTCGGTTCGGTCATCTACGACCTGATCTACGTCCCCTTCCGGACGGTCATATTTCTGATCATCGTGTCGATCGCGTTCAACGTCAGCTTCGCCGCCAGCGGGTACATCCCCGCGCTGCTGATCCTGGCTGCGTTCATCCCGTTCGTGTGGGGACTGGGATCGATCGCCTCGGCCGGCGTGCTCACCTTCCGGCGCGGCTCGGGAGCGATCGGGTTCCTCGCCTTCGCGCTGACCTTCACGTCAGGTGCGTACTTTCCGCTGGCGCTGTTCCCGTCCTGGGTCGCTCCCCTGGCCAGGATCAACCCGATCGGCATCGCCATCACGGGCATGCGGGCGCAGCTGATCGGTGGCGCGGGGTGGGACGATGCGCTGATCACCATCGCCAAGCTGGTGCCGTTGTCAGGTATCACGCTGGCGCTGGGGCTCTATGCCTTCCGCCTGGCGATGCGTCGCGAGCGTCGACTCGGTACGCTCGGCCTGTACTGACAAGGAGCGACTACCCATGATCGACCCCACCACTCGAATCAGCCGCAACCCGGACGTCGTCTTCCGCTCGCTGGAGGAGGAGCAGGGTGGCGTGCTGCTGCACCTGCAGTCGGGCGCCTACCACGGGCTCAACGACTTCGGCTGCGTGGTGTGGAGGCTGCTCGAGCAGGAGCGGACGTTCCAGAGCCTGGCCGAGGCCGTCCGGGCCGAGGCCGAGGATGTACCGGACAGCGCGGATGAGGAGCTGTCCGCATTCGTCGAGCAGCTGCGTGAGCGCGACCTGCTCGTGACGTCCGGCTGACGCGCGGCGGCGCCGGCCGGCGCCACGCACCTTCGCCCTGGCCGTTGCGGGCGGCTCCCCACGTGGTGGTCCAGAAAACCTCCACATCTCTCACCGATCATTAACAGGGCCCGAACATCCGGACGCCAAGGTCTGGGGCAGGCGAACCGATCCGTGCTCCCCGACCCCCAGGAGGTCTCGTCTATGAACCGTTCCGTCCGTTTGGTGCTGGCCGCTGCGCTGGCCGCAGCCTTCACCCTGTTCAGCGTCTCGTCGAGCGGAGCCATCGTCTCGTCGCAACCAGGTGTCCACGACTGGCTGTTCGACACGAGCGGCAAGGGTGGCGTCGACACCAAGGCGGAGGCCGTCACGGTCGCCCACCGCTACGACATCGTCGTTGCCGCCCAGCGCTATCAGCCGTTCCTCTCCGCCATGAAGGCCGCCAAGCCCGGCATCGTCGTGGCCCAGTACCACAAGGGCACGTCGGTGTACGGCTCAGACTTCACCTGGATCAAGGCGAACCACCCCAGCTGGCTGCTGCACACCCCAACCGGAGCGCTGCTGAAGTCGAGCTATGGCACCTATCTGATCGACGTCGGCAACCCGGCCGTGCGCACGTGGATGGCCGACTACGCGAAGGCCCAGCAGGCGGCCGGATGGACCGGCGTCTACCTCGACTCCATGGGCCTCTACGGCTTCAGCGGGTTCTCCGGCAACCCGGTCAACCCGCGCACCGGCAAGGTGTTCACCACCAGCGAGTGGATCGCCGCCGAGACCGGGCTGGCGCAGACCGTCGACAACGCCATCGGCATCCCGCTGCTGATCAACGGGATGCGCACGGGCCCCGGGTACTGGAGCGATACCTCACCGCTCGTATCAGGCATCGAGGCCGGCGAGTTCGAGGGCTGCTTCCGGGACGCTTCGGCCAGGATCAGTGCCTACCCATCCACCGCCAGCTGGCTGGCGACGGTGCGCGCGCTCCAGGACGTCCAGTCCAAGGGCCGGTCGGCGCTCTGCTGGACGAAGACCTGGACGACGGCCACCACTGCGCAGATCAACGCATGGCACAGCTTCGCGCTGGCGTCGTTCATGCTGGCCAACCAAGGCCATGAGTACTTCTACTTCACCGGCCATCGCAGCGACAACGGCAACACCTGGTACGGCGATGACCAGGTCAAGATCGGCAGTCCCAGCGGCTCGCTGACGTCGAACGGCGCAGGCGTCTACTACCGCCGCTACAGCGCAGGCATCGTCGTCGTCAACCCGACCGGCTCCTCGGCAGGAGTGCAGTTGCCCGCGACCTTCCACACGCCCTCCGGGGCGAGCGTGTCGCAGCTGAACGTGCCGGCGCACAGCGGCATGTTCCTGACCTCGTAGCGGTGAAGCACCCCCTGGCGGCCGCCGAGCGCGGTCGTCAGGGGGGGCCGTCACGCGCCAGCAGGCTGCGTGCGCCGGCCGGTGTGAGGTCGTGTCGCTCGACCAGCCCGGTGGCCGCCATCGCCGCCAGCAGCACCGCCGACGAGGCCACGGCCCCGGCCACGATCTGCACCAGCGGCAACTGCGACTCGAGCGCCAGCCGCACCGCTGCGGCCGTTACGCAGAAGGCGGCAAGCGATATCGCGGTGCGGCCCACCCAGGGGCCGAACGGGTGCATGCCCAGCACCCGCCAGGCCTGGTAGAGCCGGATCAGGTTCCATGCCACGATCGAGACGCCCCAGGCGATGCCGGCGCCGACCATGCCGTAGGGCGGGATCAGCGCCAGGTTCAGGGCCAGGTTGATGATCAGCGCGGCGGCGCTGTTGCCGAGCACCAGGTCCGAGCGCCCCACCATGGTCACCATGTGCCCGCAGGGCCCGGTGGCTGCATTCACCGTCTGCCCCAGGGCCAGCACCGCCATCGGCCAGGCGCCGCGGGTGTAGGCGTTCGGGTACAGCAGCGCGATCACGGGCGTTGCGAAGATCGCCAGGAACAGGAGCGGGGGGCACCCTGCGAGCGTCGACCACTTGGTGGCGAAGCGGTACATCGACGCCAGGGCGCCGCGATCCCCGATCGCGTACAGGCGCGCGATCACCGGCTGGAAGGCGATGCCGATCGGCAGGATGAACATCATCCCGAACAGGACGGTGCGCGTGACGATCGAGTAGACGGCGACGTCGGAGGGTGGCCGCCACAGCCCCAGCAGCAGCGTGTCCGCCCACAGCAGGCCGACGCCGGCGAGCGCCGCGCCCCACTGGTAGCCCGTAAAGCGCAGCAGCTCCACCGTCCTTGGCGCGGCGCCGGTGAGCGGCTCGCGCACGATCCGGCGTGCGGCGATCATGGCCGCGGTCGTGGTCAGCACGGCCGCCACCGTGAACGCCCAGGCGGCGCCGTTGAGACCGGTGCCCAGCAGCAGCGCGATCGTGATCGCTCCCAGCCGAAACACGCCGTCCAGCACCTGGTCGACGATCACGAACGACCGCATGCCGCCGGTGCCGCGTGTGGCGCCGATCAGCACCATCTGGCCGACGATGAACGGCAGCGCCAGCACCATGATCCGCAGCACCGGAGTCAGGTCGCTGCTGCCGAAGGCGTGGGCCATCTGCGGTGCCAGCGCGAAGGTGATCGCGGCCGCTGCCACCGACAGCGCCGTGGCCAGCATCAGCGACAGCCTGATCGCCGCACCGGCGCCGCCGTGATCGCCCTGTGCGCGGTGCATGGCCACGTAGCGAACCGCGGTCACATCCAGGCCCAGCGAGGCAACCACCGACAGCAGCCGGATGGCGGCGAAGCCCTCGAAGAACACCCCCGCGTCGTGCTGTCCGAGCCGGCGGGCCAGCACCACCACCATGCCGAACTGAAAGAGGTTCGCAGCGCCCAGG
Organism: Gaiellales bacterium; assembly: GCA_045806525.1. Classification (GTDB taxonomy): domain Bacteria; phylum Actinomycetota; class Thermoleophilia; order Gaiellales; family JAICJC01; genus JAICYJ01. The sequence continues at coordinate 8,256 of JBJMJD010000061.1, read as the reverse complement.
CCGACGAAGTTGAACGCCGAGCGACGGGCGAGCCGCCCCTCCTCACCGCCGGAACCGCCGGCGCGCGCTCCTTCAGCGGTGGTGGTCATTCCCTCGGAGTGTACGTGCCTCACTCGTCCGAGGGTAGCTGCCACGCCCGTTCGGGTGATCGCACCGCCCGGTCCGGGTGAACCTGCCGGACATGTCTACAGGAGCCGCCGCCGGCGGTCGATACGGGGCCTGGGTCTAGTCGATTCGGCGCGAGCTTAGGGGAGTCTGCGCCGGCATGTTCACGAGGTTTTTCGCACCAGGGGGTCCCATGAACCATGCACGCGGCGCGTTCGTAGCCAGCATTCTCGTGTTCGGTCTCGCCGTCGTGGCGACGCGCGGCAACGCCGCCAGCAGCGTCGGCCCGGTCTCGGAGACGATGACCGGAACCGCGAGCGTGGCCGGTACCCGCTGGTCGCCCCAGCCGTTCGATGTGGCCGGCCCCGGCACGATCACCGCCAGCCTCAGCTGGACCGATGCGTCGGCCAACCTCAACCTGTTTCTGAAGGATCCGGGCGGGCAGGTGGTGGCCGAGTCGCGGGCGCACAACGGCACCAGCGAGTCGATCACCTACACGGCCGCCCAGGCCGGCACGTGGAGGTTCGGGATCAAGGCCGTGACCGGCGGATCGGGCTACACGCTCCTGGTCACCTACCCCGGCGCCGTGGTCGCGACCGGCTCCGGCGGGGGCGCGTCGACCGGTGATACCGGCTCGAGTGGCACCACCGGTGGTGGCACGACGGGCGGCGGCACCACCGGGGACACGGGCGGCAGTACGACGGGCGGCGGCACCACTGGCGGCGATGGCTCCGGCGGGACGCCGGCCGGCTCGCCCACGCTCGATCTGTGGGCGGCCAAGTTCATGAACGGGTCGCGCAGCGTCACGCTTGACCAGGCTGTGGCCGAGGCGCAGCGGTTCGACGTGATCAGCGCCACGCGCAACGTCTACCGCCCATACGTGGCGCAGATGAAGGCAGCCAATCCGAACCTGACGCTGCTCGTGTACCTGAACGGCACCTTCGCGCAGCAGAACCAGGGCAGCGCCTTCCCCGACGCGTGGTACTCGCACACCGCGCAGGGCGCCAAGATCACCTCGCACGGCTGGGGCAACTATCTGATGAACCCGGCCAGCCAGGGCTGGATCGACTACGTCGTGCAGACGTGCCTGTCCTACAGGGCCGACAGCGGTTACGACGGGTGCCTGCTGGACATGCTGGGCACCGGGCCGCTGCTGCCGCGCTACGGCACCGGCCTGCCGGTCAACCCCGCAACCGGCCAGGTGTGGACGCCGAATCAGTGGCTGCAAGCGACGTCGCACCTCGCCGAGCAGGTCAAGGCCGCGCTCGGCTCCGCCCCGCTGGGCGGGAACGGCATCCAGAACGGCTGGAGCTACTTCCGCCCGACCGCGCCCAGCGCGCAGCTGTTCGGCAGCGTGGACTACGGGATGGCCGAGACCTGGGTGAGATCAGCCGGCCAGTCCATCAACGAGTGGGCGCCGGAGCAGCGCTGGCAGGCCAACGTCGATGCGCTCGCCGACGCCGGCTCGCGCGGCGAGTCGATCCTGGCCATCACCAAGTGCTGGACCGATGGCACCGCCGCGCAAAAGGAGCAGTGGCACAGGTTCGCCCTGGCGTCCTTCCTGCTCGGCAACGACGGACATTCGCGGTTCTACTTCTCGTACTCGGCCAGCAACGACGCGGCCGACGACAACGCGATGTGGCACGTCAAGCTGGGCCAGCCACAGGCTGCCTACAGCGATACCGGCGGTGTCTACCAGCGCACCTTCGCGGCCGGCAAGGTGCTCGTGAACCCGGGGGACACGAGCGTCACCGTTGCGCTGGGCGGCACGTACACCGACCTGGACGGCCAGACCGTCAGCTCGGTCACCATGGCCCCGCACACCGGCCAGATCGTCACCGGTTGACGGCCCGCGTCCGGCGTCCGGTCGACGTTTCGGCCGGGCGCCGGGGTGCGCCGGTCAGCCGGCGTGGGCCGATGCCAGCTGTGCGGCCAGCTGGTCGCACAGCCGCCGCACCTGCGGATCGATCGCGAGCGGGGGGCGGCCGCCGGTGGCGCGGGCGTCCACATGCGCGTGCAGCTCGGCGCGGTACGGCAGGTCGAGGAACTCGCAGATGCGGCCCATCTCGGCGGCCGGGTCGGCGACCATCGCGCCGTAGCTGACCAGCAGCACGTCCGCCCGCCGGTCGAGGCCGAGCTCGAAGTACAGGCGGTTGCGGAGGTACCAGAACAGCGCGGCCGCGGAGTCGGGCGACATGGACGCCATGTCGAACCCGCGCAGCAGCGCCAGGTCCTGATCGGTCAGCCCGCCCGCCTGCCACATGCCGGCGCCCTGGCCGGCGGCGATGCGCCGTAGCGCCTGCAGGTTGGCGGCCCCGAACTTGGAAACGGCCGAGCGCACGCGGCCGTCGACGTCTCGGTACGCCCAGATCGCTCGACCAGGACTGGGGGTGCCCATCTCATCCAGCAGCTCCGGCGCCCGGTGGCTGTCACACAGGGGCTTGAACAGCACGTAGCGATGCCCGCTGCGCGCGACCAGCTCGCGTACCACCGGGTTCGGCCGCAGCTGAAAGTGCTCGAACGCGCTGCCGTCGTTCTCGTTGTGCACCTCGAACTCGGGCGCCTCGTCCAGGCCGCGGGCGATCATGTTCGTGCCTGAGCGCTGCAGGCCGATCAGGTAGACGGGCACCGCATTGGGCGCGACATGGTGCTGGCGGCGCCAGCGCCGCTTCGAAGCCGCCAGCCGCAGCCGCCCCAGCGGGTTCAGCTGATCCTCCTCGATCAGCCTGCCGAACCCCTGCTCCCGTCCCCACCGCCAGTGCCGGCGAATGCGCTCGAGCGTGCGCCGTGCGCCTGTCGGCTCGGTCCCGTGGATCATGTCGGAGCAGTCTTGCAGAAACGATGAACTACGGTAGAGTTGTGCGGAAGCTCCGGCGGGTGGGCCGCCCATGGCGCTTTCTGGGTGAGTTCAGGTTCCGCGGACTGGGGGCAGCATGATGGCGGTAGGGCAGTGAGGCGTGCAACGGCGGTCGTGGCCGTACTGGCGGCCGTGATAGTCGCGTCGAGCGCCACGGCAGCGACGGAGCTGCATGCGGCGATCGTGAAGCCGACCTACGTGACCAGCATCGGCGGCGGCCTCACCGGGCATGCCGAGATCTACCCCGGCGGCGTCGATGTCGACGCCAACGGCGTCGTCTACGTTGCCGACACCGGCAACGACGACGTCAAGGCCTACTACCCGAATGGAGCAGTTGACTGGACCCGAGGCACCCGCGGCGCCAAGGCGCTCGGCAACTTCGACAACCCGCGCGACATCGCCTACCTGAACGGAAAGCTGTACGTGGCCGATCTCGGCAACAAGCGCGTGCAGGTACTGGACGCCGCCACCGGCGATCCGCTCGAGGCCTGGTCGACGGTGTTCCCGTCGCCGATCGGGATCTCGGCCGGCGTGGATGGCTCCGGTAACCCGATCATCCTGGTCACCCAGGATGTCAAGAACCAGGTGACGGCGTTCAAGCCGGACGGCACGCCCACCGGCCAGCACTTCGGCTCGGGCACCGCCGGCTCCGGCAACGGCCAGCTGACCGCGCCCCGCGACGCCGCCACCGACTCTGCCGGCAACGTGTACGTGGCCGACTACGCAAACGACCGCATCGCCAAATTCTCGCCCACCGGCACTTGGATCAAGTCGTGGGGCAGCTCGGGCGGCCAGGACGGGCAGTTCCGCCGCCCCTACGGCGTGGCCGTGGACGTCGACAACAAGGTCTACGTGGCCGACTCGACCAACCACCGCGTGCAGATCTTCGACTCCAGCGGCACCCACATCGCGAATTACGGCAAGCCGCCGGACACGCAGCAGTCGGCTCCCACCGACGGCCAGTTCGCGATGCTGCGCCGTGTGGCCGTCGCCCCCGGCGTCTCGCACCCGGACATCTACCTGGCCGACCTGTGGGGCTACCGGGTCAGCGAGGTGTCGCAGGACGCGGCCTCCCCGCCCACCTTCACCTACGACCGCACGTTCGGAAACGTCCCGCCGGCCGACGGCGCGTTCAACGAGCCCTCGGGGCTCACGTTCGGCGCCGGGCACCTGTACGTGGCCGACTCGGTCAACCAGCGCATGGACTTCTTCAATCCCACCACCTACGCCTATCAGGGAAAGTGGGGCGAGCGCGGGTGGGGCGCCGACTCGCTGGGCTTCAACTGGCCGCGTGACATCACCTACATGTCGTCGACCGGCACCGTATGGGTGGCCGACACCAAGAACGGCCGCCTGGTCGAGTTCGCCACCGACGGCACCCCGACCGGCCGCACCTACGGCACGCTGGGCGGCGGTGCCGGGCAGCTGAACCGGCCCTACGCCGTCGAGGCGACGGGGACGTCGCTGATCGTGGCCGACTCCACCAACAACCGGGTGGAGCGCATCGACACCTCCACGCCGATGCCGACGCTGCCGACCTGGTCGACGACGCTTCCCAATGGCAACCCGCAGGACGTCACGATCGACGGCTCCACGGTGCTGGTCACCGACACCCGCAACAACCGCCTGGTGCGGCTCGACGCCGCCACCGGCGCCCAGATCGGCGGCTTCCTCGGCGTCGGCAGCTTGCACTCGCCCGAAGGCGTGGCAGTCGACGCCAGCGGCAACATCTGGGTGGGCGACCGTGCGTACAACCGGGTGGTCGAACTTTCGTCGACCGGCGCGTTCGAGCAGGCGATCGGCAAGCTCGGCAGCGCCCACGGCCAGTTCAACCATCCGACGCACCTGGTGATCCAGAACGGCCTGCTCTATGTCTGCGACGTATGGAACGACCGCATCGAGGTGTACAACCTGTCGCCCGGCTCGGGCTCCATCAACGAGCACTTCTCGGGCAGCGTGAGTGCATCGGGCACGGTCTCTCAGAAGTTCACGTTCAACGTGACGAGCACCTCGGCTCCGATCCAGGCTGAGCTCGACTGGCCGACCACGAGCGCCAACCTCAACCTGTTCCTGATGCCGCCGGGCTCGAGCACGGCCGTCGCTCAGGCAACGTCCAAGACCAACAACCCGGAGACGCTCAGCTTCCAGCCGACCGTCACCGGCACCTACACACTGCGGGTGAAGGCCATCACCGGGTCATCGGCGTTCACCCTGACCGCAACGCATGGATAGGACACCCACGACAGACGGGTGATTGGGAGGTTCCTGGAGACGGGCCACTGAGGCCCGTCCGGCGCAAGGGGGGCGAGAGGAACATGGGGATCAGGATGCGACTCACGGGTCTGGTGGCGCTGGCTGCGGCCGGCCTGATGGCGACGGCCGCGGCGCCCTCGGTGGTGTCCCCGGCGGATGCGGCGTCCACCGGCGCGCTCCACTACGACACGGCCTTCGGTTACAAGGGCCCGGCCGGGCTCTACGCCTACGGCGTCGAGTACGACGAGACGAGCAACACGCTGCTTGTCAGCGATTACTGGAACTATCGGGTCAAGCGCTTCAACCTCGACACCGGTGCGCTGCTGAAGACGTTCGGCACCGGCATCGGCGCCCCCTACGACGTCGAGGTCGACCAGGCGGGTCACGTCTGGGTCGCCTACCAGGAGCAGTCGACGGTCGCCGAATACACCCAGGCCGGCGCGCTCATGCGCAAGATCGGCCCCGGCGGCAACCCCAGCTACGCCAGCGGCTGTGGCGGCGGCAAGACCGACATCCCCACGCACATCCTGGCCCATCCCAACGGGCTGCTGTACGTGTCCGATCCGCGCTGTCGCAACATCTACGTCTTCAACGAGAGCACCGGCCAGTTCATGTGGTCCGTCGACCCCGGTAGGTGGGGCTTCGGAACCGTGATCCCGCGCGGCATCGACCGCGACTCGGCCGGCAACGTCTACGTGGTCAGCGGGCAGACCAACCAGCGCCGCATCTTTGAGTTCAACCCGGCCAACGGCAACCTGATCAAGGCCTTCCCGATCCAGAGCAACATGATGGATCCGCGCGGGCTCAACATCGATCGCGCCCGCGGCCTGATCTACGTGGCCGCCGCCTACCACAACAACGTGCTCAAGTTCACGACCGGCGGCCAGTACCTCAGCAGCTGGGACTCGGCCGGCCCGGGCGGGCCCAAGTTCGACTCCGTGCGGTGGGCCGCTCCGGACGCGGCCGGCAACGTCTACGTGGGCGACACGTGGGGGCACACCGTCTGGCGTCTGACGCAGACCGGCGCGCTGCGCAGCCCCGCCAACTTCCCCGACCCGCCGCAGTTCCCGCCCAACGGTGGCAACAACCAGGTGAACGGGATCGGCATCAACCTGGCCAATGACGACCTCTATACGATCGACACGTTCGAGAACCGTGGGCAGCGGTATCACACGCAGAAGCCCGGCGGCGGGCTGTGGTGGTGCAACAAGAACGACTGCCCCTCGTGGGTGTCGCAGTTCGGCAGCCGCAAGCAGCCCTCGCCGACCAGCGACGGGTTTTCGAACCCGCGCGCGCTCACGTTCGGCGACGGCTACATCTGGGCCGACGGCGGAAACGCGGTCGTGCAGTTCAACCCGGACGGCACGTTCGTGAACCGGTTCGGCTCCAAGGGCCATGGCGACGCCCAGTTCAAGAGCGGCCCCAAGGACCTGAAGGTCGACCCGGTCGCCAACCTCGTCTACGCGGCCGACACCGGCAACTGCCGGATCCTGATCTTCAACTACAGCGGCAACGAGGTCGACCAGCTGAATCCGAACGGCTGCGGGTCCGGGCCAAACCAGATGAAGGCGCCGCGTGCGCTGGACATCGATCCTGCCCACAATCTGGTGTACGTGGCCGACACGGGCGCAAACCGGGTCGACGTGTGGAGCCTGGCCTCTCACTCGATCGTGCGCACCATCGACCCCGGCCTGTCCGGGCCGCGCGGGGTGGCGCTGTCGCCCGACGGCACCCACCTCTACATCTCCGACACGGTGCACGACCGCATCGTGCGCACCGATTTGCAGGGCGGAAACGCTACCGTTGTATCGACCGGAGCGGACACGCCCGAGGGGCACTTCGGCGGTCCGGAGTTCCTGGAGTGGGACTCCGCCGGGCGGCTCTACGTCAGTGACAACAATCAGCGTGTCTATGTCTTCTCAGTCGGAGCGTAGGCGTGCATACTCGTACGGAACTGCTGGGAGGCAACTACTGATGGGCTCCAAGAGATCGACAGCTCTGCGCGCGCTGATTCTGGCGTGTGTGCTCGCGCTCGTTCCTGTGGCGAGCTCTTCGGCGGCGCCGGTGACCGACAACCTGAGCGGTCATGTGGACGCGGCCGGCACCGTGTCGAAGACCGTCAGCCTGAACGTGAGCGACCTGTCGGTCCCGATCCACGCCAGCATCACGTGGACGACCCCGAGCGCGAACCTGCAGATGTTCCTGACGGCACCGGGCTCGACCGCAACGGTCGCGCAGACCAGCGGCACCGCCCAGCCCAAGGTGCTGGACTACACCCCGACGGTGGCAGGCACCTACAAGCTGCGGGTGAAGGCTGCCTCCGGCGCCAGCGACTACTCCGGGACCGTCACCTACGGCCAGGGCGGCGGCGGTGGCGGCGGCTCAGTCGCGACCTACTCCAAGACCTACGGCTTCGACGACACGGACTCGATCTTCCCCTACGGCATGGCCTGGGATCCGACCGACAACACGGTGATCGCGGGCGACTACTGGAACTTCCGGATCCAACGCTGGAATGCCGACGGCACCAACCGCCGCACGTACACCAACCGCGTCTCGACCGACTCGACCAAGGGCGTGGGCGCGCCCTACGACGTCGCGATCGACATGTCCGACCTACCCACCAGCGGCCTCGCGAACTTCTGGGTCGCCGACCAGGAGCAGGCCGACGTGGTGGAGTTCGACCACACCGGCCACGTGATCCGCACGCTCGGCGTCGATGGTACCGGCAGCTACCAGCATGGCTTCGGTTGCAGCGGCGGCAACATGCAGGATCCTACGCACCTCGCCATCGACCCGAACAGCGGCCAGATGTTCATCTCGGATGTGTTCTGCAAGAACGTCGACATCTTCAACCACGACGGCACCTTCGTCGGGCAGTTCAACTGGGCCGGATGGAAGGCCGACACCGGCAAGATGTTCATCTCGGACGTCTTCTGCAAGAACGTCGACATCTTCAACCACGACGGCACCTTCGTCGGACAGTTCAACTGGGCCGGGTGGAAGACCGACACGGGCTACTTCCAGCCGACGCCGCGCGG
>JBJMJD010000060.1:0-54356 GCA_045806525.1 Gaiellales bacterium | reverse complement strand
TGACGACCGGCGAGGCCCTGGTGGTAATGGGCGACGGCGCAGCGGTGGACGCGGTCGGCGACGTGGTCAACACGGCAGCGCGGCTGGAATCGGCAGCGCCGGCCGGCGGCGTGCTTGCAGACGAGCGGACGTATCTCGCGACCAGCCGCTCGATCATCTACGAACGCGTGGACGAGATCACGGCCAAGGGGAAGTCGCAGCCGGTGCCGGCATGGGTGGCCATCGCGCCCCGATCGGCCGTGCCAGAGCAGGCCCGGACGCAGGACGTGCGGCTGGTCGGCCGCGGTGAGGAACTCGGCCGGTTGCTGGCGACGCTCGCCCGAGTGCGCCAGGCTCCGGCAGCGCAGCGGGTGGCGATCGTGGGGCCGCCCGGCATTGGCAAGACGCGGCTGGTGCGCGAGCTGGGCTCGCGGGCCGTCCAGAGCTCCGGCCCGGTGCGGTGGCGCCGGGGGCGGTCGCTCGCGTACGGAGATGGTGTCGCGTTCTGGGCACTCGGAGAGATGGTCAAGGACGAAGCGGGGATCCTCGAGACGGACCCGGCTGATACGGCGGCGCAGAAGCTGCGTCAGGCCGTGGACGCCGTCGTGGGCGAAGATCGGGAACGCGAGTGGGTCGCCCGTCACCTGCGACCGCTGGTGGGGCTGGAGACCGGAGCCACCGCGTCGGCTGAGGGCGGCCGGGTGGAGGCGTTTGCCGCGTGGCGCCGGTTTCTCGAGGCGCTCTCCGAGCACCGCACGACCGTGCTCGTGTTCGAGGACATGCATTGGGCGGACGACGCGCTCCTGGACTTTGTCGATATCCTGGTCGAGCGCGCCGGAACGGTGCCGCTGCTGGTCGTCTGCACCGCGCGGCCGGAGCTGCTGGATCGGCGTCCAGACTGGGCATACGACAGCGCCGCCTCGACCGCCATCACGATCGCAGCGCTGTCGCAGGACGAGACCGCGCAGTTCGTCGCAGAGCTGCTGGGCCGGACGCCGCTTCCGCCGCACCTCGTACGGTCGCTGCTGCTCCGCTCCGAAGGCAATCCGCTGTATGCACAGGAATACGTGCGGATGCTCGGAGACCGCGGTCTCCTGGTGCACAGTCGCGGCCAGTGGCGGCTAACCGGGGAGCCCGCCGAGGTGCCCGGATCCCTGTACGGCATCATCGCGGCCCGCCTCGACACCCTTTCGGCCGACGAGAAGCGCTTCGTGCAGGACGCGGCCGTTATCGGGAGGATCGCGTGGATGGGCGCGATCTCCGCAGTGTCGGACGGCGACCCGGACGACGCTGAGCGGCTCCTGCGCGAGCTCGAGCGCAAACAGCTGCTGCATCGTGCGGGCAGCTCGATATCCGACGGAGAGATCGAGCTCTCGTTCGACCACGCGCTGATCCGTGACGTCGCCTACTCGCAGATCCGACGGCCCGACCGAGCTCGGCGACACGAGCGCGCGGCGGAATGGCTGGAGCGATCCCAGCGCGGGCGCGACGATGGTGCCGAGCTGCTCGCCCATCACTACACGACCGCGCTGGGACTCCGCCAGGAGATGGGCGCCGATACGTCGTCACTGTCCGAACGCGCCCGTGCCGCGCTGGTCGCTGCCGGCCGTCAGGCCGATGCCGTGAACGGCTACGCGGCGGCGGCACGCCACTATGCGGCGGCCGAAGCGCTGACACCGTCCGACGACCCCGAGCGTTCACACCTCGTCCTGGCCCACGCACTGGCATCGTTCCGTGCCGGTGAGACGGATGCGGCCGGCTCGCTGGCGCTGGCGTTCGAGGCGCAGGTTGACGCTGGCGATTGGTGGCTCGCCGCCGAGGCCGCACAGCTGCTGGGCGACTGGAACAGGGAGTCGTCCGGCGATCTCGAGCAGGCGGAACGATGGTGGCGCGAGGCAACGCGCTGTGCGGAGCTGAGCGGGCACGATCGCGTTCGCGTCCGGGTCGCGGACGGCCAGGCATCGCGACTGACCGAGGAGCGCAGGTACGCCGAGGCAATCGCCCTGGCGGAGGAAACGATGGCGCAGGCGCAGCGTGACGGCGATTGGGAGGGCTTCGGCCTGCTGCTCGTGCGCGGCGGATACGCTCGCATGTGCAGCGGCGACAACCGCGGAATCGATCTGATCACCAGAGCCGCGGGTGTCCTGGCCGAGCACGGCAGCCGATACGTCGCGTGGGCCTACATCGACCTCTCACTGGCCCTGATGATGTCCGGTGACATGCGCGCGGGACAGCGAGCCTGCGACCAGGCGTTCACCTGGGCCGAGCGCTTCGGTGAGGCACGGACGGTCTCGGACGCCGAGGCCAGACGCGCCTTCTTCGCCTACCACGCCGGCGACTGGGAGACCGCTCGTGAGATCACCAACCGCTACATCACTACCTCGAACCGCTGGGGCGCTGGGTTCGGCCGCTGGACCCACGGCCTGATCGCCTTTGCCGAGGGCGACGACGACGCTGTCACTGCAGACAACAAGGCCATGAGCGACATCAACACCCCATCCGCCCGGGCGTTGAACGCGACGCTGGGAAAGGCGCCGGGCTCAGCATCGAGCGGCGCCTTGACCGAGGTCGCGGCTCCCGAGAACGGGCGGCACCGCGGCTATAGGAACTGGGAGATCTTCGCCGCCGCCGAACTCATCCCCGACCCGTCCCGGTACGATCAGCTGCTCGAGCTGGCCGGCCGCATGCCGGACGACAATCGCTGGAAGCACGCGTTCTTCGCCGTCAGCGAGCGACGCTACGTCGATGCCGCCGACATATTCGAGCAGGTGGGGAGCCTGCCGTTAGCGGCGCAGGCTCGCGCCCTCGCCGCCGACCAGGCCCGCCGTCAGGGCGACTCGGCCGAAACCGAGCGCCAGGCCAGACTGGCGCTGGGCTTCTACGTGCGGGTCGGGGCGACGTACTACGTGGAACAGGCGTCGGCGCTGCTGCCGACGGCCGGATGAACTCACCATCCTGACGTCAGGGATGCCCGACCAGCACGCCGTCGCCGAAGGTCGACACGTAGACCAGCCCGTCCGGCCCGACGGCCACGTCGATCGCGAAGCCTCCTGTCGAGCGGTAGAAGGCATCGGACACGTCTTGCCACGTGGCGCCCGCGTCGGCCGTGTCGAGCAGCGCCGCAGGGCCAGACGTGGACGCAGGCACCGCCGCCAGCAGCGAGCCGTCCGGCCGGAACGCCATCGGGCCGGGCCGGAACGCGGTCAGCACCCGCACCGCCTTCAGCACGCCGTTTCCGACCGTGCCGGTGTTGGCGCCGTCGAGGCGGTACACGCCGTCGGCGGTCGAAACCCACAGCCGATTCGGCTGCGTCGGGTCGACGGCGACGTACCCGACCAGCTTGCCGGCTGCCTTCTTCGCCCAGATCTTGACCCAGGTCTTGCCGGAGTCGGCCGAGCGCCAGACGCCGGTGCGGTGGTCGTAGAGGTAGGCCGTCGTGGAGCCGGCGGCCCACGCGAGCGAGGCCGCCGCGTACGCCTGCTTGGTCGCCATCGGCCCGGCCGACACCTTCGCCCAGGCGCTGGTGCCGTCGCGCCGCCAGACGCCGTTCGCATCCACGGCCGCCAGCAGCACGCGGCGACCGCTCACCAGGTTCGCGGCGACCGCAAGCGGCCGCTTGCCGCCGGCTGCGGCGCCCAGGCCCTCCGACGTCCAGGGCGTGGTCGCCGGGTTCGGGCTCGACCAGAGTTCGCCCTGCTTGTTCGAGCTCTGGCTGCCGGTCGCAAGCAGCGCTGCTCCCGGTGGACGGGCTGGGTCGGCCGCGACGTCGAACCCCTGTTTCCCGGCACGCACCTGCGTCACGTGCGCTCCTCCATCCAGGCTGACCAGGTAGGCCCAGTCAGAGCTGGCGATGTTGAGCCGGCCCGGGGCGCTCGGATCCGCCGCCAGAGCAGGGTTGATGGTCACGCCGAGCCCGGCGACGACCGGATACCAGTCTGCTCCGGCGTCGACCGACCGCCAGATGCCCGAGCGCCCGGTCACGTACAGATCCTGCGAGGTGCAGCCGCCACCGGTCGGTCCGGCATCGACCACCATCGCTGTCGTGTAGTTGGCACCGCCCAGCATGTACGCAGACTGCCCGGCCAGCCACCAGCGATCGCCGGTGCCGTCGCCGAGGGTGACGTGAATCGCGGCCGGATTGGCGGCCAGCGGCGTCCAGGTGGCCCCGCCGTCGGAGGACGCGATCACCGAGTCGGCGCCGCCCGATTCCGAACCGGCGATTAGGAACGTCGACCCGCAGCCCTGGTGGCCATCGATCGACGTCCACAACGCGCCGCTGCTGGGCGGCGCCCCCAGCGCCTGCCAGGTGCCGCCGGCGTCGTGCGAGACGGCCATGCCGGAGCTACCCGCCGCGTAGAGGTCGTTGCCGATGAAGCGCAACTCCTCGACCCGGGCCGGTGCACCTGCAACCGCGGCGAAGGTGCCGGAACCACCGGCGGTGCTGGTGCGGAACACGCCGCCCTCGTATCCGGCGGCGATCACGACGTTCGGATCCGCCGGATCGAGCGCGATCGAGCGCAGGTGCTGGGCCGCCAATCCCAGCGTCGTCCAGGTGGTGCCGCCGTTGGCCGATCGCATGACGCCACCGGAGAAGGTGGCTGCGTAGATGGTCCCGGCGGGGTCGATCGCGAGCAGGTGCCCGGTCGAACGCGGGTGGGAGGGCGGCAGGCCGGTGATTCCCGGCGTGTCGCCGCCGGCGAACTGCGGCACGGTCGATCGCACGGCCCAGGTCTGGCCGGAGTCGTCGGACTCGAGCAGGCCGCCGCCGGAGCCGGTGTTTCCGGCCGCCGCGTACACGCGTCCGGGCACAGCCGGTGAGAACTCGATTGAGGCGATCTTGTACTGGCTGGTGTCGGTCAGGCCCGTGTCGGCCGGCTTCCAGCTGCTGCCCCAGTCGAGCGACCGGTAGATGCCGGAGGTGTCGCCGCCGGCGAGCACCAGGCCGCTGTCCGCGGGGTCGATCGCGATCACGTTCTGGAAACCTCCGCCGCCCAGGCCGCTCTCCGCGAAGGTGAGCGGCGCGACCGCCGCGCCGCTGGCCGTCGAGGCACTCAGCGCAGCCGCTGTCGTGATCGCAAGCAGCATCGCCTTAAGATGCATCGGAATCCCCGTCCGTCTGGTCGTCGATATGGAGCGCCTTCATCCTACGCCCGGACCGGTTATTCGCGAAATCTCCGGTATGTGCGCCTCCTCGAACCGAAGGGTGGATGTCCAATGAGCAGCTACACCAAGGCAAACCTGCGGCAGGTCGAGGACCAGGCGCCCAACTTCGGCATGCCCGCCGAGATGCAGGCGCGCTTTGCCCGCACGCCGCTGGAGGGCAAGACGCTGGGCCTGAGCCTGTTCACTCTGGCGCCGGGCTTTCGGATCCCGTTCGCGCACAAGCACGCACACCAGGAGGAGGTCTACGTGGTGGTGCGCGGCTCCGCCCGTGTCAAGGTCGAGGATGAGATCGTGGAGCTGGCGCAGTGGGATGCGATCCGGATCGACGAGGACACGATGCGAGCGGTCGAGGCGGGCCCGGAAGGGGTCGAATACCTCGCCTTCGGCGCCGGCGACGACCCACGCGACGCTGACATGGAGCAGGGCTGGTGGAGCGACTGAGCGAGCCGGTCGCCGCAGTTGACCGCACAGGGACTCTTTGACTAGAGTCAGACAATGGACGCAGACACCGTCGCATGCGTGCGCCGCTTCAACCGCACCGTCACGGAGCGGGTGGGCGCCCTGGACGAGAGCTACCTCGGCCGCGGGCGGCCGCTGGGCGAGACGCGTCTGCTGTGGGAGATCGGCACCGATGGAGCCGATGTTCGCGACCTGCGCCGGCGTCTTGGCCTCGACGCCGGCTACGCGAGCCGGCTGCTGCGCTCACTGGAGTCGGAACGGCTGGTCGTCGTCGAGCACGGGAGCCGCGACCGCCGCGTGCGCCGCGCCCGTCTGACGGAGGACGGCCGGGCGGAGCGCGCGGAGCTGGATCGCCTATCGGACGGTCTTGCGACGTCGATGCTGGAGCCGCTCGAGCGATCGCAGCGCGCGCGGCTGATCGCGGCGATGGACGATGTCGAGCGGCTGATGCGTGCGTCGCTGGTCACGATCACCGTTGCTGATCCGGGCGACGCCGACGCGCGCTGGTGCATCGAGCAGTACTTCACCGAGCTGGGCGACCGCTTCGAGGACGGGTTCGATCCGGCCATCAGCATCGCCGCCCCGATCGACGAGCTGAAGCCGCCAACCGGGCTGCTGTTGGTGGCACGCCTCCGTCAACAGCCGGTGGGCTGCGGAGCGCTCAAGTTCCGACCCGGCCGCCCCGTCGAGCTGAAGCGGATGTGGGTATCACCAGAGGTGCGCGGCCTCGGCCTCGGCCGCAGGCTCCTGCGGCAGCTGGAGGGACATGCGGCGTCGGCCGGCGCCGACACCGTTCGACTGGAGACGAACCGGTCGCTGACGGAGGCGATCGCCCTCTACCGCAAGGCCGGCTACCGGGAAGTGGAGGCGTTCAACTCGGAGGCATACGCGCATCACTGGTTCGAAATGCGGCTCTGACGCCCGCCGCCCTAGAGCGCGGGGATCACGTGCTCGGCCACGTGCCGGAAGGTGCTGTCCTCCAGCTCGGGGTCGGGCCAGAAGATGCAGATCGAGTCGAGCCCGCCCTCCAGCCAGCGCCGCATCTTCGTCACCACCTCGGCCGGTGTACCGACGAGCGTCAGGTCCTCCAGCCACTGATCCGGCATCTCGTCGGCGACGGCCTCGGCCCCGTGTCGCTCGATCAGCGCGGTCAGCTGGTCGGAGATGCCGTACGCGTCGGTCATGGTGTTCACCCCGAACTCGCCCAGGAACGAGCCCAGAATCGGACGCGCCGCCGCCCGTGCCCGATCGCCGTCGGGATCGACGCAGGTGAGAGCGACGGTCGCGTAGGCCATCGCGTCCAGCGGCCGGCCGGCCTTGGCCAACCCTCTCTCGACCCGCTCGCGGCCGAACCGGAAGTACTCGACACCGGCCGAAGCCGCGAACAGCGTGGTGTCGGCGAGCTCCCCTGCCAGGCTCAGCAGCATGGGGCCGCTCACACCCATCGCGATCGGCACATGCTCGGTGGCCGGGTGGGTGATGCCGATCTGGTCGAGCGAGAAGTGCTTGCCGTCGACGCTGATCGTCTCCCCGGCGAGCAGTCGCCTGACCGATGTCACGCTCTCGCGCAGGGCCGCGACCGGCTTTTCGGGCATGATCCCCATCTGCCGCAGCCAGTCGGGCAGACCCAGGCCGATGCCAGGACGAAACCGCCCAGGGAACGCGCGGCTGATGCCGGCGATCTCCATCGCGAGCACCGCCGGATGGCGGACCAGACCGGAAACGATGCTCGTCCCGACCGGCACCGTCTCGGTCGCCTGCAGCGCCAGCGTCGCGCCCACGAGCGCCGGCACGTAGAAGTAGTCCTCGGGGATCATGATGTGCGAGAAGCCGAGGTCCTCGAGCCAGTGCGCCCGCTCACCGATCCGCTCCGGCGGGACCATGTCGCCCATCGAGACGCCGACCGGATGGGCGTACCGCGGCGTCACCCGTCGCCGCCCGTGGCCACGACCGCGGCGCGGTCGACGCGGTTGCGCTCGGTCGCCAGCCGCATCAGCGTGGCATGCGTCCCCTCCTGACCGGCGGCCTCGTACGCATCGGGCTGGAGCTGGACGTAGCTGCCGTCGGACTGCAGCTCCCAGGCGTTTCGCCGGTCGGCCAGGCAGATCTCGAGGATCTCCCACAGCCGCGCGCGCAGGCGCTGTTTGGTGATGGGCACAGCCGCCTCGACCCGCTCGGACAGGTTGCGCGTCATCCAGTCGGCGGAGCCGATCAGGAACGTCCCCTCCAACGGATCCTCCGAGCCGCTCGCGAAGTGGAAGATCCGCGAGTGTTCGAGGAAGCGGCCGATCACCGACCGGACGTGCACGTTCTCGGTCAGTCCTGGCACCCCCGGCGCCAGGCAGCAGAGCCCGCGCACGATCAGGTCGACGGGCACCCCCGCGCCGGAGGCGCGTGACAGAAGAGCGCACATCTGGGGGTCCTCGAGCTGGTTCATCTTGCAGACGATCCGGGCCGGCCGGCCCGCCTCCTGATTCGCGATCTCGGCCTCGAGCAGCTCGACGAACCGCGCCCGCATGTGCAGCGACGCGACCAGCAGCTCCGAGAACGACGGCGTGCGCGAACGCCCGGTCAGGTAGTGGAACAGCGAGACCACGTCCCCGGTGATGACCGGATCGGCGGTCAGCAGCCCGACGTCCTCGTACAGCTTCGCCGTGCGGGTGTGGTAATTGCCCGTGCCGATGTGGGCGTAGCTGCGGATGACGCCGTCTTCATTGCGGACAACGAGCGCCACCTTGCTGTGCGTCTTGAGGCCGGTCACGCCGAACATGACGTGGGCTCCGACGAGCTCCAGCTCCCGCGACCAGTGCAGGTTGCGCTCCTCGTCGAAGCGGGCGTTCAGCTCGATCACGCAGGCCACCTGTTTGCCAGCCTCGGCCGCTGCGATCAGCGAGCGCACGAACGGGGTGTCGTCGCCGACCCGGTAGACGGTCATCTTGATGGACAGCGTCTGCGGATCGTCGGCCGCCTCGCGGATGAACCGCTCAACGCTCGCATAGAAGCTCTCGTAGGGGTGGTGCAGCAGGATGTCGGCGCTGCGGATCGCTGAGAAGATGTCGGAATCCGGGGCGGCCGCCAGTGCGCGCGGGGTGAGCGGAGTCCACGGCGGGTCGCGCAGCTCGGGCACGTCCAGGCCGGCGATCTCGAACAGGGTCGTATAGTCGAGCAGGGCGCTCATCTCGTAGACGGCATCCGGGCCGAGGCTGAAGCGATCGACCAGCTCGGCCACCATGGCGGGGTCGGCGTCCGGCTGCACCTCGAGCCGGACGACCGGCTCGAAGCGACGCTGACGCAGCTCCTCCTCGACCATCGCCCGCTTGCTGAGCCCGTCGTTCTCGTCCAGCTCCACATCGGCGTCGCGGGTGACGCGGAACAGGCTGGCACTGGCAACGAGCATTCCGGGGAAGAGCCGCTCGGCGTTTGCCCGGATCACCTGGTCGAGGCCGACGAACACCCACTCGGACGAGTTGGCCGCGCTCAACCGCAGCCATTGCGGCAGGTCGGTCGGCAGCTTGACACGCACCAGCACCGCCTCGCCGCTGACCGGATCCTCGAGCTGGAACGCCCACGAGGTTGAGAGGTTCGAGACGTAGGGAAACGGGTGGGCGGCGTCGAGGCTGAGCGGTGTCAGCACGGGCGAGATGTCGCGCTCGAACACCGCAGAGGCCTCGTTTTGCTGGGCTGCGTCGAGGTCGTCCCACCCGACCAGGCGGATTCCATGCTCGGCCAGCCGCGGGCGCAGCACCTGCGTGTAACAGGCGGCCTGCTCGTCCAGCATCGACGTCACCATCGCGCGGATTCGCGCGGCCAGCTCGCGCAGAGCCGGGGCGGCCAGGCCGGTTGAGTCGGCCAGCCGCGACATGCGCTTCATGAAGAACTCGTCGAGGTTCGCGCTGAAGATGGCCAGGAACTTCACGCGCTCGAGCAGCGGCGTGCGCTCGTCCAGCGCCTCGTGCAGCACCCGCCGGTTGAACTCCAGCCAGCTGATGTCGCGATCGATCCAGGCGCGGCTCAGGTCGTCGGCCTGGCCCGCGGTCGGGGACGACTCACCGACCGCCACGGCCGCCTCCCGGTTTGGTCGAGCAACGCATGGACATGGCGTGAATCTAGTGGAATCCCGCGCGGGCGATCTCCTCGACAGGTCGTCGCTGGCTATGCGGCCGTCCCAGATGTCGCCCAGCGTGCCGGGATCGCTCGACGCTGAGACTAGGCTGCGGTGGTTCCACAACGCAGGGAGGCATCGGATGGCTGGTTACACGATCGTCAACATGAACGAGCTCGACGACTCTGCCGCCGGGCGCGAGGGCGTCGAGGCGCGGTTCGGCCGCAAGCACCTCGACTCCGAGCACCTCGGTGTCAGCGTGTTTCGCTACGAGCCGGGCCACCGCAATACTCTCGGCCACCGGCACCGCCAGCAGGAGGAGGCATACCTCGTCACCTCCGGCTCCGGCCGGATCAAGCTCGGCGACGACATCGTCGACCTCAAGCCGTGGGATCTGGTGCGGATCGCGCCGTCGACGGTGCGCGCGCTGGAGGCCGGGCCTGACGGGCTCGAGGTGGTCGCGATCGGATCCGACCGTCCTGAGGGCGGTGACGGCGAGACCGTCGAGGACTGGTGGACGGACTGATGCGATGACCGCGGGCGCCGTGGTGCTGCCCTCCGGCAGGCAGTTCGAGATCGCGCTGGGCGATCAGCGCGCGGTCGTGGTCGAGGTCGGTGGCGGCCTGCGCTCCTACACGGCCGGGGGCGGCGACGTGCTGGACGGCTACGCGGCTGACGGCACATCGAGGTCCGGCCGCGGGCAGGTGCTGATCCCGTGGCCGAACCGTATCGAGGACGGCCGCTACGACTTCGACGGGGCCAGCCACTCGCTGCCGCTGAACGAGGTACCGAACCGAAACGCGATCCACGGCCTCGTCCGCTGGGCGGCCTGGACGGCGGCCGAGCACGAGCCCGACCGGGTGGTGATGGAGCACATCGTGCATCCACAGCCGGGGTACCCGTTCTCGCTAAAGCTGTCGATCGAATACTCGCTCTCGGACGCCGGTCTGAGGGTGCGCACGACGGCGATCAACGCCGGCGATCGCGACTGCCCGTACGGCTGCGGCGCACACCCCTACCTGACGGCAGGCACGGGAACCGTGGACGGACTGGAGCTGCGGATTCCGGCCGGCACGGTGCTGCGGTCCGACGAGCGCAGCCTGCCCACCGGCTCGGAGCCTGTGGCGGGCACCGACTTCGACTTCCGCAGCCGGCGGGCGATCGGGTCGCTCGTGCTGGATAACGCCTTCACCGACCTGGAGCGAGATGCCGACGGGGTGGCGCGCGTCGAGCTGCGGGACCCGGCATCGGGCGCCGCGCGGACGCTGTGGATGGACGAGGCCTACCCGTACGTGATGGTGTTCAGCGGCGACCCGCTACCGGATGTCGCCCGCCGGGCGCTCGCGGTCGAGCCGATGTCGTGCCCGCCCAACGCCTTTCGAAGCGGCGAGAGCGTGGTGCGGCTGGCGCCCGGCGAGTCGCACACCGCGACCTGGGGGATCTCCGTCTAGCGCCGCATGACCCCGATGTGACTCGTCGGTCACGCCTGTCACGCCGCCGCCGCGGTCGCGTGACGTCCCTGCCACCAGATCAGGGGTTTGGCTACCACACGGGCGCCGTGAAAGGTTCGGCGCGGAGCTGTGACGAGTCGTCACCTGTGCGTGATGCGCGGTCGCGTGGTTGGGCGGATGCCGGGCAGGAGCCGTGATCTTTGTCGCTGGGCGGTGGTGGAAATGGTTGCGGTGGCGGCCGAGATCGTGACGTGGCGATCGCGATCGTTGCGGCTTTGCGTGGAACGGAACCGTCACGGCACGTGTCGCGCTCGGACACCGATCTCGATGGCCCGCCGTCGTCCCATCGGGGTGAGATCACCGCGTCCGGCGCCCGGTAGCGTGCCGCCATGCCGGTGCCGACGACAGCGAGGCCGCGGCGGATCGACCCCCGGCTGCTGCGACGCACGCGAGGCTCACGCCTTGCGCTTGCGGTCGATGCCGCGCTCGGGCTCGTCGCTGCGCTGCTGGTGCTGGCCCAGGCGGTGCTGATCGCGCACGTCGCCGCCCGCTCGTTCGACGGGGCCGCCCTCCGGACGCTGTCCCTCCCGATGACGGCGCTCTGCATCGTGGTGACCGCGCGTGCGGCGGCTGCCTGGGGCTTCGACGTGGTCGGGCGGCTGGCCGCGGGCGACGTGCTGAGCGCGCTTCGCGGCGACCTCGTCAGGAGCCGCCTCAGCGACACTCCGGCCGGGCTCGATGCACAGGACGATGCCGAGCTGGCCGTGGCGGCGGTGGCCGGCATCGACGCGCTCGAGACGGTGTTCGCGCGCCTGCTGCCACAGCTGGTGCTTGCCGCGGTGGTGCCGGTGGCGGTGCTGGTGCTGGTGGCCGTCATCGACCCGCTTTCGGCGCTGCTGATGCTGGTCACACTGCCATTGGTGCCGGTCTTCATGTGGCTGATCGGCCGCACCACCGAGCGCCGGGCGCTCGCGCGCTGGCAGGAGCTGTCGCTGCTGTCGTCGCACTTCCTCGACGTCGTGCGAGGCCTGCCGACGCTGCGCGCCTTCAACCGCGGCCAGGCCCAGGCGGAGCGAATCGACCAAGTCGGCGAGCGCTACCGCAAGGCGACCATGGAGACGCTGCGGCTGGCCTTCCTGTCCGGCGCCGTGCTCGATCTGGCGGCCACGCTGGGAGTGGCGTTGATCGCGGTCACCGTGGGAGTGCGGCTCGTGGAGGGTGACATCGGCTTCGAGCCGGCGCTGACGGTGCTGCTGCTGGCGCCGGAGCTGTACCTGCCGCTGCGCAACCTGGCGGCTCAGTTTCATGCCGGCGCTGACGGGATGGCGGTGGCCGCGCGTCTGCTGGACGCGGCGGCAGCACCGGCCACACCAGTGGCCGTGCCGTCGCCGGTCCCAGCCGCAGCCACCGTCCGCTTCGACGGAGTCAGCTTCCGCTATCCGCGGACCGGCCGCGCGGCGCTCGAGCAGGTGGAGCTCGAGCTGGCACCCGGAGAGACGGTCGCGCTGGTCGGCCCCAGCGGCAGCGGCAAGAGCACGATCGCGCGCCTGCTGCTGCGCCTGGCCGAGCCAAGCGAGGGGCGGATCCTGGCTGGCGGCACCGACATCGCCACCTGCGACCCCGACCTCTGGCGACGGGGCATCGCGTGGCTGCCGCAGCATCCCACGCTGCTCCACGGCTCGATCGCCGACAACCTCCGGCTGGGCGCCCCGGAAGCCGCCGACGAGCTCGTACGTGACGCTGCCCAGGAGGCCGGTGCTGCCGAGTTCATCTCGGAGCTGCCGGCCGGATACGAGACGACGGTGGGAGACGGCGGGCGCCCGCTTTCGGCCGGGGAGACGCAGCGGATCGCCCTGGCCCGGGCCCTGCTTCGCGACGCGCCGCTGCTGATCCTGGACGAGCCGACCGCCAACCTGGATACGGCCAGCGCCGAGCTCGTTCGCGCGGCCGTCGACCGCTGCCGGCAAGGCCGGACGGTGCTGGTGATCGCACACGACGACGAGCTCGCCTCCCGGGCCGACCGCATCGTGCGGCTGCAGCCGACGGCATCATGATCGGCCGGCTGGTCGACCTCTCGGGTGTGTCGCGGCCACGCCTGGCCGTGGTGGTCTCACTGGGTGCGGTTGCCACGTCGCTGGGCATCGCGCTGATCGCAACCTCCGGCTACCTGATCTCCCGCGCGGCGCAACGTCCGCCGGTGCTGGCGCTGACGGTGACGATCGTGATCGTGCGGTTCCTCGGCCTGACCCGTCCGCTGGCGCGCTACCTCGACCGGCTGGTGTCCCACGATCTGGCGCTGCGGTCGCTGGGCACGATCAGGTCGCGCTTCTTCGCGAGGATCGAGCCGCTCGCGCCCGGCCAGCTGGACGGCTTCCGCCGCGGCGACCTGGTCGCCCGCATGGTGGGCGACGTCGACCGGCTGGACGGCCTCTACGTGCGCGGGCTGTGCCCGCCGCTGAGCGGCCTCGCCGTGGCGGTGCTGTGCATCCTCGCGGCAGCCGTGATGCTGCCGGCGGCCGGCTTGATACTCGCCGCCGGCCTGGCGGTCGCCGGCCTGGCGGTGCCCACGCTAGCCGCGCGCTGGAGCCGCGACCCCTCCACCCGCCTGGCGGCCGCTCGTGCGCAGCTGTCGTCCCAGCTGGTCGAGCTGCTGCGCGCCG
The DNA here is from genome assembly GCA_045806525.1 of Gaiellales bacterium. Classification (GTDB taxonomy): domain Bacteria; phylum Actinomycetota; class Thermoleophilia; order Gaiellales; family JAICJC01; genus JAICYJ01. Next base: position 40,542 of record JBJMJD010000060.1, on the reverse strand, counting down.
CACCGGAGATCGTCGCCTTCGGCGCGGCCGGGTCACGCGCCGAGGCGGCCGCGGAGCTCGACCGGGAGCTGGCCGCGCTGGCCCGGCGCGACGCCGTCCGGGCCGGCCTGGCCGACGCGCTGGTGATGCTCGTCGCCGGCCTCACAACGGCGGGTGTGCTGGCGGCGGCGGTGCAGGCGCGGGCCGGCGGATCGCTCGACCCGGTGCTGGTCGTGACCGTCACGCTGCTCGCCCTGGCCGCATTCGAGGCGGTCACGCCAGTCCCCCGCGCCGCGCGTGAGCTGGCCGTCATCACCGCGGCCGGGCGGCGCGTGCTCGACCTCACCTCCCGCCGGCCGCTGATCACGGATCCCGGCGCGCCGCTGCCGCCACCGCCGCGTGACGCGACGATCGAGCTGGCCGGCGTCACCGCCCGCTACCCCGGAGCACCGCGGACGGTGATCGAGCAGGTCGACCTGCGGCTGGAGCCGGGCGCCCGCGTGGCCCTGGTGGGTCCCAGCGGATCCGGGAAGACCACCGTCACCAACCTGCTGCTGCGGTTCCTCGATCCCGAGCAGGGCGCCCTGCTGTTCGACGGCAACGACGCCCGCGACCATCGCCAGACGGACATCCGCGCGATGTTCTCGCTGGCCGGCCAGGGAGCCCACCTGTTCAACTCGACGATCCGCCAGAACCTGCTGCTCGCCCGGCCCGACGCCACCGACGACGAGCTGGGCGCCGTCCTCGCACGGGCGCGGCTGGCGGACTGGGTTGAGGGGCTGCCGGACGGCATCGACACACTGGTCGGCGAGGAGGGGCGCCGGCTCTCGGGCGGCCAGCGCCAGCGGCTGGTGCTGGCGCGGGCGCTGCTCCGGGACGCTCCCGTGCTGGTGCTCGACGAGCCGACGGCCCATCTCGACGCCGCCACCGCCGAGGCGCTGATGGCCGACGTGTTCGCCGCCGCCGGGGACGCCGCGGTGCTGCTGATCACGCATCGCAGCGAGGGCCTGGACGCCGTCGACCAGGTGGTGACGCTGGATGCCGGCCGGGCGACGTCGGCGGCTATCTAGGCGCGGTCTCACCGGGCGCCGGCTCGACCCGACCGGGCATCCGCTGCTCGTCGATCACCTGCTGCGGGCGGCTGTGCCCGAGGAACGCGAAGCTCCAGGACACGAGCGCAGCGAACCGGTTCTTGAAGCCGGTCATGAACGTGATGTGCACCATCAGCCAGGCCAGCCAGCCCAGGTAGCCGTGCAGCCGTATGCCGCGGAAGCTGACGATCGCCCGGCGGCGCGAGATGGTCGCCATGCTGCCCAGGTCGCGGTACTTGAACGGCTTTGCCTCCTGGCCCTTGAGCCGTCCGCTGATGGTGCGGGCCGCATGGATGCCCGTCTGCATGGCCACCTCCGCCACCCCCGGCAGGCCGTTCAGCGCCATCATGTCGCCGACCGCGAACACCTCCGGGTGCCCGGGCAACGAGCAGTCCGGCTGCACCGCGATGCGGCCGGCCCGGTCGCACTCCGCGCCGGACGCGTCGGCCAGCATCCGCGCCAGCGGCGAGGCCGCCACGCCCGCCGCCCAGATCACCGTCCTGGAGACGATCCGCGTGGTCGACCCGTCGGCGGAGCGCACCTCGACGCCCGTCGCGTCCACGTTCTGGACGATCGTCTCGGTGCGGATCTCGACCCCGGTGCGCTCCAGCTCGCGGGCGCCCTGCTGCGACAGGCGGTCGCCGAAGGTGGCCAGAATCTCCTTGCCGCCGTCGCACAGGATCACCCGCACGTCGTTCGGCCCGAAGCGGGTGAAGCTGTTGCCGATGGCTCTGCGGCCCAGCTCCGCGATCTGCCCGGCGATCTCAACTCCGGTGGGGCCGCCGCCGACGACCACGAACGTCAGCCAGGCGGCGCGCGCGTCGTCATCCTCCTCCAGCTCGGCCATCTCCAGTGCGCCCAGGATCCGGGTGCGCTGCCGCACCGCGTCGTCCAGCGTCTTCATGCCGGGCGCCCACTCCGCAAACTCGTCGTGTCCGAAGTAGGAGCCGCCGACCCCGGCGGCCACCACCAGGCTGTCGTAGGGCAGCGTCAGGGGGCGCCCGTCCGGTTGCCGGCAGTGAACCTCCCCGGCCTTCAGATCGAACCCCGTCACCTCGGCCATCAGCACCGAGACGTTGCGGTGGCGGCGCAGCACGTCGCGGGTGGCGGGCGCGATCGCACCCTCCGACAGGATCCCGGTTGCCACCTGGTAGAGCAGCGGCTGGAACAGGTGGTGGTTGGTCCTGTCGACCACCGTCACGTCGACCGGCGCTCGCCGCAGGAAGCGAGCGGCAAACAGACCACCAAAGCCGGCTCCGACGATGACGACTCGTGAACGTTGTGGTGCGTTGGCGGCGATGCGGTGATCGTGAACCGGATTGGGCCATACCGCTTCATCCCGGTTGGATGACGCGGCCCGATCAGCGGGGTGGCACGGTGCCCGCGTGACCACTACACAGACACTCAGCACACGCACGGGCCACGACAGCACGGCACACGCCGGGGCACTCGTGGTGTTCGGCATCACGGGTGACCTGGCCCGGGTGATGACGCTGCATTCGCTCTACCGGCTCGAGGCTCGGGGCCTGCTGGACTGCCCGATCATCGGCGTCGCAGCCGACGACTGGAGCATCGACCGGCTCCGAAAGCACGCCCACGAGAGCATCGAGGCGACCGGACAGACGATCGACGAGGCCGTGTTCGAACGGTTTGCCGCACGGCTCTCCTACCACCAGGGCGACTTCAACCACGCCGCAACCTACGAGCAGGTGGGACGGGCGCTGTCGGGCATCGAGACGCCCGTCTTCTACCTAGAGATCCCGCCGTTCCTGTTCGGCCGCGTCGTGAGCGGTCTCTCGGAGGCGGGGCTGCTGGACGGCGCCCGCGTGGTCGTCGAGAAGCCGTTCGGCCATGATCTGGCGTCGGCCCGCGCGCTTGCAGCCGAGCTGCACCAGTACCTGGACGAGTCGCAGCTCTACCGGATCGACCACTTCCTCGGGAAGATGGGCCTGGAGGAGCTGCTGATCCTGCGCTTCAGGAACTCGATGCTGGAGCCTTTGTGGAACCGGCAGCAGATCGCGTCGGTGCAGATCACCATGGCGGAGTCGTTCGGGGTCGCGGACCGCGGGCACTTCTACGACCCGGTGGGGGCGCTGCGCGACGTGGTGGTGAACCACCTGATGCAGCTCGTCGCGGCAACGGCCATGGAGCCGCCGGCCGGCCGCGACGCGAAGACGCTGAAGGACGCCCAGCTCACCCTGTTCCGGGCGATCGCTCCGGCGTCGCCGGCGCGCTACGTGCGCGGCCAGCACGACGGCTATCGCTCGATCGACGGGGTGGCCGACGACTCGGCGACCGAGACCTACGCGGCGCTGCGCCTCGACATCGACAACTGGCGGTGGGCGGGCACGCCCTTCTACATCCGCGCCGGGAAGCTGCTCCCGGTCACCCAGACCGAGATGCGGCTGGTGTTCCGCAGGCCGCCGAAGCTCGGCTACGCGGAGCGGGACTATCCCGGCCCGGAGCCCAACCAGCTGGTGATGAAGCTCGACCCCTCGACCGGCGTGCGGATCGTGCTGGACGCGCACCGCGCAGACGCCAAACAGGTCGAGCCGATCACGCTCGACATGGAGTTCGGAGCTGAGGGCGGCGAGGGCCCGACGCCATACGAGGTGCTGCTGCTCGCGGCGATGCAGGGCGACAGCACCCGCTTCACCAGGCAGGACTGCATCGAGGAGACGTGGCGGGTGATGCAGCCGCTGCTCGATGATCCGCCGCCGGTGCATCCCTACACGCCTGGAACGTGGGGTCCGAAGGCGGCCGACGACCTGATCGCGGGACACGGGCGCTGGCACGACCCGTGGGTGACGGCATGAGCGCGTCAGCCTCCAAGGAGACCCAGGGTGATCAGCAGAGCGCGGCCGCGCTGTCGCCGTTCCCCGGTATCGCCGACTACGCGTTCCTGTCCAACTGCCACACGGCGGCGCTGATCGCGCCGGATGGAGCGATCGACTGGCTGTGCGTCCCCAGCTTCGACAGCCAGAGCGTGTTCGGCAGCCTGATCGACCGCGGCGCCGGCACCTTCCGGTTCGGCCCGTTCGGCATCGAGCACCCCACCGCTCGCGCGTACGAGCCGGGCACGAACGTGCTCGTCACCACCTGGAAGACACCGAACGGCTGGCTGATCGTGCGGGACGCCCTGACGATGGGGCCGCGCCGCCACGAGGACCTGATCACGCCGCACACACGACCGCCCACCGACGAGGACGCCGAGCACATGCTCGTCCGCACGGTCGAGTGCATCGACGGCCGGGTCGAGGTGGAACTGGTCTGCGAGCCGCTGTTCGACTACGGCCGCGTTCCCGGCCAGTGGGCGATGACAGGCGACCGCGGCCAGGCCGCCGATGCCACCGGCGCCGGCCTCACGATCCGACTGGACAGCGACTTCAACCTCGGCATCGAAGGCAACGGCGTGCGGGCGCGGCACGTGCTGCACGCCGGCGAGAAAGGCTGGTGCGCGCTGTCGTGGTCCGAGCAGCTGGCCACCCCGGCCGACGAGGACGACGCCGTCGGCCGCATCGACACCACCGTGCGGTTCTGGCGTAACTGGCTGGCGCAGGGGCGGTTCCCCGACCACCGCTGGCGCGACCCGATCCAGCGCTCCGCGCTGGCCATCAAGGGCCTCACCTACATGCCGACCGGCGCCACCGTGGCGGCCGCCACCACATCGCTCCCGGAGACGCCGGGCGGCGAGCGCAACTGGGACTACCGCTACACGTGGATGCGCGACACCACGTTCACGCTGCAGGCCCTGCACTACATGAATCTGGAGTGGGAGGCCGACGAGTTCATGCAGTTCGTCGCCGACGTCGAGCCCACCGAGGACGGCAGCCTCCAGATCATGTACGGCATCGACGGCCGCCGCGACCTGACCGAGAGCACCCGCGACGAGCTGACCGGTTACAGGGGCGCAAAGCCTGTCCGGATCGGAAACGGCGCCTTCGACCAGCGCCAGAACGACGTGTTCGGCGCGGTGCTGGACTCGATCCTGCTGCACACGCGGCGCAGCAACCGGTTGCCGCCGCGGCTGTGGCCGATCGTGGAGTCACAGGCCCAGTGCGCGATCGAGGTCTGGAAACATCCCGATCAGGGCATCTGGGAGGCGCGCGGCAAGCCGCAGCACTACGTGTCGTCGAAGCTCATGTGCTGGGTGGCGCTCGACCGCGCCGCCAAGGTGGCCGGAATCCGCGGCACCCCCGAGCGCGCGAGCGGCTGGGCCGAGATCGCGGAGGAGATCAAGGCCGACATCCTCGAGCACGGCGTCAGCGACCGCGGCGTCCTGCGCCAGCACTACGAGACCGACTCGCTGGACGCCTCCACCCTGCTGGCGGCCGGGTTCGGATTCCTCGGGGGCGACGATGAGCGGATGGTCAACACGGTGGTTGCGATCGCCGAGGAGCTGACCGAGGACGTCTTCGTGCTGCGGTATCGCACCGGCGAGACCGACGACGGGTTGTCGGGCAAGGAGGGGTCGTTCCTGATCTGCTCGTTCTGGCTGGTGTCGGCGCTCGCCATCGTCGGTCACGAGCAGCGCGCCCGCGACATGATGGAGCGGCTGCTGCGGGTGGCCTCGCCGCTCGGCCTCTACGCCGAGGAGTTCGACGTCGCGACCGGCGGGCACCTCGGCAACTTCCCGCAGGCTTTCTCGCACCTGGCCCTGATCGAGGCGGCCGGGCGCATGATCGTGCTGGAACGGCTGAAGGAGCTGTAGCTATGGATTCGTACGACGTCATCATCATCGGCAGCGGCGCCGGCGGTGGCACGCTCGCGCACCGCCTGGCCCCGTCCGGCAAGCGCATCCTGCTGCTCGAGCGCGGCGACTGGCTGGCACGCGAGCCGCGGAACTGGTCGGATCAGGCCGTGTTCGTGGACAACCGCTACATCTCGCCGGACACCTGGATCGACGGCGACGGCAAGGAGTTCCAGCCGCAGGTGCACTACTTCGTGGGCGGCGCGACCAAGCTGTACGGGGCTGCTCTCTACCGGTTCCGGCCTGAGGACTTCGGCCAGCTGCGACACCACGGCGGCATCTCGCCGGCGTGGCCGGTCTCCTACGACCAGATGGAGCCGTACTACGCGCAGGCCGAGCAGCTCTACGGCGTGCATGGGACGCGTGGCGAGGATCCCACCGAGGGTCCGTCGAGCGCCCCCTACCCGTTCGCCGCGCTCAGCCACGAGCCGCGCATTCAGCAGCTCTCCGACGACCTCGAGCGGATCGGGCTGCACCCGTTCCACGCCCCCTGCGGCGTGCTGCTGAACGAGACCGACATGCCCTACAGCCGCTGCGTGCGCTGTGGCACCTGCGACGGCTTCCCATGCCTGGTACACGCGAAGTCGGACGCCGAGGTGATGGCGGTGCGGCCGGCGCTCGAGCATCCGAACGTGACGCTGCTGACGAACGCCCGGGCCGTGAAGCTCGAGACCGACACGACCGGCCACCAGGTCACACGCGTCGTGGTGATGCACGGTGAGCGCCGCGAGGAGTACTCGGCCGACATCGTGGTGGTGTCGTGCGGCGCGGCCAACACGGCGGCCCTGCTGCTGGCCTCGGCCGGCGACAAGCACCCACGGGGCCTCGCCAACGGCTCGGACCAGGTCGGCCGCAACTACATGTTCCACAACAGCCAGGCGGTGCTGGCGCTCTCGGAAGAGCCGAACCCGACGGTGTTCCAGAAGACGCTCGGGCTGAACGACTTCTACTTCGGCACCGACGGCTTCGATTTCCCGATGGGAAACATCCAGATGGTGGGCAAGTCCACGGCCGAGATGTACCGCGGCGAGAAGCCGCTGGAGACGGCGCTGGCACCGCAACGAACGCTCCGCAACATCGCCGAGCATGCCGTCGACTTCTGGCTCTCGACCGAGGACCTGCCGTCGGCCGAGAACCGGGTCACGCTCGACGGCGAGGGCCGCATCCAGCTTTCGTACACGCCTGCCAACGAGGAGGCGCGCGACCGGCTGTACCACCAGCTGAAGTCGATGCTGGGCGACCTCGGCATGCACCCCCACCACCTGGTGCCACGCCACGCGTACCTGAAGACGGCGATCCCGGTCGCGGGGGTCGCCCACCAGGCCGGCACCTGCCGCTTCGGCGACGATCCGGACAGCTCGGCGCTCGACCCCAACTGCCGCGCGCACGAGCTGGACAACCTCTACGTGGTCGACACCAGCTTCTTCCCGAGCATCAGCGCGGTCAACCCGGCGCTGACCGCGATGGCCAACGCCTTACGGGTGGGCGACCACCTTCTGGAGCGGATGGGTGTGGCCGCCGAGACGCAGGTCGCGGCCGGCTGATCGGTCAGCCCGCCCTGTACGATCGCGCCATGAGCGAGCCGACCGACAGGGGGCGACCGCCTGGCGCGCGCCGCCGTCGCACTCCGAGCCTGACGATCGCGATCCGCCAGGCGGGCGCGAGCGCAACCCGCGTCACCCTGCGACTGCCGCTGCGAGTTGCCCGTAAAGCGCCCGGCGTGGGGTGGGTGGTGTCGCAGGGAAGCGCCCAGGTGGCCGGCGGCGCGCGCGCCACACGCGCCTACGGCGGGGCCCGGCTGGAGGATGCCGCCGGCGACGTGCTGGGATCGCGCGGGGTCGAGCGGGCCGTGGAGCGGGCGTTCGCCGGACCGCTTCCCGAGCATGTCGCCAATGCCGTCGTCGAGCAGCGCGTGATGCAGCGGATCGTCTCCGAGGTGCTGGCAAACGTCGACCTCGAGGCCGCAATCACGGCCGCGCTCGAGCGCGAACGGGCGGAGGGGCGGCTGGAGCAGATCGTGGGTGAGGCGGCCAGAAGCCAGGCTGCCGAGGAGATCACGCAGCGCGTGGTCTCGAGCCCGGAGCTGCAGCGGCTGATGGAAGACGTGATCTCGAGCGACGCCGTGCGAACGGCACTCGCCCGCCAGTCGGCGTCGTTCGGCTCCGAGGTGGCGCGCGAGCTGCGGCGCCGCACCCAGCGGATCGACGACCGCATCGCCGTGACCGACGCCAGGACGTCAGCAGGGCTGTCGCCCTACGCCGGCCTGCTGGGACGGTTCATCGGCGGCGCCCTCGACCTGGCATTGATGTCGGTCGTCTTTCTGGGCGGCGCCGCCATGGTCGACGTCGTGTCCAACCTCGTGGGAGGCCTGCGGCCTTCATGGCTGGAGGCGGCGATCGCCTCGGTCGGTGCGACGGTCGGCGCCGTCACCTACCTGGTGGTGTTCTGGACGGTCGCCGGCCAGACGCCGGGCATGCGCGCGATGGGGCTTCGCCTGACCGTTGGCCGGGACGGGAACCGGCCGCCGGGCGTCGGCCGGGCACTGCTTCGGGTGGTCGGGCTCGTGATCGCGATCGTGCCGTTCTTCGCCGGTTTCCTGCCCATCCTGGTCGATCGCCGCCGCCGTGCCATTCAGGACATGCTCGCGGGCACGACGGTGCGCCTGGACAACACAGATGAGGTCGGGTAGGCGGGCGACGTCCCCGTGAGCAGTCCCACCCCAACCGGCGCATCTGAGCCCGATCCAGCCCAGCTGCTGCGGAGCCGCAGCTACGTGCTGGTGCTGGTGCTCGGTGCCATCATCGGCGTGCCGGTCGCAGCCGTCGCCTACTTCTATCTGAAGGGCGTCGCAGAGTCACAGACCTGGGTGTTCACGACGCTACCCCGCGATCTCGGGTTCAGCGGGGAGCCGGCCCTGTGGCCGCTGCTGCCGCTGACGGTGAGCGGCCTTCTTGTCGGTCTCACCATTCGGTATCTGCCGGGAACAGCAGGGCACAAGCCCGCCGAGGGGTTCAAGGCGTCCGGTCCCGTGCCTCCGATCGAGCTGCCGGGCATCGCGCTTGCCTCGTTCGCCACGCTCAGCCTGGGCGTGGTGCTGGGCCCCGAGGCGCCGCTGATCGCGATCGGCAGCGGGCTGGGAGTGCTCGCGGTGCACCTGCTCAAGCGAGACGCGCCGGGGACGGCGGTCGCCGTGATCGGTGCCGCCGGAAGCTTCGCAGCCGTCAGCACGCTCCTGGGCTCGCCGCTGGCCGGGGCGTTTCTGCTGATGGAGGCGTCGGGGATCGGCGGCCCGATGATGGGAGTGATCCTGATCCCCGGGATGCTCGCCGCGGGGGTCGGGACGCTGATCTTCGTCGGCCTCGACAACTGGACCGGCTACGGCACGTTCTCGCTGGCTGTCCCGGACATCCCGCCGTTCACGACCCCCACGCTCGCCGAGTTCCTGTGGGCGGTCGGGATCGGGCTGGCCGCCGCCGTGATCGGCACGGCGATCAAGCGACCGGCGCTCTTGCTGCAGCCGATCGTGGAGCGGCAGATCCTGGTGCTGACGCCGGTCGCCGGCCTCGGGATCGGAGCCGCCGCTGTCGTCTTCGGCGAGCTCACCACCCACGGCTCCTCGGAGGTGCTGTTCTCGGGCCAGGATGCGCTGCCGTCGCTGATCGAGGGCGCCGCCGGCTGGACGGTGGGCGCGCTTGTCCTGCTCATGATCTGCAAGGGCATCGCCTACAGCCTCGCCCTCAGCTGCTTTCGCGGTGGCCCCACCTTCCCCGGGATGTTCATCGGCGCAGCCGGCGGCATCGCGCTGTCGCACCTGCCCGGCCTACCCATGATCGCCGGCGCCGCCATGGGCATCGGTGCGATGACGGTGGTCATGCTGGGACTGCCGCTGACCTCGGTGCTGCTCGTCACGATCTTCCTGAGCGCCGACGGCCTCGCCCTGACCCCGATCGTGATCGTCGCAGTGGTGGTTGCCTACGTCGCGTCGGCACGACTCACCCCGCCGCCGGACGCGACGTCCGCCCCCGCGCAGCCCTCCGCCTCGCCGGAAGCCCAGGGCGCTGCCGCGGGCCTATGATCATGGGACGCCTGATCGATGCCGACGACTGCGTCCTGATCCTCGTGGACGTCCAGGAGGGGTTCCTGGAGCGCATCGAGCCGGAGGCGAAGGCCGGCCTGATCGAGCGGATCGCGTTCCTGACGATGAGCGCTCGGTTTTGCCGCATCCCCGTGGTCGCGACCCTCGAGTCGCCGCAGGACTGGGGCGGCCTGCACCCCGGCCTGGTCGAGGCGGTCGGCGAGGCGCCGGTGATCGAGAAGACCGTGTTCGGCCTGGCCGGCGATCCGCTGGCAGGCCCGGCGGTGCGCACGACCGGGCGCAGCACCGCCACGCTGGCCGGCCTCGAGACCGACGTCTGCGTCGCCCAGTCGGCGCTGGGCCTGCTCGACGAAGGGATGCGGGCGGTGGTTGTCGAGGACGCCGTTGCCTCACCGGGCAGCGCGCATGCGGCCGGCATCCAGCGGATGCGACGAGCCGGGGTGATCGGCGTGCTCACCAAGCAGCTCCACTACGAGTGGATGCGCACGGTCAGCCGGTCGCGCGAGTTCCAGGCCGCCCACACCGGGCTGGTGCAGCCGCCTGGCGTGGAGCTGTGACCGGCCCGCGCCCGGATCAGCGATACCGGTCGAGCAGGCTCAGGATGTAGGGGTTGATGGTGTCGTGGGCGTGGCCGTACCAGGAGGCGTGGCCCATGTCCGCCAGCAGGTGGAACTCGGCACTCGGGATCATCTCGGCCATCTCCCGGCCGTCCTGCGGCGGCGCCTGCACGTCCTCCGTGAAGGCGATCACGTGCATCGGCACATGCACCGACGGAAGCAGGGCACGCTGGTCGTAGCGCAGCGACGCCTCCCACTGCGGGATCAGCGACCGCTCGTTCTCCCCGGAGTCCATCCACTCCAGCAACAGCTCCCGCAGCTTCGGCCACAGCTCGCGGTCGCCCAGCGCGCGCGCCGGGTAGCACATCGCTGCGTAGTGCGTGACGCCCATCATGCCGTCGAGGCTGCCTCCGGCACGGCGGAACTCGATCTCCGCCTCCTGGTAGTCCCAGCCCCAGCCGGTGCTCCAGGCGCCGGTGCCCATGACCACGGCACAGCGCAGCAGGTCGGGCCGGTCGATGGCGACCTGCTGGACGATCGCCGACCCCAGCGAGCTGCCCACGATCGCCACCGGCGGCTCGCAGACCGCCTCGATCAGCTCGGCGGTATCGCGGGCGAACGCCTCGATCGGCCACGGCTGCGGCAGGTCGCAAGTGGTGTCGCCGATGCCGCGCCCGTCGAACGTGGTCGACCGGTACTGGTCGTCGAAGAAGGGCGTCTGGAACAGGCGCCAGTCGCCCCCCCGCGACCCTCCGCCGGCCACCCACACAAGGTCGGGGCCCTGCCCGGACTGCTCATAGGCGATGGTTGCCTCGGATCCCTCGAGATGTGGCATGCGCCAACTTTGTCACGTCTGGGTAGGCTGCAGGCGGCAACCCGAAGGAGCGCACGCAATGGGATTCGATCAGTACCACGAACCACCCGACGAGCTGCCGGCCGCGACACGCACGTTCGCCCGCCTGTGCGCCTCCCTGACCGAGGAGGCGGAGGCGATCGGCTGGTACGAGCAGCGCCTGGCCGTCGAGACCGACGCTGAGGCGACTGCGATCATGCGCGACGCCCAGGGCGAGGAGTTCAAGCACTTCTCGATGGACCTCGAGTTCCTGCTGCGGCGAACTCCGCTCTGGCGTGAGATCGCACGGGGCATCCTGTTCCAGGACGGCGACATCGTCGAGCACGGCGAGGCGGCCGAGGAGTCGGCAGTCGAGGGTGCGGCCGACCGCGGCGAGCCGGTGTCAGGCACGGAGTCGCTCGGCATCGGCGCCGTGAAGGCGGTGGCGTCGTGAGCCATCTGCTGCGCGAGCATGCGCCGATCACGGCGGTCGGATGGGAGCGGATCGACCAGGAGGCGCGCGAGCGGCTGACACCGGCGCTGGCGGCGCGCAGGCTGATCGACTTCGCGGGACCGCACGGCTGGCAGCACTCGGCCACGAACCTGGGCCGCACCCAGCAGGTGGCCAAGCCTCCGGCCGAGGGCCTGACCGCCGTGCAGCGCCGGGTGCTACCGCTGGTCGAGGTACGTGCGCCGTTCTCCGTGTCACGCTCCGAGCTCGCGGACGCCGACCGCGGCGCCGAGGACGTCGACTTCGCGCCGCTGGACGCCGCTGCCCGCGCGCTCGCCGTCGGCGAGAACGCCGCGGTCTTCCACGGCTGGAAGGGCGCCGGCATCGCCGGAATCGCAGAGGCGTCGACTCACAGGGCGATCGCGCTCGGCGAAGACTGCGAGCGCTATCCGCTGCACGTGGCAAAGGCGGTCGAGGCGCTGCTGTCGGCCGGCATCGAAGGCCCCTACGGGATCGCGCTGGGCCCGGTTGCCTACACGCGCGTCCTGGAGACCAGCGAGCACGGCGGCTACCCGCTGCTGGAGCACTTGCGGGAGATCGCGGGCGGGCCGCTGGTGTGGGCGCCAGGGGTCGACGGGGCGGTGGTCGTCAGCCTGCGCGGCGGCGATTTCCTGTTCGACTCGGGCGAGGACATCTCGACCGGCTACCTGGCACACGACGCGGACGTCGTCCAGCTGTACCTGGAGGAGAGCTTCAGCTTCCGGGTGGTGACGCCCGAGGCCGCGGTGCCGCTCAGCCCCTGAGCCGGCCGCTCAGGGCGAGGTCAGCACCTGCGCGAGCACCACGCTTGCGATGATAGGCCGTGCCGATGCCACGGTTCGTCGTTCAACAGCATGACGCCACGACGCTGCACTTCGACCTGCGGATCGAAGACGGCGGGGTGCTGCGCTCGTGGGCGGTGCCGAAGGGGCCGTCGATGGACCCGGCGGTGCGCCGGCTGGCGGTGCCGGTCGAGGACCACTCGATGGCCGCGGGCGAGTTCGAAGGCGTACACGAGGGCTCGCGTGGCAGCGGCGCTGTGATCATCTGGGACGAGGGCATGGTCGACCTGCTGCGGAACGAGCCCGCGCACCTGTCGTTCGTGCTGCACGGCCACAAGCTCGCGGGCGGGTTCGCCCTGACCCGCACCGGCGAGCGGCGGTGGATCCTGGTCAAGGCCAGAGACGCGCAGGCCCGGCCCGGCTCCGATGTCACCGCCGAGCAGCCCGCCAGCGTCCGCAGCGGACGCACGTACCAGGAGCTGTCCTAGCCTCGGCCAGGCAAGCGGTCGGGCAGGCCGAACCGCGTGAAGTCCTCCGGGTACAGGAACGCGTTGATCTCGCTGATCCGCGGCCCTTTCAGGGCCAGGACGTTCACGCCGTGCGGCAGGAAGCACCCGGCGCGCTCGTCCCAGCCGTAGTGGGCAAACCCGACCTGGCCGTTCAAGCCCACGGGCAGCAGCCGCCAGCGGCGGCCGGCCCGCAGCGGCAGGCGGCCGAAGAAGCCCGCGACCGACGCCCGTCCCGCGAACCAGGTGGGCATCGGCGGCATTGTCAGGGTGACGTCCTCGGCCAGCATCGCCACCACCGCGTCCAGGTCGCCCCGCTCCCAGGCGTCGACGTAGCTGGTGACCAGCTCGGTCAGCGCGTCGTCGCCCAGTGCCCGCAGCGCCGCCTGCTGGCTCTGCTCGGGTAGGCGCTCGTCGACCAGACGGTGAGCGCGCTGCAGCGCGCTGTTGACCGAGGCGGTGGTGATGTCGAGCGCGGCGGCCGCCTCGCGGGCCGAGAAGCCCAGCACGTCGCGCAGGATCAGCGTCGCGCGCTGGCGCGGCGGCAGCTGCTGCAGCGCTGCGATGAACGCCAGCTCGATGCTCTCACGCTGCTGGTAGCGCGCGTCCGGCGCCGACCAGGGATCCGTGGAGACCACCTCGCGGTCGGGGTAGGGGCTGACCCAGACCGATTCGACCAGCGGCGCCCCCGGGCCGTCGTGTGGATCGGCGGCCGGCCCGTAATCGACCGGCAGCACCCGCTTGGGCCGCCGCTCGATCGCCTTCAGGCAGGCGTTGGTGGCGATCGTATAGAGCCATGATCGCAGCGAGCTTCGCCCCTCGAACCGGGGCAGCCCCCGCCACGCTCCCAGCAGCGCCTCCTGCAGCGCGTCCTCGGCATCGGGCGCCGACGCCAGCATGCGATAGCAGTGCGCGTGCAGCTGAGCGCGATGGGGGCCGACCAGCCGGGCATAGGCATCCTCGTCGCCGCGGCGGGCGGCCTCCAGCAGCTCCAGGTCAGCGGCGGCGAGGGTCACGTCGCCCCCGTCGGCTGCCACAGCGCCAGCTCCGCGCCGCCGGGCACCGACACCACGCTGCGCCAGCCGGCCGGCCCCTTGCGCGGCTCGAGCAGCACGGTCGCCCCCATCCCCCATGCGCAGGCGGTCATCTGCTCGACGCTCTTGACCTGGACGTAGGGCAGCCACATCGGGTGCTCGGAACCGCACTCGACGATACCCCCGCCCAGCCGACCGCCCAGCTCCATGGCCGTGTAGCGGGCCGAGCCGGCCGCGACCGTGGTCGAGCGCCAGCACAGGAGCTGTGAGTAGAACCCGGCCGCCCCCGAGAGGTCGCCGGTGTGGAGCTCCAGATGCACGACCGGATGCCGCGGCGGCCCCATCTCAGGCGGCACCCGCACCGTCAAGGAAGCGGTAGGAGCCGACCTCATGCAGGGCGACGGTCACCGGGCGCTCGTCGCTGCGCTCACCGATCGTCTCGGTGAAGCGCTGGAACGCCTGTACCGCCGACAGCGGGTTGTGGCCGTCGTCGGTCTCGACCGACGCGACGTGCACGAAGCTGACGCCGTCGTCCAGCCGAAAGGTCGCGTAACGCAGCCCATCGGGACGTGTGCGATCCAGCTCGTCGTAGACGTCGCGCACCAGCGCCTCATTGGCCTCGGCCTGGTCGGGCCTGACCGTGTAGCGAACCATCACGCGCCTCATATCAGCACCTCCTGTTGTTGCATCGTCACCACCAGAGATCCGCTGGGACGAGCGAACTCATCGCTCCGGGGTCGCCTGCTGGTCGAGCCAGGCCCGCGCGACACGCTTTTGTGCCCTTGTCAGCCAGGCCTCGGCGATCGTGTCGCCCAGCTCCTCGCGGTCGATGCGGGCCAGGTCGGGGATCCGCATCAGCACGGCCGGGTAGCCGTCGAAGTGCGGCGTGGTGAAGAACACGCCGCGATCGTCAGCCAGCAGCAGCTCCTTCACGCCGACGTCGGCGACGCGGAACATCAGCACGTCGTCCATGCGCTCGCCGGTCTCCGGGTCGACCGCGTCGGGGCGGCGGCCGCGCTGACAGCAGTAGAGCTTGCCGTGCACCAGGTACCGCGGCCGTCCATCCGGCGTCAGCTCCCTGGTGGTCTGCGGCATCGCCATAGCCAGCTGGTCGAGGTCGGCCATCGTTGCCACCGGCACACTCTGCCACAGGGCCCAGCCCCGGCGACATCGCATGTCCGGCGTCGCAGGAATTCACCACCGCCCGAAGAACCGGCCCCTAGCTGACGCGACAGGAAGGAGGTGTCACGTGTCGTCAAGCACCTATGACCGTTCCAATGGACTGACCGGCTGGTCGATGTTCTCCGCGATCTGGCTGGTCGTTGCCGGTGCCTTCAATCTGGTCGAGGGGCTCACGTCCATCCACCAGGCCAACAACATCAGCTCCGCATTCCTATTCCAGGACCTCAAGTTCTGGGGCTGGGTGCTGCTGATCGTTGCGATCGTGCAGCTGTTCGCCGGCTTCATGGTGTTCAGCGGCAACCCGAGCGGCTACATGCTCGGGGTGCTGGTCGCATCGTTCGCCATGTTCATGTGGTTCTTTTTCCTCTTCACCGCTCCCCTGGGAGCCATGGTCGCTGTGATCATCAATGGTCTCGTGATCTACGGGCTCACGATCGGAAGCGAATCCTGAGCAGGCCGGGCTCGGCGGCGGCGCGCCCCTCGTGGCCCGCGCCGTCGCCGGGCCTAGCGGCGTGGCTGTATCGTCACGCGGCGTGGCCCTCGATCTGCCCTGGCTTCCCGCGCTGATCTGCCTGCCGGGCGCGGCGGCGCGGGCATGAAGCCGGCGCTGCCCGACCGCGCGTTCGCGATCCGAGCGACCCTGCTGGTGTCGGTGCTGGTGGCCGCCGTGCTGGTGCTTCGCGGCGCCGCACAGCTGCTGCCGGTGGGCCTTCCGCTTGCTGCCGCCCTGCTCGGCGTGCTGCTGGTGCCCGGCGTCGCCTGCGCGCGCGTTCTGGGAGTCGACGAGCAGCTGGAGGCGCCGGTGCTGCTGGCGGCGGCGATTCCGCTCGGTTGCGCCGTCTGGTCGCTGGGGCTGATGGCGGCGTTGATCCTGGGCCTGCCGCTGACCGCGCTTGCGCTGCTGGTGGGCGTGTTCTGCGCCGGCGTGCTGGCGGCGTCCACGCCGCGCATCCATGTATCCGGAAGCGGCATGCAGCTGGCCGGCGTGGCCGCCGGTGGTGCGCTGATGGCCCTGCTGGCATCGCGCTACGAGACGGTGCTTCACGGCGACGCGCTGTTCCACGCCGGCCGCGTGCGCAAGCTGCTCGACCTGCCGCACCTGACGCTCGGCGGCCTGTCGTCGGTATGGCACGGCTCACCCCACGCCGGCTACGTCGTGCCGGTGCTGCACGCGATCGAGGCGGTCGCGATCCGGATCACCGGCTCGGACCCATCGTCCGCCTACTCCAGCCTGGCGCCGGGCTGCGCGCTGCTGCTGCCGCTTGCCGCTTACGCGCTGGGCTCCGCCGCAGCCGGACGCCCGGTCGGCGTCGCGGCCGCCTTCCTGGCCTGCTGGGATGCGCTGGCGCGGGGCTCGCTGGAGACGTTGCAGCAGCCGCCCGAGTTCACGTTCTACGTGCTCATCCCCGCCCTGCTTGCCCTGCTCGCCGCGGCTGCGCGCGGCGGCTTTGACCGGCGGCTGAGCCGGGGGGTGCTGCTCGGTGTGCTTGCGGTCACGCTGATCCACGCCAGCTACACGGTGCTGGTGGTGGCCTGTGTCGCTGGGGTCGTGATCGTGATGCTGCGGGGCTGGCGCCTGCTGGCCGCGTCGGTTGCGCTGACCGGCGTGATCTACGGGGTGATCTGGGCGGTCGCGCTTCGGGGCGGCACCAGGCTGTCGCGGCCGCCGGTGCTGGACACCGTGTACCTGGTGGTGCATGGGAACCCGGTCATCGCCCGGGCCGGATGGATGCTCGACGGCCGCCCCGAGGTCGCCGTCGGGGTGCTGTCGGTCGTGCCCCTGATGCTGCTGTTCCGGCGGCGCCACGCGGTGCCGGCCGCGATCATGGGCGCGGCGCTGGTGCTCTGCTCCTTCCCCTGGGTACCGGCGCTGCTCACCGCGCTGCTCGGGTACGGCCAGGCCAAGCGGTTCCCGCGCAGCGGGCTACCGTGGGCGCTGACCGCGGCCATCGTGGTGGTCGAGGTGGCGGCGGTGGCGGGCGGCAGGGTGGCCGTCCCGTTCGCGCTGGCCGTGGCGGCGGCCTCGCTGGGATACCAGACGTACGTGCCCGAGGGCGATCCGCTGACATTCGCAATCGCTGCGCTGACGGTGGCCGGCGTCGCGGTATCGGCCTGGCCGGCGCTGCGGGGACGCAACGCCCGGGTGAACGCGGCCGCACCGGCCGCGCTGGGCGCAGCTGTTCTGATCGCGATCGCGCTGATCGCGGGCTCGGTGCAAGCGCAGCGGAGCGAGCTCGTCTCCGACCTGCGGCAGGGACCGGTTGTCAGCGAGGCGCAGCCGCGCCTGACGGAGCCGGTGATCGGGTTCTTCCGGCAGCACGACGGCGCGCCGTTCCCCGTGGTGCTGGCCGAGTCATACATCGGCTACCAGCTGGCGGGCGAGGCCACCGTGTACCCGATGGCGCTGCCGCTGGAGCGGTCGCGGGGCGAGCCTCGGAACATGCCGGTGGCACGCAAGCGCGCGGTGAACATCGCGCTTGCGCCGGGCACGTCGCCGTCCGCGCGCGCGGCCATCCTCGACCGTTTCCACGTCCGCTACCTGCTGGTGAACACGAGCACGACGCCGCGAGCGGTTGCCGCGCTGTCCGCCGATCCCGGCCTACATGAAGTGTTCCGCTACGGCGACTGGTCGGCGTTCGCGCGGCGCCGCTAGTCCCCCGGCTGGTCGATGCGGCGTGGAAGCTGGCGCGGGGCGCGTGCGGGACCTCGAGCGAGCAGAACAGGGTCGGCAGCTGGAACCTGCTACACGCGGGCGGGGCTGGGGTCGTGCCCGGGCGCGAGGGCCGGCCGGTCGGCGCGGAAGCGCTCCAGATCGGGCGACGGCGTTCGGCCGAGGGCGATCTCGGCCAGCATCCTGCCCAGCAGCGAGGCGAACTTGAAGCCATGGCCGTCGGCCACCGCCGCCACGACGCCGGGGTGCTGCGGCAACGCCGAGATCACGAAGTCGCGGTCGGGCGTCATCGTGTACAGGCAGGTCTTGGTCAGCACCGGTGGCCCCAACCCGGGGATCAGATCCGAGACGAAGCGGTGCAGGCGCTCGGTCGCGCCGGGGTCGGGGTCGAAGCTGCGCGTGCGCGCGGTCACCTCGGCGCCGCCCTGGTCCTCCGCCGCCTTGACCGCCCGCTCACCGAAGGCGGGAAAGCCGTAGTAGGTACGGGCGCCGTGCCAGATCCAGACCGGGAACCGGTCGGGACGGAAGCGATCGAGGTCGTCGGCGGCCAGGTAGGAGATCTGCTCCTGGCTGACCGTGAGCGGCAGGGTCGCGCCCAGGGGCTCCAGCAGCTCGTTCAACCACGCTCCCGCCGCGAGGATCACCGACCGGCAGCGAACCGTGCGCCCGGCCGCCTCCACCAGCAGGTCCCGGCCGGCGGGTCGCACTGCGGCGACGGCGCACCGCTCGACCAGCTCCGCGCCGGCCGCCCGGGCCAGCCGCTGGTGGGCGGCGGTGGCGCGCTCGCTGGCGACGAACCCGGCCCGCGCGTGGGCGAGCGCAGGAACGTCTGGGAGCGGCGCCAGCTGCGGCCAGCGGGCGGACACGTCCGCACCCCTCAGCAGCTCCACCTCCGCGCCGCCCTCGGTCATGCCCGCGGCGTACACATCGCGGCCCAGCGGCGCGTCCGGGCCGAACATGTCGATGCCTCCGGTCACGTGCACCAGCTGTTCGCCGGCGGCACGCTCGACCTCGCCCCAGACGTCGTAGGCGGTGGCCGCCAGCCGCACGTAGTCCGGGTGGTGGTAGGCCAGCCGGATCAACCGCGAATGGTCGTGCGACCCGCCGCGATCGTGACCGAGCGGAAACTGCTCCAGGCCGACCACGCGCGCGCCCATCCGCGCTGCCCAGCAGGCCGCGGCGCTGCCCACGCCGCCCAATCCGACAACGGCCACGTCGGCGGCCGGCTCTGAGCTCATCGCTGCTCCTCCTCCGGGACTCCGTGCGACCATAGTGTGGGGCGGGAGGGCGCGGTCGTTCGTGGCACTGCGGCTACTTGACGGTGACCGGGACGCGCTGGACGGCGTTGTTCTCGTAGCCGCCCAGGTTCCACTGCGGGTGCAGCGGCTGGGTGGCGCCGGTCGCGTCGGTGGCGCGGCAGCACAGCTCGTAGCGGCCCGCTCCAGCCGGCTGCCAGCTGATCGACCAGCCCCGCCAGACGTGTGGGCCGTCCTGGCCGCCCAGCCCCGCCGCCCGCCAGCTGTCGCCTCCGTCGGCCGAGAACTCGACCAGCTCGATCGGCCCCCAGCCTGACCAGGCCCGCCCCTGCACCGAAACCGCCTCGGTGGCCGAAACGGTGCGCTCGCGGCTCATGAACTCGGGGATGCCGGGCGGCGCCATCAGCGCTCGGGGCATCATGCGCGTGACCGGCCGGCCGACCTCGTGCTGCTCCCGGCGCCAGCGGTAGGACCGCGCCTGCTGGTAGCCCGCGAACGGCTCGCTGACGGCCGTGATCGATGACAGCCACTTGACGTTGGTCATGCCGTACCAGCCCGGAACCACCAGCCGCAGCGGGTAGCCGTGCTGCGACGGCAACGGTGCGCCGTTCAGCTCGTAGGCCAGGATCGCGCCATCCCTGAGCGCCTGCTCGATCGTGAGGCTGCGCCCGTAGGTCTGCTCATCGCCGCCCTCAAGGCCTCGATCGAGCCCCTCGAACACGATCTCGACGGCGTCGTCCAGGAGGCCGGCCTGCTCCAGCAGCGGTGCCAGCGGCGCGCCCGTCCACTCGCCGGTGCCGACCGCCTCCACGATCCACGGCTGGCTGGTCACGTGCGGCTCCATGGCAGCCCGGCCGTTGCCGGCGCACTCCATCGTGACCGGCTGGGTCACGGACGGGAGTGCCCGAATGGCATCCAGATCCAGCTCCAGCGGCCGCCGCACGCGGCCGCCCACCCGCAGCCTCCAGTCATCGCCCACCGCCGGGATGTCGTAGTGCACCAGCAGGTAGTGGAGTCCCACCGGTGTGATCTCGTGGCGCAGCGCCTCCAGCGGCATGCCGTGGTTGCGGGCGGCGAGCTGCAGCTCCTCGCGGCTGATGCCGGCTGGCTCAGGGTCCATGGCGGGAGGGTACCGGCCGAGGGGCCGAGGGGTGCCCGACGCACCCCCCGGCCAGGGCCTGCCTCAGCTTGCGGGCTTGATGTTCTGGTTGACCCGGAAGACGTTGTCCGGGTCGTACTGGGCCTTGGCGCGGGCCAGCCGGTCGTAGTTGTCCCGGTACGTGGCTTTCACGCGCTCCTGCCCCTCGTCCATCATGAAGTTGACGTACGCGCCGCCGGCGGAGTAGGGGTGCGTGGCATCCCAGTAGTCGATCGTCCACCGCTTGATCGCATCGGCGTTGGCCGGATCGGGGTCGACACCCACGATCACCTGCGCCCAGGTGACGTCGCGGTAGCTGAACGCGGTGTCACCCGAGCCGACGTCGTGCACGGCTCCGTCGATCGGGTACATGTGCATGGTCGACTGGCCTGGGCGCATCTCGTTCGCGAACCTGACGTGCTGTTCGATGGCGGCATCCGGCAGCTCGCGCACGAAGTCGGCCCGCCAGTACCACTGGTCGCCCTTCGGGTAGAGCGCGTCGAAGAACCCGTTCAGCACCGGGAACGGCATCGGGCCGGCCGCGTGCAGCACCGGCTCGACCGCCTCCAGCATCGGCGCCATCGCCGCCGCGGCCTCCTCCTCGCTGCCCGTGTGACACCACACGATGGCCGCCATCTTGCGGCCGTGCAGCTCCTCGGGGAACACCGGCACCGGCGGCACGGTCACGAATGCAAACCAGCCGTTCAGCTCGCGCGGGGCGGCCGGGAGGAACTCCCGGTAGGCCCGCATCACGGCGGCCGCGTCGTCCAGCGACCAGAAGGTGGGGCCGGCCACGACCATGCTCACCGGCTGCATCTTGAACGTGAACGCCGTGACCACGCCGAAGTTGCCACCGCCGCCGCGGAGCGCCCAGAACAGCTCCTGGTTCTCGTCGGCCGCCGCCCGCACGATCGAGCCGTCGGCCAGCACGACCTCGGCCTCGAGCAGGTTGTCGATGGTGAGGCCGCCGGAGCGCGCGACGTGCCCGATGCCGCCGCCCAGCGTCAGGCCGCCGACGCCGGTGGTGCCGATGATGCCGCAGGGCACGGTGCCGCCGACCTCGTGCGTGGCGGCGTCGACGTCCTTCCAGACGCAGCCGCCGCCGACCCGCACCGTGCGGGCGCCGGCATCGACGTCGATGCTGTTGATCCCGGCCAGGTCGATGACGACGCCGTCGTCACAGACGCCCAGGCCGCCGCCGTTGTGCCCGCCTCCGCGGACCGCGATCAGCACGTCCTGCGAGCGGGCGAATCCGATCACCGCCGCTACGTCGGCGGCCGAGGTGCAGCGGGCCACCAGGGCCGGCCGCCGGTCGATCATCGCGTTGTAGACCGAGCGAGCCTCGTCGTATCCGGCGTCCTCGGGTCCCGTCAGGGTGCCGTTGAAGCTGCCGGCAAGAGCCGAGCGAGCCTCCGCGGCGAGTGTTGCGATCGTACTCATGTGACCTCCGATGGTCTGTATCGCTTGTGCCTATGGAGGCCGACGGTACCGAAGGCGGCAGGGGATCGCATGACCGGGATTGATCCACTTCGTGCACCTGTGATCGCCTGGTGCGATGATCAATCCTGACTATATGGTTGATTCCACGAGCTACGCGGCGCTGGATCTTGTCTGGGACACCTTGGACGCCACGATCATCCTTGGCCAGGACATGCCCAGCCTGCCCTGCGAACGCTCGCGACCTCCAACGCGCCCCATCCTGCGCCCAGCATCCACGCATCCCGTGAAACCAACCACATGAGCACCGACGTGAGCGCTCACGCCGCGCTGCCGGGGCCGCTGCGCCTCCAGCCGTCCTTCCCGTTCGTGGATCGCCCCCGCGAGATGGCCACGCTGCGGTCGCTGCTGCCGCGTGCGCAGAGCGAGGGCCGCCGCATCGCCCTTGTGGGCGGCGAGCCCGGGTCGGGGAAGAGCCGGCTGGTGCGCGAGATCGCCCATCAGGCCGCGCAGGACGGCGCGCTGGTGCTGTACGGCGCCTGCGACGCGGTCGTCCGCACCCCCTACCGGCCGTTCGTCGAGGCGCTCGACCAGCTGGTGCGGGCCAGCGACCCGCACGAGCTTCGCGACGACCTGGGGCCGGCCGGGGGCGAGCTGACCCGGCTCTTGCCGGACCTGCGCAGTCACGTCGGCGACCTGCCGGAGCCGGTCGTGGCCGACCAGGACACCGAGCGTCATCGCCTGAACGCGGCCGTCAGCGACCTGCTGGTGGCGGCCGGCCGCCGGCGACCGCTGCTGCTGGTGTTCGAGGACGGCCACTGGGCGGACACCCCGACGCTGCTGCTGCTGCGGCACCTCGCGGCCGGGGCCAGTGAGGCGCGCATGCTGCTGGTGGCCACGTTCCGCGACACCGAGGCGGATGTGCCGGCCGAGCTGTCGGAGGCGCTGATCGACATGCGGCGCTCCGACGGCGTCGTGCGGGTGCGCGTCGGAGGGCTCACAGGCGAGCAGGTGTCGGAGTTCGTCGAGCGCGCGGCGGGCGCGCCGCTGGGGCCGGCGCTCCCCGAGCTGGCGGCGGCCATCACCAGCCTCACGCAGGGCAACGTGTTCCTCGTCACGGAGCTGTGGCGAGAGCTGGTGGAGACGGGAGCGCTCGAGATCGTGGACGGCGTGGCCATCCTGACACGGCCGCTGAGCGCGCTCGGCACCCCCGAGAGCGTGCGCGAGGTGGTCAACCAGCGGCTGGCGCGGCTGCAGCCGGAGACGGCGCTGGTGCTGGAGCTGGCCGCGGTGACCGGGCCCGAGTTCGACCTGTCGGTGCTCCGCGGCGGCGGGTTCAGCGATGCCACGCTGGGGGCCGCGCTGGAGCAGTCGCTGCGCAGCGGCATGATCGAGGAGATCCCGGCCAGGCAGCTCCGATACCGGTTCTCGCACGAGCTCGTGCGCCGCGCCCTGTATGACCGGCTGGCCGGCCTGCGCCGGGCGGAGCTGCACCTGCAGGTCGCGGAGTCGATGGAGGCCTCCGGCGCCGCCGACACGGCGCGGGGGCTGGCCGATCTCGCCCACCACTTCGCCGCCGCCGCGCCCATCGATGGTCCCCAGCGGGCGGTCGAGTACAACCTGCGCGCGGCAGCGGCCGCCAACGCCGCGCTGGCGTTCGGCGAGGCGGTCGGCCCACTGCGAACGGCTCTCGAGCTGGGCGTCGACAACGAGACCGCGCACGCCGAGATCGAGCTCGAGCTGGGCGCAGCCCACTACCGGGCCGGGCAGTCCGGCGACTCGCTTGAGGCGTTCCAGGCGGCCGCCGAGACGGCACGGCGGCTGCACAATCCGGACCTGCTGGCGCGCGCCGCGATCGGAGTGGAGACCGCCTGCTGGCGGGTGGCCATGCTCGACGAGGGCGCAATCGAGCTCCTGGAGGAGGCGCTGGCGGCGCTCGACCCCGGCGACTCGACGATGCGCGTGCTGCTGCTGTCGGGGCTGGCCCGGGCGCGCGCGCTCGTAGGGGAGTCCGACCGCAGCGCCGAGCTGCGGGATGAGGCGATCGCGATCGCGCGGCGCATCGACTACCGCCCCGGCCTGTCCGTGGTGCTGATGCGCAGCTACTGGGCACGCGGCTCCAGCACCCACGACGAGGTGCTCGAGATGCTGGCCGAGGCCCGCACCATCGCCGAGGAGCTTGGCGACATCGAGTCGCAGGCGGAGGCCTCCGAATGGCGGATCACGGCGCTGATCGGCAAGGGCGACCTGCGCACCGCCGGCCGCGAGCTGGCCGAGGTGCTGGAGATCTCGCGGCGCATGCACCAGCCGTTCATCATCCACGTGGCCGAGCACTACCGCTCGGCGATCGCGCTCTGCGAGGGACGGCTGGCCGAGGCGGAGGAGGCGGCCGAGCGCTCACGCGAGTGGAGCCGGCTGCTGACAGGGCGCGACGCGTCCGGAGTCTACGGCGTGCAGATGTTCAGCATCCGCCGCGAGCAGGGACGGCTGGCCGAGTTGGCGCCGGTGGTGCGAGTGCTGGCGGGCGGCGACCGGCGCGGCGGGTCGTGGCGCCCCGGGCTGGCGGCGCTCATGGCCGAGCTGGGGATGCTGGACGAGGCGCGCGCTCAGCTGGCGCTGATCCGGAGCGACGGCCTCGACGTCTACCGGCAAGCGCTGTGGGTGGGGTCGCTGACCTACATCGCCGACGCCTGCGTCGCGGTGGGCGACGCTGATCTGTCGGAGCAGGTCTATCGGGAGCTGCTGTCAATCGCGGAGCGGAACGTGATGATCGGCCACGGCGTCGCCTGCTACGGGTCGTCCGAGCGGTACCTGGGCACCCTGGCGGCCGCCTACGGTGAGCTGGAGCTGGCGGAGCTGCACCTGGAGCGGGCGATCGATTACAACCGCACCATGGGTGCGACCACCTGGCTGGCGCACTCGGACTACGAGTACGCGCGCACGCTTGGCGCGCAGGGCCGGGCGGCCGAGCCGGCCGCGCAGGCGGCGCTGGCTGAGGCGTCCGACCTCGCCGAGCGGATCGGGATGCCGGCCCTGCTCGGCCGCATCCGGTCGCTGCTGCCGGCCGGACCGGGGGCGTCGCGGCTGCCGGACGGCCTGTCCGGGCGCGAAGCGGAGATCCTGCGCCTGGTCGCGCAGGGCCGGTCGAACCGGGAGATCGGACGCACGCTGCACATCAGCGAGCACACGGCTGCAAACCACATCCGCAGCATTCTGCGCAAGACCGGTTGCGCGAACCGCACCGAAGCGGCAAGCTATGCGCACACGCGCGGCCTGACGGAGCGCGGGTGAGTCCAACCAGAAGCGGGGGCGGATGGCACTCTTTTTGATCGAACGAAGCTTCGCGGAGCAACTCGACCTGACCGGCGAGGATGTGCGGGTGATCGAGGACATCAACGCCGACGAGGGTGTGAACTGGCTGTTCTCGTTCCTGAGCGCCGACCGCCGCCGGTCGTACTGCCTGTACGAGGCGCCGTCGCCTGACCAGATCATCGCAGCGGCCAAGCGCGCCAATGTGCCTGTCGACCAGGTGGTCGAGGTCAGCAAGTTCCAGCCCGAGCTGGTGCGCTAGCAGTTCTACCGTTGAGCGGTGATCTGGCCGGACGCCAGCATCTGGCGGCTGATCCTCGTGCCCAGCGCGGCCAGCGCAGCCAAGTCGACCGATCCGTCGGCGTGCAGTAGCCCGTGCACCCAGGCCTGCCGGCAGATGCGCGTCAGCAGCGTGCGCGTGTCGGCCGCGCTGTAGGGCAGCGACTGGTTGTGGGGCGACGCCAGCGAGCCGGCCACGCAGACCGGCACCAGCACCCCGCGCCCGCGGGCGCGGAACAGCGCGCGCTGGTCGAGCCCGTCGTCGGTCAGGAAGGGGCCGAGGTTGTGGCAGGCCTTCGCGGTGAGGGCATGGACGCCGCCGGGCGGCAGGTAGCGCGCAGCCGCGGCCGTGGTAGCGCCCAGGCTCGTCTGCAGGCTCAGCTGGCAGAGCGGTGACAGCGCGGCGGGGTGGGTTTTCAACAGCGTGCGCAGCTGGTCGGCCGTGGTCGCACCGTGGTCGTCCAGCAGGCCGGCCTGCTCGGCCTGCGCGCACAGCTCGGATACCGCGCGCCGAGCGGCCGGGGTATCGGTGAGGCCGGCCCGGTACCGTTGCCGGCAGGCGGCCATGCGGTCGCTGGCCGAGGACCCGCCGCCGCACGCGCTCAGGAGGGCCAGCAGCACCACCATCACCACGGCTGACCCAACTCTCATGCCGCGACGCTAGCAGGGCACGGGGACGATCAGCCGGGAAAGCTGGCGGGGCGCTCGACCGCGCGCCGCCACAGGTCGTCATCGATGTTGCGCCCGGTCACGATCAGGACGACGACGCCCTCCAGCCGGCCGTCCAGCCGGCGCGCTCCCGCCAGCGCGGCGGCCGCAGAGCCCTCGACCCGCATGCCGGCGGCCGCGAACGCTCCCACCGCCTCGGCGATCTCCCGGTCGGTGACCTCGGCCATCTCGTCGGCCGCCCTCGCCAGCGCCTCCACGGCGCCGGGGATCGCCACCCGCACGGCCATGCCGTCTGCGAACGTGCCGCTCTCAGACGACTCCACCACGTGGCCTGCGTCGAAGCTGCGCGCCATCACCGGCGCACCGGCGGCGACCACGCCGATCCGCCGCGTGGCCGGCGACCGCGCGCCCAGGCGCAGGCCGATCCCGGCCAGCAGCGCGCCGTTTCCCACCGGCACCAGCACCGCATCGGGCGTCACCTCGGCCAGGATCTCGTCGGCAATGCCGCCGTAGCCGTCGTACTGGGCGGGCTCCGCGCCATCCTCGAAGAACGGCAGCCGCTGCTCCCGGGCATGCTCGATCCCCGCCGCCTTGGCCTCGTCCAGATCAGCGCCGCACACCACCAACTCGGCGCCGAGGCCGCGCAGCAGCTCCAGCTTGGCGGCGCTCGCCCCCCGCGGCACGAACACCACGGCGGTCATGCCGTTGCGGGCGGCGGCCCAGGCGGTGGCGGCCCCATGGTTGCCGGTCGAGGCGGTGACGACCGATGCGTGGCGCTGCCTGCGGTACTGCTCGACGGCCGGCAGCGCTCCCCGCCACTTGAACGCTCCCAACTCGTGGCCGTCCTCGCGCTTCAGCAACAGCGTGCGGCCACGCAGCCATTCGCCTGGCGCCGCCTGCAGCGTCACAGGGCGGCCCGCATCTCCTCGGCGAACGCCAGCACGTGCGCCGCCGCGATCTCGCGCGCCCGCTCGGGGTTGCCCTGCCGGATCGCATCCAGCAGCTCGCCGTGCTCCCGCATCCGCTGCTCCAGCGGCGGCAGCCGGTCCCAGGTGAGATGCCAGATCCGCAGCGACATGTTCAGGTAGCGATCGAGGTCCTGCTCCAGGTACGGATTGCGGGAGCAGCGGTAGATGAACCTGTGTACCTCCGCGTCCAGCTCGATCAGCCGCCGCTGGCCGGACTCGGCCGCGTCCAGCTTCGCGATCAGGTCGCCGGCCTCGCGGCGGTCGTCGACGTCGGCCAGCGCCGCCGCGCGCTCGGCCGCGCGCGCCTCGAGCTGCACCCGCACGTCGGTGATGTCGGTCAAGCTGGTGATGTTGATGGTCGCGGCGAACGTGCCGCGGCGCGGGTAGACGACCACCAGCCGTTCCAGCGCTAGGCGCCGGACCGCCTCGCGTACGGGCGTACGCCCCACGCCCAGCTGGCCGGTCAGCGCCTCCTCGTCGATCGGCGCGCCGGGAGGGATCTCGAGCGACACCAGCCGGTCGCGAAGGGCCGCGTACGCGCGGTCGGAGAGCAGCTCGGTGGGAAGTTGCAGGGCCTGCATCGGTCTGATATATGAGTTGTCTACCAGACCGGAGCCCTCCCGGCAACCCCACGCGCACCGGCGCCGGAGACGACCACATGAGCGATCTGCCCATATCCGCCCGCGCCGTCGTGATCGGCGCCGGCATCGTCGGAAACAGCATCTCCTACCACCTCTCCGAGCTGGGCTGGCACGACATGGTGCTGCTCGACAAGGGCCCGTTCCCCAACCCCGGCGGCTCCACCGGACATGCGTCCAACTTCATCTTCCCGGTCGACCACTCCAAGGAGATGACGGCGCTGACGCTCGACAGCATGCGCCAGTACCAGGACCTGGACGTGTTCACGGAGAGCGGCGGCATCGAGGTGGCCCGCACCGAGGAGCGCATGCAGGAGCTGCACCGGCGCATGTCGTCGGCGCACGCCTGGGGTGTCGACCGCGTCTCGATGGTGACGCCGGCCGAGATCAAGCAGATGGTGCCGTTCATCGACGAGACGATCCTGCTGGGCGGATTTTCCTCGCCCGGGGTCGGCGTGGTCGACTCGCTGCGGGCGGGCACGATCATGCGCGAGCGAGCCGTCGCGGCGGCCGCGCTCACGATCTCGGCCAACACCGAGGTGCTGGGCATCGACGTCGAACGCGGCCGCGTGCGCCGGGTGCGCACCACCCGCGGCGACGTCGAGACCGAGGTCGTGATCGTCGCCTGCGGCGTCTGGAGCCCGGCGATCGCGCAGATGGCCGGCGCCCTGATCCCGCTCACCCCCGCCGTCCACCAGATGATCGACATCGGGCCGGTGCCGCGCTTCGCCAGCTCCACGCGCCACATCGAGTACCCGATCGTGCGCGACATGGACACCTTCATGTACGAGCGCCAGGACGGCATCGGCCTGGAGATCGGGTCGTACGCGCATCGACCGATCCTGCACGATCCGGAGGAGATCCCGTCGATCGAGCAGGCCGCCCTGTCGCCCACCGAGCTGCCCTTCACGCAGGCCGACTTCGACAAGCAGATGGAGGACGCGCTGGAACTGATGCCCGAGATCGTGGGCGACGAGAGCGTGGGCGTGAAGTACGCGATCAACGGCCTGCTGTCGCTGACGCCGGACGGGATGCCGCTGCTGGGCGAGACGCATGAGGTGCGCGGCCTCTGGTCGTGCGCGGCCGTGTGGGTGAAGGAGGGGCCCGGCATCGCCAAGGCGGTTGCCGAGTGGATGACGCACGGCGAGTCGGAGATCGACCTGCACTCCTCCGACATCGCCCGCTTCTGGGACCACCAGAAGACGCGCGCCCACGTCCGCGCCCGCACGTCGGAGGGCTTCAACAAGACCTACGGCATCGTCCACCCGTCGGAGCAGTGGGCCTCCAACCGCGACCTGCGCCTGCCGCCCTTCCACGCCCGCGAGAAGGAGCTGGAAGCCGTCTTCTTCGAGGCCGCCGGCTGGGAGCGGCCGCACTGGTACGAGTCGAACGCGCCGCTGCTCGAGGAGTACGCCGACCGCATCAACCGGCGCGAGGCCGAATGGGACGCGCGCTGGTGGTCGCCGATCATCAACGCCGAGCACCTGGCGATGCGCGACCGCGCCGGCATGGTCGACCTGTCCGCCTTCACCATCTTCGACATCACCGGCCCGGGCGCGCTCGAGGCCGTGCAGGGCGTGGCGATGCGCCAGATGGACGTGCCGGTCGGCCGCGTCGTCTACACGCCGGTGCTGACGCCGGGCGGCGGCTTCAAGGCCGACCTCACGATCATGCGGCTGGACGACGAGCTGTTCCGGGTGGTCACAGGCGGCGCCCACGGGCCCGCTGACCGCAAGTGGTTCGCCGATCGCCTGCCGCGGGACGGCACCGCCCAGATCGCCGACCTGACCTCGGCCTGGACGACGCTCGGCCTCTGGGGGCCGCGCGCGCGTGACATCCTGGACGCGGTGACCCGCGACGACGTCTCTCACGAGGGCTTCCGCTTCGGCAGCTGCCGCACGATCGAGATCGACACGCTGCGGGTGCTGGCCTCCCGCATCTCCTACGTGGGCGACCTCGGCTGGGAGCTGTACGTGCCGATCGAGCAGGGCCAGAAGCTGTGGGACGTGATCGCGGAGGCCGGCCGGTCGCACGGCATCGCGCCGGTCGGGATCGGCGTCTACGGCACCACCGGCCGGCTCGAGAAGTGCTACCGCGCCTACGGCTTCGAGCTGGAGAGCGAGTACAACGTCTGTGAGGCGGGCATGGCCGGGCCGAAGGTGAAGGACGAGGACTTCGTCGGCAAGGCGGCCCACCTGCGGCACCGCGATGAGGAGCCGGCCGCGATCATGTGCACGCTGACCGTCGACGACCACACGTCGGCCTCCGGAGTGAAACGGTACATGCTGGGCCACGAGCCGATCCAGACCCGCGACGGGCAGCCGCTCACCGACAGCAAGGGCCGGCGGTCGTACGTGACCAGCGCCGGCACCGGGCCGTCGGTCGGCAAGCACCTGCTGATGACCTACCTGCCGCCGGAGCAGGCGCAGGTCGGCACCGAGCTGGCCGTCGAGTACCTGAACGAGCGCTACCCGGTGACGGTGGCGGTGGCCGGCTCGACGCCGATCTTCGACCCCGAGAACGAGCGGATCCGGTCGTGAACATCCTCGTCTGCGCGAAGCGGGTGCCGATGACGGGCGGCACGATCGTGCTGACCGAGGACGGGCAGTCGATCCAGACGCGCCACCTCGGCTTCACCATCAGCCCCCACGAGGAGTGCGGGGTCGAGGAGGCGGTGCGGCTGATCGAGGCGAACGGCGGCGAGTCTGTGGTGCTGGCGCTAGGCCCGCCTGAGGCCGAGGAGCAGCTGCGCGACGCGATGGCGCTGGGCATCGACCGCGCGATCCTGCTCGAGACGACCGGCGAGTTCGACGGCCAGGCCACGGCGGCGGCGATCGTCGCCGCGATCGAGGCCGAGCGGGCGGCGGGCGTCGAGTTCAATCTGATCTTCTTCGGCAACGAGTCTGCCGACTCCGGCAACTACCAGGTCGGCATCCGCGTCGCGCACGCGCTGGGGCGCCCCTGCGTGACCGGCGTCAAGGGCATCACCGTGCAGGACGACCGCGTCCGCTGCGAGCAGGAGACGGCCTCCGGCCGTGACGTCTACGACGTACCGCTGCCGGCGGTGGTCACCGTCAAGGAGGGTCTCAACCTGCCGCGCTATCCATCGGTGCCGGGCCGGCTGCGGGCCAAGCGCAAGCCCCTGGCCACCAGCGCTCCGGCGGGCCGCGCCCCGGGCGTCGAGAAGCTGCGGCTGCGGCTGCCACCCGGACAGGGCAAGCAGGCGGAGATCCTCGGCCACGGTGCCGAAGCTGCGCCGGCCGTGGTCGAGGTGCTGCGCCGGGCGGGGCTGGTGGCATGACGCTGGTCTACGTCGAGCACCAGGACGGACGCGTCGACGACGCCTCACTGCAGGCGATCGCACTCGCCCGCGAGATCGCCGGCGGCGCGCCGCTGCACGCGCTGCTGGCCGGCCCGGGCGCCGAGCAAACCGCCGCCGGGCTGGGCGTGCACGGGGTGGCGACCGCGCACATCGCCGACCACGAGGCACTCGCCAGCCATGCGCCCGTGGCCCTGGCACGCTGCATCGGCGAGCTGATCGAGCGGCTGTCCCCGGCCGCCGTGGCGGCCGCCGGCAGCGAGCGCGGCAACGAGGTGCTGGCGCACGCCGCGGCGATCGGCGACCTGCCGCTGGCGGCGAACTGCATTGCCGCGGAGGCGGGCGACCCGTTGACCGTGACCCGCATCCGCTGGGGCGGCAGCCTGCTCGAGGACGCGCGCCTGCACGGCCCCGTCAAGCTGCTGACGGTGGCGCCGCACACGGTCGACGCGGCCGAGGTGGGCGGGGGGCCGGCGACCGTCGAGCGCTTCACGCCGTCGCTGGGCGAGGCCGACCTGGTGGTGCGGGTGGTGGAGACCGTGCAGCAGAGCAGCGAGGGCGGAGTCAACCTGGCGGACGCCAGGTTCGTGGTCAGCTGCGGGCGCGGCGCCGGCTCTCCGGAGGGCTTCGCCCCCGCCGAGCAGCTGGCCGCGCTGCTGGGCGGCGCCGTCGGCTGCTCGCGCGCCGTGACCATTGCCGGCTGGCGGCCGCACACCGACCAGGTCGGTCAGACCGGCACCAAGATCGCGCCGGAGGTGTACCTGGCCTGCGGCATCAGCGGCGCCACCCAGCACATGGCCGGCTGCAAGGGCGCCAAGCGCATCATCGCGGTCAACGTCGACCCGGAGGCGCCGATCATCGCCAACGCCGACTACGCCGTGATCGGCGACCTGCACGAGGTGATCCCGGCGATCACGGCCGAGCTGCGGAAGGCGGGCGCCGGATAGAGCCCCTCGCCCTGATCGCGCTGCTGGCGGCGCTGGCGGTGGCGGGCGGCATCTTCGCCCGTCGCGCCCGGCTGCTCGTCCGGATCATGCGCCTGGGCAAGCCAGCGCCCCGGTTCGACGACGTGCCGCAGCGGGTGCGCCAGGAGGCCGTGGTCGCGATCGGCCAGCGCAAGCTGCTGCAGCGGCTGGGCCCCGGAGTGATGCACGCGCTGATCTTCTGGGGCTTCATCGTGCTGTTCCCGACCATCATCATGGCGATGATCGGGGTCGTCGATCGCGATGCGACGCTGCCGTGGCTCGGCCACCAGGGCTGGTTCGCGTTGCTGGTCGACCTGTTCGCGCTGCTGGTGCTGGTGAGCGTGTGCGCGGCGTTCTTCATCCGCAAGGTGCAGCGGCCGGCGCGGTTCGAGGGCAGCCACCTGGGCGAGGCCGACGTCATCCTGGCCATGATCGCGGGCATCGTCACCACCCTGCTCCTGTGGCACGCCACGCGGATCGCGCTGGGGCTGAACGAGTGGCCGGCGTCGTGGTCGCCGGTCGCAAACGCGCTCTCGAACCTGTTCGGCGGCCGCGACGGCACAAAAGTGCTGGAGCGTGTGTTCGTGTGGGCGCACGTGCTGCTGATCCTGAGCTTCCTCGCCTACCTGCCCTACTCCAAGCACCTGCACATCATCACGGCCGTGGTCAACGTCTTCTTCGGGCGCACGGGCGCACGCGGCCGTCTCGAGCCGCTCGTGTTCGACGATCCGGACGTGCCGGAGGACGAGATCAGGCTCGGCTCCGGCGTGCTCACCGACATGACCTGGAAGCAGATGGTGGACACCGCAACCTGCACCGAGTGCGGCCGCTGCCAGGACGTCTGCCCCGCCTACGCGACGGGCAAGGAGCTGTCGCCCAAGCTGCTGATCATGGGCCTGCGCGACCACCTGCTCGACCAGGGCCCGAAGCTGCTGTCCGGCGCGGACGGAGCCGACCCGCAGCCGCTGGTGCCAAACGCGGTCACCGACGACGTCGTCTGGGACTGCGTGACGTGCGGCGCCTGCGTGCACGAGTGCCCGGTCTCGATCGAGCACATCGACCACATCGTCGACCTGCGCCGCCACCTGGTGATGGCCGAGGCGCGGTTTCCGGCGGAGGCCGAGCCGATGCTGCGCGACGTCGAGCGGTCGTCCAATCCCTGGGGCAAGGCGCAGCAGGAGCGCGGCGACTGGACGCAGGGCCTGGGCGTGAAGGTGCTCGAGCCCGGCGATCCGGCTCCGGCGGTGCTCTACTGGGTCGGCTGCGCCGCCTCGTTCGACGAGCGCGCACGGCAGACGGCGGTGTCGACGGCGAAGCTGCTGCAGGCGGCGGGGGTCGACTTCGCGATCCTGGGCCCGCGCGGGTCGTGCACCGGCGACCCGGCCCGGCGGATGGGCAACGAGTACGTGTTCCAGGCCTTCGCCGAGCAGAACGTCGAGACGCTGAACGAGTCAGGGGTGACGAAGATCGTGGCCAGCTGTCCCCACTGCTTCAACACGCTGGCCAACGAGTACCCGGACTTCGGCGGCCGCTACGAGGTGGTGCACCACACCGAGCTGCTGGCCGAGCTGGTCCGCGACGGCCGGATCGAGCCGAAGGCGGGCGACGCGCAGATCACCTACCACGACTCCTGCTACCTGGCGCGCCACAACGACGTGACGGCGGATCCGCGGCAGCTGGTGGAGGCGGTCGGCACGCCGGTTGAGATGGAGCGCAGCGGCAAGCGCACGTTCTGCTGCGGCGCCGGCGGCGCGCACATGTGGATGGAGGAGCGCGGCAGCGCCATCAACGAGGAGCGGGTGCGGCAGGCCGATGAGACCGGCGCCGAGACGCTGGCGGTGGCCTGTCCGTTCTGCACCGTGATGCTCGACGACGGCGTCCGCACCAGCGGCAGCAAGCTGCGGGTGGCGGACGTGGCAACGCTGCTGGCCGAGTCGCTGGACAGCGAACCTGGCTAGATGACACGGTTGAGCTCGACCAGCAGGCCGCGCAGCTGCGCGTACCGCCTCTCGCCCATCTCCCGCTCCCACAGCGTCTCCAGCTCGGCCACGGCGTCACGGATCACGTGGGCCGCGGCAACGCCGCGCCGCGTCAGCACGATCCGCCGGGAACGCAGATCCTCGGGATCGGGCCGGCGCTCGAGGTAGCCGCGCCGCTCGAGCTGCCCCAGCTGGTAGTTGAGCGCCTGCTTGCTCATGCCCAGCTGCGCGGCCAGATCAGACGGGCGCTCACCCTGCGGGCCGGGATAGCGCAGGACGATCAGGTGTGCCGGATCGATGTCGGCGAAGCCGTGCTCGTGCAGCCGCTCGATCATCCGCCGCCGCACCGCATCGACCGGCATGCGCAGCAGCGCCCCGATCAGCGGCGGGCCCAGCGGCTCGCGCTCCGCGAGTCCATCGGCGGAGCGCCCTGGTGGCGTCTGGTGGTCCATGTATCGTCAAATCACTTTACCACTTGCGCCGCCGCCCTCGGCCGCAGCCGAGCGCTCGTGGTGCGGCAGGCCATCGCCGGGCAGCTCGTACCAGTCGCCCTTCTGGGAGGTGAACCAGTGGCCGGCCACGCGCAGCCCGGTCTCGCCATCCAGCGACCCGGCCGCGATCGCGACGTAGTCGCGCCCGGGCGCGTCCCAGAACAGGCTGGAGCCGCACTCGCCGCAGAAGCCACGGCGCGCATGCGCGTCGCTCTCGGGGCTGGCGATCCATCGCAGCCCGCGCTGCCCGGTCAGGACGAGATCGCCGCGGGCAGCCGCCGTGCTGGCCGCAACATTTCCGTGCCAGCGCCGGCATTCGACGCAGTGGCAGATCAGGATGTCGCGCAGCGGACCCCGCACCTCGTAGCGCACTGCGCCGCACAGGCAGCCACCGCTCGCGGCCTCGCTCATGCGTCGCCTCCGAGGTCGAGCACCACCCGGGTGGCATCGCCCGAGCGCACCGCGTCGATGCCGAGGCCGACCTCGTCCAGCGTCAGCCGGTGCGAGATCAGCCGGTCCAGCGGCAGCCGCCCGCGCCGGTAGGCGTCAAGGATCAGCGGGAAGTCGCGGTCGGGCCGGGCCGAGCCGTAGATCGATCCCAGCACCCGTCGCTCCATCCGCGGAATCGACCGCGCCGGTACCGTCAGCTCCGCCTCGGCGCGCGGGATGCCGGCCATCACGGCCGCTCCCCGCTTGCGGGTGGACAGGAACGCGGCCCGCATGGGACCGGGCCGCCCGGTGCAGTCGATGGCGTAGTCGACGCCGCCGCCGCTGGCCGCCACCACTGCCTCGGCCACCTGCTCCGGCTCGCCCTGCCACTGCACCACGGCGCTGGCTCCGAGCTGCTGGGCGCGCTCGAGCCGCTCGTGCCGGCGGTCGACGGCGATCACCTGCGACGCACCTGAGGCGACCGCGCCCATCACGGCCGAGAGCCCGGTGCCGCCCGTGCCGATCACCGCCACTCGCTCGCCCGGCCGCACGCCGGCGGTGCGCCAGACGGCGCCGACGCCGCTGGTCACCGCACAGCCGAGCAGCGCCGCCACCTCGAACGGCACGTCGGCCGGGATCTGCACGCACGACCGGGCGGGAACGACCGCGCGCTCCGCGAAGGTGGACAGGAAGCAGTAGTGATGCACCTCCGCCCCGCCGAAGCGCAGCCGGGTGGTGCCGTCGAGCAGGCCGCCGGCCAGCATCAGCGGCCAGGCCGTGCCGCACAGGTGCGGCAGATCGCGCAGGCACTCCTCACAGCTGCCGCAGTACGGGGCCCAGGACAGCGCCACGTGGTCGCCGAGCGCAAGCCCGGCCACGCCCTCGCCCAGCGCCTCGACGACCCCGGCTCCCTCGTGGCCGGGCACGACCGGGGCCGGCACGTCGACCGTGCCGTCGAGCAGGTTCAGGTCGTCCTGGCAGACGCCGCTGGAGCGCAGCCGTACCAGCACCTCACCGGGGCCGGGCGCGGCCAGCTCGAGCTCGACCACCCGCAGCGGCGTGCCCGGAGCGGGCAGCAGCGCCGCGCGCAGGGCGGTCACGTCGCTCATGCCGCCAAACGCTCCAGCTGTGCCTCCAGCCCGGACTCACCCACATCGCGCACCACCAACGGCAGCCCCAGCATGGCGGCCGCCCGCTCGGCCAGCTCCAGCAGCTCGGGCGTTCGACGCTGCGCCAGCCACATGACACGGGTGTAGGAATGGAAGTAGTCGTCGCGCAGCTGGGGATGCCGGTCGAGGCCGAGCGACCTCCAGACCGTGCGGTCGAAGGTGCGCGCCAGGAAGTCGGTCAAGAAGTAGGTGCCGGGCTGCTCGGCCACCGCCTCGGCCACCTCCGGCTTCGCGAACACGTCGTAGCAGTGGTCGCCCTCCAGCCGCTCGATGCCGCGGCGGCGGAGCTCCCGGTCGAGCGCGCCGTAGCTGCCGCAGTCGGCGTAGGCGACGGCCACGCGCCGGTAGCGGCCGGCCAGCTCGTCCAGCAGCCGGCTGACGGCGGGCGCGATCTGCTCCGGGCGGTTATGCAGCTCCGGTGGAAGCGGGTGCACGTCGATCTGCCAGCCGCGCCGCTCGGCGATGGCGTTGACGTGCAGGGCGAGCGCGCCGCATGCGATCACGGCCGTGGTCATCCCGGGAACGCCAGCTCGTCCATGAACATGTCGTTGAAGTCTGCCCGCCCGGACAGCTCCACGTACTCGACCTCATCCAGGATCGCATCGGCTGCCGCCCGCTCCCTCAGCGACAGCGCCGCCATCTTGGCGCCCTCGCCGGCCACGTTCCCGGCCGAGACGATCCGCGGCAGCGCCAGCTTCGGCACCAGGCCGATGCGCACGGCGCTGGCCGGCGACAGGTAGCTGCCGAAGCTGCCCGCCAGCAGCACCTGGGTGATCTCATCCTCGCCGAGGCCCAGCTCCTTGATCAGGATCCGCCAGCCGGTCGCGATCGAGGCCTTGGCGAACTGCAGCTCGCGCACGTCGCGCTGTGAGAGGTAGATGGCGTTCGCCGGGTCGTCTCCGCGCCATGCCAGCACGAACACCCGCTCCTCGCCGACCTTGACCAGCCGTGTGCTCAGCTGCGGGTGCAGCTCGGCGGCGTCCTCGTCGGGGATGAAGCGGCCGGAGTGGTCGAGCAGCCCGGCCGACACCAGCTGGGCGACGGCATCCACCAGGCCGGAGCCACACATGCCGACCGGAGCGGCGTCGCCGATCACCTCCAGCGTCATCTCCTCGCCGCTGATCGCGACGCCCTCGATCGCGCCCTCGGCAGCGCGCATCCCACAGCGGATCTGGGCGGCCTCGAAGGCGGGGCCGGCGGGTGCGGCGGTTGCGACCACCCGCTCGCTCGAGCCGAGCGCGATCTCGGAGTTGGTGCCGACGTCGATGAAGAGACGCACGCGGCGGTCACGGGTGAGGCCGGTGGCGAGCATGCCGGCGACGATGTCTCCGCCCACGTAGGCGCCGAGAGCGGGGAACACGGCGGCCGGCGCCCGCGGGTGCACGCGCACACCGAAGTCGGAGGCGACCGCCGGCGGCAGCCGCCGCGCGGTGATGATGAACGGCGACATGCCCAGCGGCTCGGGGTCGATGCCCAGCGCCAGCTGCATCATCGTGACGTTGCCGCAGACCACGATCTCGTACACCTCCGCCGGCGACAGGCCGGCCTCCTCGCAGACCTCGCCGGCCAGGCCGTTCATCGTCTCATGCGCCCGCTGCTGCAGCATCTCCAGCGCGTCGGGGTCCATCATCGTCGCCGACACCCGCGAGATCACATCGGCGCCGAACGGCTGCTGGCGGTTCAGCATCGAGCGCACCGCCAACGGCTGGCCGGTGGCGAGGTCGAGCAGCGTCGCCACCACCGTGGTCGTGCCAAGGTCGAAGGCGATGGCGTGGCGCCGCTCGCTGGTGTCGCCGGGCTCGACGTCGATCAGCACGTCGTCGCAGATGACGGCGGTGACCTTGAAGTCTGACGAGCGCAGGGTGCGGCCGATGCCGCGCGCGGCGCCCAGCTCCACCCGCAGCTCGAAGTCCTCGACCGCATTGACCACGCGCTCCATGTCGGACACCTGGTCCTCCAGCGACGGCTCCTCCAGCTCCAGGTAGCGCTTCTGCACGGAGGGGCGCAGGATCACGTGGCGGCCGACGCCGACCAGCGCCGCTTTGGGGCGGGTCTGCAGCGGCGGCACCTCGACGGCGAGGTCGTGGGTGGCGATCGCGCGGCAGGCCAGCCGCCAGCCGCCGCGCAGCTCGTCGGGGCTGAAGGCGCGCGGATCGAGGGTGTCGACCGGCACCTCGCCGTCCGTGATCCGCACCTTGCACTTCTTGCAGGTGCCGTGGCCGCCGCAGGTCGAGTCGATGGCGATGCCGTTCCAGCTGGCGCCGTCGAACACGGTGGTGCCGGCCGGCACGCGCACCTCGCCGCCGTCGGGCGCGAACGTCAGCCGCACGCGGCCGGTGCCTGGCTCGATCGTCTCGGCCTCCAGCGACACGGCTAGCTTGTCGCGGCCTGGGCTGCCAGCTTGGCCCGGTGGGCGGCGATCCAGCGGGCGCCCCACTCGTCCTGGCCGAGCAGAAAGTCGGTGGCTCGCACCGACTCCACGCATTCCCGCGTGCGCGCGTCCATGATGGCGCTGGTCAGCCCATGGCTCTGCGAGACCGCGAGGAAGGCGGCGCCCAGGGTGTGGCGGCCGGGCAGCCCGAACGAGGTGTTGCTGGCGCCGCAGGTCATGTTCACGCCCAGGTCGTCGCGGATCAGCCGCACCGTCTCCAGGAACAGCGTGACCGCACGCGGCTCGGCGCCGACCGGCATCGCAAGCGGGTCGATCACGACGTCCTGGGGCGGGATGCCGTGGTCGCCGGCGGCCGAGACGATCTTGCGGGCCACCTCCAGCCGGCGCTCCGGCTCCATCGGGATCTCGTCGTCGTTGGCGAGCCCGATCACCGCGGCGCCGTGGCGGGCCACGATCGGCAGGATCAGGTTCAGCCGTTCGTCCTCGCCGGTGACCGAGTTGACGAGCGCCTTGCCCTCGTAGGCTCCCAGGCCGGCCTCCAGCGCCTCGATGATGGAGGAGTCGATGCACAGCGGCAGGTCTGTTAGACCCTGCACCATGGGCACGGCCGCCCGCATCAGCTCGATCTCGTCGGCCAGCGGATCACCCACGTTGACGTCCAGCACGTCGGCGCCGCCCGCCACCTGTTCGGCCACGTCGGTCTCGAGCTGGGAAAGGTCGCCCGCCTGCAGCTGGGCCTGGAAGACCTTACGGCCGGTGGGGTTGATGCGCTCGCCGATCACGCAGAACGGCGCGCCGTCCCCGATCACAACCGTGCGCGAGCGTGACTCAATGGTGGTCTGCATCCAGCGTCCTTTCAGCTCTCATGCCGACACCGCGGCCGGTGCGGTACGCATCTCGGCCAGCCAGCGGGCCGACCGCTCGACCCCGCCGAAGGGGAACAGATGCAGGCCCTGGATCAGGCTGGCGGCATCGTCGACGGTCGACCGCGCGATGCCCTCGGCCAGCTGGTCGGGCCGCCAAAGCCTGGTCGTTGCCAGCTTCAGCAACCCGCCCGACTGCTTGCGGAGCACCTCCACCGATGGGCCGATGCCGCAGGCCAGCGCGAACTTGAGCAACGACGGAGGCGAGGTCACGCCGGGGATACCGGCCACCACCGGCAGCCGGTTTCCCGCCTCGCGCAGGCCGCGCTCCCAGGTCACGTAGGGCTCCGCGGCCATGGCGAACTGGCTGACGATGCGCAGCTCGATCGCCGACGAGGCGGCGAACGCGTTCTTCTCGGCGACGGCCTCGAGGATCGCTTCTGCCGAGATGTCGGGGCTGCCCTCCGGGTGCCCGGCGACGCCGGCGCGAAGGATGCCGTGCCGCTCCAGCAGGCCCGAGCGCAGCACGTCCATGGAGCTGTGGTAGTCGCCGGCGACGGTGGGCCCGCCGCCCGCGATCACGAGCACGTCATCGACGGCGGCGCGCTCGCGGAGCTGCGAGAGCAGCACATCCAGCGCGGCGTCCCCCGCGATGGCGCGGGCGGTCAGGTGCGGCACCGGCACGTGGCCGGCGGCGCGGATCGTCTCGGCGGCCGTCACCAGGTCGAACGGGTCTGCTCCCGGAAGAGCGGTGATGTAGACCGATGTCCCGCCGGGCAACAGGTCGTCGAGCTCGGTCAGGGCAGCCACGTGGCGCGGCGTCACCTCGATGCTGGCCGTGGAGGCCAACGACCGCAACCGGTCGCGGACGGCCTGGGTCATGCCGGCGCCGCCGCCGATCGGCGGTTCTCGATCAGGGCCTTTGCGAGGCGCACCGCGGTGGACGCGTCGGCCGCGTAGCCGTCGGCGCCGACCGCGTCGGCGTACTCCTGGGTCACGGGCGCGCCTCCCACCATCACGATCACGCGGTCGCGCAGGCCGGACTTCTCGAGCGCATTGATGTTGGCCTTGAACATCGGCATGGTGGTGGTCAGGAAGGCCGAGAAGCCGACGATGTCGGGCTCGTGTTCCTGCACCTGCTCGACGAACTTCTCGGGCGCCACGTTCACACCCAGGTCGTACACGGTGAAGCCGGCACCCTCGAGCATGATGTTGACGAGGTTCTTGCCGATGTCGTGCACGTCGCCCTTGACGGTGCCCATCACGTAGGT
>JBJMJD010000059.1:0-8045 GCA_045806525.1 Gaiellales bacterium | reverse complement strand
GTCCTATGCCCAGCCCGAATGGCTGATCGACCGCGCGCGGCTGCGTGACCGCTTCCCGCCGCGCGTTCGGGCGACCGAGCTATGGCGGATCGACCCGCAGTACCTGGAGGAGGCCCAGGACGACGCCACGCTGGTCGCGATCCGCGACCAGGAACGGGCCGGGCTCGACGTCATCACCGACGGTGAGCAGCGCCGTGAGAGCTACTCGAACCGGTTTGCAACCACGCTCGCCGGCGTGGACCTCGACAACCCGGGGACGGCGCTCGACCGCAGCGGCCACCCAAACCCGGTGCCGCGCGTGGTCGGGCCGATCGAGCGGAAGCACGCGGTGCAGGTGCGGGACGTGAAGTTCCTGCGGTCGCACACCAGCCGGCCGATCAAGATCACGGTGCCCGGCCCGTTCACGATGTCGCAGCAGGCGCAGAACGACGCCTATCCGAGCGAGGCGGAGCTGGCCGAAGCGTACGCCGCCGCCGTGCACGACGAGATCGTCGACCTGTTCGCAGCGGGCGCCGACATCGTCCAGATCGACGAGCCGTACATGCAGGCGCGGCCGGAGAAGGCTCGGGATTTCGGGCTGGCCGCGCTGGAGCGGGCGTTGGACGGGGTGAGCGGGACGACCGCCGTGCACATCTGTTTCGGATACGCGGCGATCATCCACGACCGCCCGTCCGCCTACTCGTTCCTGCCGGAGATGGCGGCTTGCTCGTGCCACCAGATCTCGATCGAGACCGCCCAGTCGGGCATCGACACGGCGGTGCTGGAGACGCTTCCGGCCAAGCAGATCATCCTGGGCGTGATCGACCTGGAAGACCACGCGGTGGAGACGCCGGAGACGGTGGCGGCGCGGATCCGTCGTGCGCTGCCGTACAAGCGGCCGGACGAGCTCGTCGCTGCGCCGGATTGCGGCATGAAGTACCTGCCGCGCGATTCGGCCTACGGCAAGCTCGAGTCGCTGGCGGCGGGCGCCGCGATCATCCGGGCGGAGGCCTGACGTGGTGCTGAAGCTGATCGGAGCCGGAGTCGGACGCACGGGCACGCACTCGCTAAAGCTCGCGATCGAACGGCTCACCGGCGCGCGCTGCTACCACATGAGCGAGCTGATCGGGAACCGTGAGGCGGTGCCGGTGTGGCATGCGGCAATCGACGGGACGATGCCCGACTGGGAGCAGTTCCTCGCGGGCTACCAGGCGACGGTGGACTGGCCGGCCTGCGCGGTCTGGCGGGAGCTTGCGCACGCCTACCCGGACGCGCCGGTGTTGCTGTCGACGCGATCGAGCACCGACGCCTGGTACGGAAGCATGGAGCAGACCATCATGCAGGCGGTCAGCCAGCCGACCACGGACGCCGACCACGCCCGCCACCGGCAGCTGACGATGGCGATGCTGCGCCAGTTCTGCCCGGACTGGCCCGATCCGGCGGCGGTGCGAGCGGCATACGAGCGGCACAACGAGACGGTTCGCAGCGTGGTGGCGCCGGGGCGGCTGGTGGAATGGCAGCCGGGCGACGGCTGGGAGCCGCTCTGCCGTGCGCTGGCGATGCCGGTGCCGGACGAGCCGTTCCCGCACGTCAACACGGCCGGCGACTTCCGCGAGTCGATGGAGCTGGGCGACGCAACGGAGCCGCCCGGAGCAAGCTGAGCCCGCGCTGCCAACAGCGGGTCATCCTGCTACAGTGGTACCGAACTTGGAACGATCGTTTGGTTGCGCAGTCCGCCTTCCTGACCCGTTCGTGAGGTAATGGAAGGAGGTGTCAATATGGCAACCGGAACCGTAAAGTGGTTCAACGATGCAAAGGGATATGGCTTCATTGCTCCTGACGACGGTGGCAAGGACCTGTTCGTGCATCACAGCTCGATCACGGGTGACGGCTTCAAGTCCCTGGCGGAAGGCGCCAAGGTGACCTTCGAGGCCCGGCAGGGCGCGAAGGGCCCCGAGGCAACGGGAGTGACCCCCGTCTAGCACGGGGAGGCTGATGAGCACTAAAGAAGAAAAGATCGAACTCGAAGGAGAGGTCACGGAGTCGTTGCGAAACGGGATGTTTCGCATCGCGCTCGACAACGGCCACTCCACGATCGGGTACACGGCCGGCAAGATGCGGCGCTACCGCATTCGCATCCTGCCAGGGGATCGGGTCAAGGTGGAGCTTTCACCGTACGACCTGAACCGCGGCCGCATCGTGTACCGGATCCGATAGATCGCAACCAGGCCGGCCGGGCACACGCTCGGCCGGCCTGGTTTCCCTGCAGCGAGGCCGATCGCGGGGGGCCGGCGCGACGTCGTCGCCGACGACTGCTGACGCGGCAGTCATGCTGCCGTCGCGACCTGTTCGCGCCATGCGGCGACCCTAGGCGCCCTTGTACTCCTGAATGGTGTTGCCGCCGTCCACCACGATCGAGCGTCCGGTGATGTACCGGGCGCCGTCCGACGCCAGGAACGCCACCAGCTCGGCCACCTCTTGCGGTGTTCCGGGCCTGCCCACCGGCGTGTTTCGGCCGCCCTCCATCTCCTCGGGCGACGACGAGCCCGTCTCGATCCAGCCCGGCGCCACCGAGTTCACCGTCACCCCGTGCCGCCCGGTCTCGATTGCCAGCGCGCGCGTGAGCCCGTCCATCGCACCCTTGCCGGCGCTGTAGCCGGAGTTGCCCGGATAGCTGACGACCGGGCCGGTCACCGACGACACGTTCACGACCCGGCCGTAGCCGCGCTCGACCATCCCCGGCAGCACCGCACGCGTGGTCGCAACCGCCGTCTTCAGGTTGACCGCGATGTCGCGATCCCACTGCGTCTCGGTCATCTCGATGAACGGCAGCAGCGCGCTCTCCTCGCCCACCTGGGCGATGCCGGCGTTGTTGACCAGCACGTCCACGCGGCCGAGCCGCTCCACCACCGCCGCCGCCAGCGTTGCGGCCGGCGCGAACCCCGTCAGGTCGGCGATGAACGACGCCGCCTCGATGCCGTCCCGCTCGAGCTCCACCCGCCGCTGGTGGATCCGCTCGGTCGTCGAGGTGATCGCAACCACCGCCCCGCGCTCGCCCAGCAGCCGCGCCGTCGCGAACCCGATCCCGCTCGCAGAGCCCGCGCCCGTCACCAGCGCCCTCCGGCCGGCCAGCGGCCCTTCAGCCACCGGTCGCACCGATCAGATCGTCCACGGCCTCCGCGAACACCTCCGTGTGGCGGTCGACGTCGGCCTCGATCGTGTCGGGGCACATCAGCGCCATGTTGTGGAAGGGCGTGATCAGCACGCCCCGGTTCATCAGGTAGACGTGCATGTAGGCGTCCAGCTCGCCGTCGTGCACGGCCGCTGACTCGCCGCCGGTGCGCGGCGGCTGCGGGCAGAACCGGTACTCCGCTCGGGCGCCGAGCTGGACGATGTTCCAGGGCACCCGCCGGCTGTCCAGCACCTCCTGCACGCCGGCCGCGAACCGCTCAGCCAGCGGCACCATCCGCGCGAACGCCTGCTCGGTCAGCACCTCGCCCAGCGTCGCCCGCGCAGCGG
Source organism: Gaiellales bacterium (assembly GCA_045806525.1). Taxonomy (GTDB): domain Bacteria; phylum Actinomycetota; class Thermoleophilia; order Gaiellales; family JAICJC01; genus JAICYJ01. Next base: position 4,547 of record JBJMJD010000059.1, on the reverse strand, counting down.
CCAGCGACAACGCGTTCCCGGCCAGCGTGCCGCCCACGCCGCCCACGTCCTCGAGATCGACGTCGGCCGCGACGATCCGGTCGGCCAGTTCGCGCCGCATGCCGTAGGCGCCGATCGGCACGCCGCCCGCGAGTGACTTGCCGACGGTGAGGATGTCCGGATCGAGACCGTGCGCGGCCGTGTAGCCGCCCGGCCCGGCACTCATCGTGTGCGTCTCGTCGATGATCAGCAGCGTCCCGGTCTCCTTCGTGATGCGGCGCAGCTGCTCGTGGTATCCCGGCTCCGGCAGCACGATCCCGATGTTGGTGAGCGCCGGCTCGGCCAGCACCGCGGCCACGTCGCCCGGCTCGAGCGCCGCCCGCAGCGCGTCGACGTCGTTGAACTCGATCACCTTCGTCGTCTCGACCGGGTCGACGGCCGGTCCCACGTTCCCGGGCCGCGACCGCGGCACGCCGTCGTCGAGCCAGATCACCGACTCATCGACGGTTCCGTGGTAGCAGCCGTTGAAGACCAGCACCTTCGAACGGCCCGTCAGCGTGCGCGCCATCCGCAGCACCCACCGGTTGGCGTCGGTCGCCGTCAGCGCGAACTGCCAGGCGTCCAGCCCGAACCGCCGCACCAGCTCCCGGCCCACCCACGCCGCATCCTCGGTCGGCATCATCCCGGTCGTCCCTCGCCTGATCTGGCGCTCGACGGCCCGCGCGGTCGCTTCCGGGGCATGGCCCGCCATCGCGCCGGTATCGCCCAGGCAGAAATCGACGAACGTGTGGCCGTCCACGTCGGTGATGGCGGCGCCGCGAGCCTCGGCCATGAACAGCGGGAATCCACCCGCCCACATCGTCATCCAGCTCATCGGCACGCCGCCCAGCAGCGTCTGCGAGGTCTCGGCGTACAGCTCGCGCGACCGCGGGTGCCGCTCCGCGAAGCGGGCCTGCTCGCGCTCCAGCAGCCGCCCCAGCCGGGCGCGATCGATCTCCACGTGAGCGGGCGCACGCATGGCGCCACGCTACCGCAGCTTCACCCCGGCATGCAGCGGCGATCCGAGACCAGCCGGCCAAGCAGGTCGGACAGCTCGTCCAGCTCCTGCTCGCTGAAGTGGTCGGTGAACATGCGCCCGATGTCCTCGTGATGGGTGCGTGACGCCTCCTTCAGCTTCTCGTAGCCGGCGTCTGTGAGCACGGCGTAGGTGACGCGCGCGTCCTTGTCGCAGGCCTGCTTACAGACCCAACCGGCCCGCTCCAGCCCCTCCAGCAGGCGCGTGATCCCCGACGCCGTCAGCAGCACCCGGTCGGCCAGGTCGACGCGCCGAAGCACCCCTCCCGGCGCATCCGCCAGGTTCACCATCACGTCGTAGTCGTTCAGCGTCATGCCGTGCTCCGCGATCAGCTGCGCGTTCATAGCACGCGTCAGCTCGGCGTGGCTGCGGAGCAGCCCCAGCCATGCGGAAAGAACTTGCGGACTCAATACTTGACGGCTCAAGGATCACCTGCTAGATTGTTGCTAGCTCAAGTATACATCGGTTTGGAAGGAGCCACCATGAGCACTGTTGAGATTGCACCAACCACCATCCCGGCCGGCAGCTATACCGTCGACCCCGCCCACTCGTCGTTCGAGTTCGGCGTCCGCCACATGATGATTTCCACCGTGCGCGGCCGCTTCCTGGACTTCGAGGCCACGCTCGAGGGCGGCGAGCAGCCCCGCATCAAGGGCAGCATCGAGACCGCCAGCGCGGTCACGCACGACGAGGCCCGCGACGGGCACCTCAAGTCGCCCGACTTCTTCGACGTCGAGCGCTACCCGCAGGCGACATTTTCGGGCACGTTGGTCGCGCCCGACCGCGTCGAGGGCGAGCTGACTCTGAAGGGCGTCAGCCGGCCGGTCACCCTGTCGGCCAAGGTCAACGGCCCCGATCAGGATCCCTGGGGGAACGAGCGGGTCGGCATCGAGCTCGAGGGCGAGATCAACCGCCAGGAGCACGGCGTCACCTGGAACACTGCGCTGCCGGGCGGCGGCGCACTGCTCGACGACACCGTCAAGCTGACCGCCAGCCTGTCGTTCGTGAAGGGGGCGTAACACCATGCGCGTGCTGACCATCTCGGGCAGCCTGCGGCCGGACTCACTCAACACCCTGCTCCTCCGCGCGGCGGAGGAGCAGGCACCGGCCGGCGTCCAGCTGGTGCGCTTTACCGAGCTGGCCGCCATCCCGCCGTTCCACGGCGAGCGTTCCGATCCCGGCGAGCGGCCGGCGGCGGTGCGCGAACTGAGCGAGCAGATCGAGGCGGCTGACGCGCTGCTGATCGCAACTCCCGAATACAACGGTTCGGTCCCGGGGGTGCTCAAGAATGCTCTGGACTGGGTCTCCACACCGTTCCCCGACAACGTGCTGCGCGGTAAGCCGGTCGCGGTGATCGGAGCCAGCACCGGCGGCTACGGCGGCATGTGGGCTCAGGCCGAGCTGCGCAAGGTGCTGGGACTGACCGGTGCCCGCGTGGTAAACGGCGACCTGTCGCTGGCTCGGGCGCACGAGCACTTCGACGAGGCCGGCACGCTGGCCGCGCCGCACGACACGCGCCTGTCAGGGGTTCTCGACGCGCTGCTGGCAGAGGTGCAGCCCGTCGCCGCCTGACGGTAGACTGGCTGCATGGAGACGGTTCGCTTCACCAGGATGGCCGATGGCACGGCCGAGGACTATGCGCTGCTCGACCGCTACGAGGAGCAGTACATGACCGGCCTGCCCGACCGGCTGATGGAGTCGCTGGAGAAGCTGCGCGCCTCGTTCGCCGGCTACCAGGTGTCTCGCTACGAGCACTCTTTGCAGTCGGCCAGCCGCGCGCTGCATGACGGCCGCGACGAGGAGTACGTGGTGGCCGCCCTGCTGCACGACATCGGCGACGAGCTTGCCCCTTGGACGCACGGCGAGATGGTGGCGGCGATCCTGAAGCCGTACGTGCGGCCGGAGGTGTGCTGGGTGGTCAAGCACCACGGCCTGTTCCAGCTGTACTACCGCGCCCACCACAGCGGCGGTGACCGCAACGCCCGCGACCGCTACATCGACCACCCCTGGTACGCGGCCTGCGCCGAGTTCTGCGAGCTCTACGACCAGAACTGCTTCGACCCCGCATACGAGGCGCTGCCGGCCGAGCAATTCCGGCCGATGGTCGAGCGTGTGTTCTCCGAGGTGCGCTACCTCGGCGAGCTGGAAGAGGCCTAGGCCTGCGGCCCATAGCTGAGCTCACCTGGCCGCGACAGCCAGGTCAACGCCAGCGTCTCCAGCCATCCCGCCCGCACCATCGGATCCTCCGATGCCAGCTCCAGCGCCCGCTCGCGGTCGACCAGGTAGATGCACATGCCGCGCCAGCGCTCGTCCGGGCGATCGCGGAACGGCCCGGCGGCAGCCAGCACGCCCTGCTCGCGGCGGGCCTGCAGGAACGCGAGGTGCTGCTCCTGGAGGGCGTCGACCGCGTCGTCATCCAGCGGGGGCGGTGCCGCCGGGCGCATCAGCAGCACCAGCGTATGGGCGTCCGTCTGCGGCTCAGCCACCGCGGCCGGCCTGGTCCGCGTCGAGGCGCTGAGCCAGCATGAAGGTGTTGCCATCGAGATCGTAGAAGGTCGCCAGCCTGACCATGCCCTCGATCTCACACGTGTCCCCGTCGAAGCGCACGCCGTTGCTCTCCAGATGCGCACGCGCGGCCGCGATGTCCGTCACGCCGAACGTGAGGGTGGTGCCGCCCTGCGGTGTGACCGTCTCCTCCTGGCCGATGCCGAGGTTGAAGCCGGGGATCGGTGTGCGCAGCTCGCACCATCCCCAGTCGGCCAGGGTGTAGATCGGTTCGAAGCCGAGCAGCTCCTGGAACCAGCCGCGCGAGCGCTCCATGTCCGAGACGCCGATGGCCGCGGTCATGTGCCCGGCATAGCCGATCGGCCCGGTCTGCTGGGCGGGGGATGTCTGATCGAGGTTCACGTGCCCTCCCTTGCTGGCGGCATTGTAGACCGGTTTTTATACTAGAATCACTTTCATGTCAAACGCGCAGCCTCCGCTCCCCCGCCTCTTTCACCACCGCTGGTCGGTGCCCGTGCTCGCGGAGCTCGGCCGCGGAAACGGAGGCCGGTTCGTGAACCTCTCCCGCCGCCTCGGCATCGGCCGCGAATCGCTGAGGCGCACGTTGGACTGGCTGGTCGAGCAGGGGCTGGTGACCCGCAACCCCGGCTACGGCCATCCGCTCCGTCCCGAGTACGTGCTGACCGCCCGCGGCGCCGAGCTGGCGCCGGCCTGCATTCAGCTGACGTTCGCGCTTCATGCCCTGCAGGCCGAAGACGTCGGCCTGAACAAGTGGTCGATGCCCGTCGTGGCGGCCCTCGACGACCTCGGCGACGGACGCTTCGGCCAGCTGCGTGAGCGGCTGCCGCCGATCAGCCCGCGGGCCCTGACGCTGGCGCTGAAGGCGCTGTCAGACGCCGGCCTGGTCGAGCGGCGCGTGGTGGACGGCTTCCCGCCCAGCACCCTCTACCGGTTGTCACGGCGGGCGCGTCCGATCCGGCCGCCGCTG
>JBJMJD010000058.1:0-22841 GCA_045806525.1 Gaiellales bacterium | reverse complement strand
GAGCTATCGGACAGCTGGATGCACTGGACGATCGACCACGCCGGCGGCCATCGCGTCGAGACGATGACCGAGGCCGGCATCGTCGGCAAGCTGGGCATGTCCAGCGCCGGCGTGGCGATCCTGATGAACATCCTCGGACACCGCCTGGACGGGCCTCCGGTGGGCGTGCCGGTGCACGTGCTGAATCGTGCCGTCCTCGACCGCGCCGCGAACGGCGTCGAGGCGGTCACGATGCTGGCCGCCGCCACGATGTCTGCCTCCAGCGCCGTGACGGTGGTCGCAGACGACGAGGACGGCGGCACCGTCTGCACCGTCGAGCTGTCGCCGGCCGGCCCGGGGTTCGTGACTCCGGACCTGCGTGGCGTGCTCGTTCACACGAACCACTTCCTGGCGGAGCCGGGCAGGCTCGGGGACACCGACGTCGCATTTGCGCCGAACACGGTGCTGCGACTCGACCACGCCACCCGGGCGATGGCCAGGATCCTGGAGCGCGAAATCGACCAGGACTCGATCCTCGAGGCGATGCACAGCCACCAGGGAGGCGGCCCCGGCGGCATCTGCTGCCACCCCTCATCGAGCGCTCCCTTCGGTGACCGGTGGCGTACCCTCGCGACGGTCGTCGTGGAGCCGGCCGAGCGCCGCATGACGCTGCGTCGCAACGGCCCCTGCGGCCATGTGCAGCTCGATCCGCCGCTGAGCGGGGTTGCGACGGCCTAGCCGGCCAACTCGCGCTCGACCACGGCCGCAGCGGCCAGGCAGTCGACCTCACGCCAGGGACGCGCCGCGATCTGCAGCCCCACCGGCATACCCAGCGAGTCCTTCCCGCAGGGCACGGAGATGGCCGGCCAGCCGAGCGTGTTGAACACGCCCGTCAGCCCGCACATGACGCTGGTCACGTCCACCTCCGGCTCGCCGGCGAAGGGCACCTGCCGCGTGCCGATCGTGGGCGCGGTGATCGGCTCGGTCGGCGAGACGATCATGTCGATGCCCTGTTCGTGCATCTTCGCCAGCATCCGCTCCTGGTATTCGAGCCGAAGGAACATGATGTGGCCGGCATCCCGCCCGCTGAGCCGGTCGCCCGCCTCCATCTCGGCGACGATGTCCGGCCCCAGATCGGCTCGCCGCTGCGGCCAGTGCTCGTAGAGCGCGCCCGACTCCTCGGTCAGGTAGAAGCTGTTCTCGTTCAGGCCCGCGACCGGCCACTCCATGTCGATCTCGACCAGCCGCGCACCCGCCCGCTCCAGCACCGCCACCGCCTCCCGCACGATCGCCGCCAGGCCCGGCTCGGTGTGTTCGAAGAAGAAGCGCTCGGCCACACCGATCGTGCGCCCTTCGACCCCGTCGTCGAGTGCGTCGCCGTAGCGCGGTACCGGCACCGGCTGCGTGCGCGGATCGTTCGGCGAAGGCCCGGCCAGCACCTCCAGCGCCAGCGCCACGTCGCGCACCGACCGGGCCATCGGACCGCAGTGGTCGAGCGATGGGCAGAGCGGCTTTATGCCCGCCAGACTGACTCGCCCAAAGGTCGCCTTCAGCCCCACGATCCCGCATACCGACGACGGGCAGCGGATCGAGCCGCCGGTGTCGGTTCCCGGCGCCAGCGCCACGATGCCGGCCGCCACGGCCGCTCCCGATCCGCCGCTCGAGCCGCCCGGGATGCGCGTGGGGTCGTGCGGGTTGCGGCACGAGCCGAACCACGGGTTGTCGCAGGTCACGCCCCATGCCAGCTCGTGCGTGTTCAGCTTGGCGATGCAGACGGCGCCGGCAGCCGCCGACCGGGCGACCACATCGGCGTCGCGCTCGGGCACGTGATCGCGGTAGATGGAGCTGCCGTAGGTTGTGCGGATGCCGGCGGTGTCGATCAGGTCCTTCCAGCCGACCGGCACGCCCGCGAGCGCGCCCGGGTCGCGCCCGGCCGCCACGGCCGCGTCCACCGCGGCGGCCTCGCGCAGCGCCCGCTCCTCGGTCACCAACCAGACCGCGCCTAGCTCGTCGGCGCCGGCCCGGTCAAGCGCGTAGCGGGCGATCTCCGTCGCCGAGACGTTCCCCACACGAACCGCTGTTGCCAGGTCGGTTGCATCCTGCACGCTCACGTCACCGCCTTCGCGAAGCGGTCGGCGCGGAAACGGTCGCACTCCGGCGGCAGCGGCCGCCCCTGCGCCAGGTCTGCGCACAGGCGCCCCAGCAGCGGACCGAACTTGAACGCGTGGCCGCTGTCGCCGCCACAGACCACGACACCATCGAACTGGTCGAGGATGAAGTCACCGTCGGGCGTGACCGTGTACAGGCAGGCCTCCTCGTGCACCGGCTCCGGAATCAGGCCGGGCAGCGCCTCGGCGACGTGGGCGCGCAGGTCGTCGACCACCTCCGACAGCACCGGGCGATCACGCCGGTCGGGGTCGAACGGCCCCTTGCGGGCGCCGTCCTGGGCCGCCTTGTAGCCGACGCCGGGCGACACCACCCCATACCAGAAGCGTGCGTCCTGCTCACCGCCGTGGTCGACCAGCGACGGCCGCGAGTCGGGCGCGCCGCGAAAGAAACAGACCTGCTCGATCTGGCCGTACACCGGCAGATCGTACAGGCGCGAGAGCCACGAGCCCGGGCAGACCACCACCGCGTCGGCCTGCAGCTGCGAGGGGTCGGCGACGCGGGCACCCTCCACCACCTCCACCCTCTGCCGCAGCCGCGCCAGCGCATCGTCGGCAAGCACAGCGCCGGCGTCGGGCGTCCACAGCACCGGCCCGGAAAACAGCGCCTCCGGGAACAGCCGCTGGGCCTGGGCCGGCTCCAGCCAGCTGTACTGCTCGCCGCAGCGCTCCAGCACGGCCGCGTGCTGATCGACCCCGCGCCCGTGTTCGAGCAGGCCGTTTCGCAGCAGCAGGGCCGGGTCCAGCCGCATCCACTCATCGATCGCACGCCGCGCCAGCCGGCAGTAGTCATCGTGCCGGTAGCTGGTGCGGTAGATGCGCGATCGCCCGGGCGAGCTGCCCAGCCGGGTGCCCACCGAGTGCTGCTCGTAGACCGTGACCGCGAACCCGTCCTCGCGCAGGGCGCGTGCGGCCGATAGGCCGATCACGCCCGCGCCCACGACGGCCGCGGTGCTATGCGGCGGCGTTGACCAGCTCCTTCAGCTGACCGGTCTCGTGCAGCTCCGTGACGATGTCGCATCCGCCCACCAGCTCGCCGTCGACGAACAGCTGCGGGATGGTCGGCCAGCCCGAGTGCTCGGACAGCAGCTGCCGGATGCGGGGATCGGGCAGGATGTCCATGGCCGCGAACTCGGCGCCGGTGTCCTTCAGGCAGGCCACCGTCTGCATCGAGAAGCCGCAGCGCGGCATCTCCGGGGTGCCCTTCATGAACAGCATCACGCGGTTCTGCGCGATCGCGTTCAGCACCTCCTGGCGGATCTCGTCCTCGGTGATGATCATTGCGTTGCCTCCGTCTTGATCTTGAGTGCGTGGATGGGCCGGCCGGGGCCGAGCAGGTGATCGACCGCGCCGTTCACGAGCCGGTGCTGCTCGATCAGCGACAGCCCGGTGAACTGGGGCGCGCGCACGCGGGCGTACAGGTGGTCGCCGCCCGCCATGTCCTCGACGCTCACCTCGGACCCGGGCAGCGCCGTGCGTATCAACCCCTCGATCTCAGCGATGTCAGCCACGCCACGAACATTAGCGAGTGATGTGACGCGGCCGATTCGGCAAAGCAGGAACGGCTACCCTTCAAGGCAAATACTCGTCGAAACGCCCGGAGGAGGGGCGCCGACACATGTTGTATCTGCTGCTGTTCATTCCACCTCTGATCCTCGGTGCCCTCGGGCAGATGTGGGTCAAGCGAGCCTTCGCCGACGGCTCCAAGGTTCACGCTGCGTCCGGCATGACCGGAGCCCAGGTTGCCCGCCGCATGCTCGAGTCGGGCGGCCTGGACGTGGGCATCGAATCGGTCGGCGGCTCGCTCAGCGACCACTACGACCCGCGCGCGAAGGTGATGCGCCTGAGCCAGCCGGTGGGCAACTCGGACACGATCGCCGCCGTCGCCGTGGCCGCGCACGAGACCGGGCACGCCTTCCAGGATGCCCGCCGCGAGTCGATGTTCCGCATGCGCGGATCGCTCGCTCCGGCGGTCGGTTTCGCCTCCCAGGCGTGGTTCCCGCTGGCCATGATCGGATTCTTCGCACAGGCCAGCGGCCTGATCCTGGTCGGCGCCGCGATCTTCGCCGTGACGGTGGTGTTCCAGCTGGTCACGCTGCCCGTCGAGTTCGGCGCCAGCCGTCGCGCGATGCAGATGCTGGGCGCGCAGGGGATCCTGATGCCAGAGGAGCTGCCGGTCGCCCGCAAGGTGCTGACCGCCGCCGCCCTCACCTACGTGATCGGCACCCTGATCGCGGTCTACCAGCTGGCAATCCTGCTGCTGCAGTCGCGCAACTAACGCCGCACGCTCTATCGTGCGGGCCGTGCGCCTGATCAGCTTCCGCATCGACCACGGGCCGCCGCGCGCCGGCATCTGCGACGGCGAGATCGTCCACGACACGGGCCTTGGCATGCGCGATCTGCTGGCGCGCGGGATCGACCGGGCGCGCCCGATCTCGCAGCACCCGCGGGCGGCGGTGCAGCCCTTGCCGGCGGTGCCCGATCCGGGCAAGATCATGTGCATCGGGCGAAACTATCGCGAGCACGCGGCCGAGCAGGGCGCCGAGGCGCCGGCCGATCCGCTGGTGTTCGCCAAGTACCCGTCCGCGCTGATCACGGACGGCGAGCCGATCCGCCTATCGCCACTCACCTCGCAGGTCGACTGGGAGGCGGAGCTGGTCGTCGTGATCGGCCGCCGCGGCAGGCACATCGGCGAGAGCGACGCCTGGCAGCATGTGGCCGGCTACACGGTGATGAACGATGTGTCCGCGCGCGACCTGCAGCGCGGCGACGGCCAGTGGACGCGGGCCAAGAGCCTGGACACGTTCGCGCCGCTGGCGGCGGAGCTGGTCAGCGCCGACGAGATCCACGACCCGCACGAGCTGCCGATCCGCTGCTGGGTGAACGAGCAGCTGATGCAGGACTCGTCGACCGGCAACATGATCCACACCATCCCGAAGCTTGTTGGGCACCTGTCCCAGGCCTTTACGCTCGAGCCGGGCGACCTGATCGCCACCGGCACGCCCGCCGGCGTCGGCGCGTTCCGCGACCCGCCCGTGTTCCTGCGCACCGGGGACGTCGTGCGCTGCCAGGTCGACGGCGTGGCGACCCTGGAGAACCCGGTGGCCTGATGACGCGGAGGCGGCCGTGATTGTGACGATGGCCGGCGCCCCGATCTCGATCGAGCACGTCGGCCACGGCTACGGCCCACGTTCGGTGCTGCACGACGTCAGCCTCGAGATCCCGGCCGGCAGCCGGCTGGCGGTGGTGGGCCCCAGCGGCTGTGGCAAGTCCACGCTGCTGCACCTGATCGCAGGCCTGGAGCAGCCGCGCGCCGGCGCCATCTCGGTGGCCGGCGCCGATCTGCCCGAGCGGCGTCTGGCCGGCTGCGCGCTGATGCCGCAGGTCGACCTGCTGCTGCCCTGGCGAAGCGCGCTCGACAACGCGGCACTGCCGTTGATGAACGCCGGCGTCGGCCGTGGCCAGGCGCGGGAGGCGGCGCTGCCGCTGTTCCGCCGCTTCGGGCTGGAGGGCTTTGAGCAGGAGCAGCCCCGGCGGCTTTCCGGAGGCATGCGGCAGCGGGTGGCCTTCCTGCGCACGCTGCTGGCGGGGAAGGGCGTGCTGCTACTGGACGAGCCGTTCGCGTCCCTGGACGCACTCACACGCGAGGAGCTGGGTGGGTGGCTGGCAGAGACGCTCGACGAGGAGCCGCGCACTGTCGTGCTCGTCACCCACGACGTGGACGAGGCGCTTCGCACCTGCGAGCGCGTGGCCGTGCTGTCGCCGCGGCCGGGCCGGCTGCTGCTGGACGCGCCCAGCTCGAACCTCAGCCGCGACGACGTGATGGAGGCGCTGCGATCGTGAAACGGTTCGCCTGGGTGTGGGTGCTCGCGGGGCTGGTGCTCGCTTGGGAGGCCTGGGTCGACCTGCGATCGGTGCCCGACTACCTGCTGCCGTCACCGAGCGGAATCGCCTCGGCGCTGTGGGACGAGCGCTCCACGCTGCTGTCGCAGGCTGCCGTGACCGCCCGCGAGATGCTGCTCGGGTTCGCGCTGGCGGTGGTCCTCGGCCTGGGCGCGGCGATCCTGCTGCAGCGCCTGCCGTGGCTGCGAGGGGCCGTCTACCCGCTGCTGGTGGCATCGCAGAGCATTCCGGTCGTGGCGATCGCGCCGCTGCTCGTGATCTACCTCGGCTTTGGCCTGTCGCCCAAGGCGCTGATCGTGGCGCTGGTCTGCTTCTTCCCGATCACCGCCAACGCGCTGGACGGGTTCACGTCGGCGCCGACCGAACTGCGCCGCACGATGCGCACGCTGAACGCGACGCCGCGCGCGATCTTCTGGCGGGTGGAGCTGCCGTGGGCGTCGCCGCGCGTGTTCACGGGAGCACGCATCGCCGCGTCCTACGCCGCCGTGGCCGCGCTGTTCGCGGAGTACGCGGGCGGCTCCGGCGGGCTGGCGGACTCGATGCACGACCAGCTCGACACCCAGCTGGTGGGCGCCGCGATCCTGCTGCTGGCGCTGCTGGCGCTGGCCCTGTTCGGGCTGGTGACGCTGCTCGAGCGGATCATGATCCCGTGGGCACGGGAGGACTGAGGTCTACAGTTCGTCGGGTACACGTTTGCCGGGGAGTCCCGACCGGGGCTGAGAGGACGCTATCTGCGTCGACCCGTCGAACCTGATCCGGATCATGCCGGCGAAGGGACGCAAGCAATGCCATCACGACTCCTTCCGCTCCTCGCGCTGCTGGCGCTGGCCGCCGGCTGCGGCGGCAGCAGCGGCGGCGACGCCACCGCGAGCGGCGCCGCTGCGAAGGACGTATCGCTGCAGCTCGACTGGTACCCGAACCCGGACCACGTCGGGCTCTACACCGCGATCGACCGCGGCTTCTTCCGGCGCGCCGGCCTGGACGTGACGCCGCGCCAGCCGACCGACGTTTCCGACCCGATCAAGCTGGTCGCCGCCGGGCGCAGCGACCTCGGCATCTCGTACGAACCTGAGCTGTTCTTCGCGCAGCAGCAGCACGCGCCCGTGGTGGCCGTTGCGGCGATCGTCCCCACCGCCCTCAACTCGATCATCACGACCGATCAGGGCATGACGACGCCCGCCGGGCTGCGCGGCAAGACGATCGGCGTCGACGGCAGCGCCTCCACCAACGCCTACGTCGACACGGTGCTCCGCACCGCCGGCCTCGCCCCCGGCGATGTCCACCTCGTCAGCGTCGGCTTCAACCTGCTGCCCGCGCTGCTGGCCGGCCGCGTTGACGCGATCGCCGGCGGCTTCCAGAACATCGAGGGCGCGGAGCTGGCCGCGCGCGGGTTGCATCCGGTGGTGTTCCCGGTCGACCGCTACGGCGTGCCCCGCTACGACGAGCTGGTGGTGGTTGCGAACAGCGAGCGGATGCAGGGCGACGCCGGCTACCGCCACGAGGTGCGCGCGTTCGTCTCCGCGCTGGCGGCCGGCACCGCCTACGCGAAGGCCCACCCCGCGGCGGCGCTGGCCGTGATGCGCGCCAACTCGTCCCGCGACTACAGGAACGCGCTTGAGACGTCGGTGCCAGAGACGCTTCAACTGCTGGACACGACGTCGCTGAATCCGGCTGCCTGGAACCGGTTCGGCCGCTGGATGCAGGCGCAGGGCCTGCTCAAGAATCCACCCGACGGCGCCGCTCTGGTTGCGAGGCCGTAGAGCCACCGCCGCTTAGAATCCCCGTGTGGAGCACGATTCCCTCAAGGGCCAGCTGCTGATCGCGGCGCCGATGCTGCTTGATCCCAACTTCCGGCGCACCGTCGTGCTGCTGCTCGAGCACACGCCGGAGGGCGCAATCGGCGTCGTCCTCAACCGCCCCTCCGACACCGAGGCGCGGGAGGCGGTCCCGGACCTGCGGGCGGTGCTGCTCGACGACGAGCCGATCTTCCTGGGCGGGCCGGTGCAACCGGAGACCGTGATCGCGCTGGCCGACCACAACGACCCGCTCGAGGACGAGGCCATCTGCGGGTCGATCGCGTCGCTCGAGTTCGATGAGGATCCCGACAACCTGCACGGCTCGGTCAGCCGGGCGCGGGTGTTCGCCGGCTACGCCGGCTGGAGCACCGGCCAGCTCGAGGACGAGATCGACGAGGAGGCCTGGTTCATCGAGCAGGCGCTGCCCGGCGACGTGTTCAGCACCGAGCCGGAACGGCTGTGGTCGTCGGTGCTCGAGCGCATGGGCGACCAGTACCGGCTGCTGGCACGGATGCCCGAAGACCCGCGCATGAACTAGGCAGCAGGCGTTATGTCAGACTTGTCCTCCACCGTGCGAAGGGAGCGAGATGAGCACCATGCAGAGCGGTACCGGCTGGAGCGTCGCGCATGTCGACGAGGTGCCGCCGGTCAAGCCCGACTGGCCGGATACCTGGAAGTCGATCCGCCACCATTTCGGCGTCTCCGCGTTCGGGATCAACGCCGTCACCAAGGACGAGGGAAAGGTGCTGATCCCCGAGCACCACGAGCAGGAGTCGGGGCAGCAGGAGGTGTACTTCGTGCACCGCGGCAGCGTCCTCGCCACCCTGAACGGCGAGACGGTGACCGCCGCCGCCGGCGCGGTGGTCGCGGTCGAGCCGGATACCACGCGCAGCTTCGAGGCGGCGTCGTCCCCCACGACGCTGCTCGTGATCGGCGGCACGCCCGGCAAGGCGTACGAGATCGGCGACTGGGAGAAGTAGCGCCGCGCCTCAGGACGCGGTCAGCCGCTTCTGGTAGCAGACGCTCTTGGGGTCGGTGAGGTACGGCCCCCAGCAGCGGCCGCGCCGGTACCCCGCTCGCTCGTAGAGGCGGATGGCATCGAGCAGGCGGTCGCCCGTCTCGAGCCGCAGCGTGTCGAACCCGAGCTCGACGGCCCACTCCTCCAGCGCCTCGAGCACCGTCCGGCCGACGCCGGCGCCGCGCGCCTCCGGTGCCACGTACATGCGCCGGATCTCGCCGCCGCCTTCCGGGTGCCGGCAGATGCCGCCGCAGCCGATCACCTCACCCTCGCGCAGCGCCACCAGGAACACGCCCTCGGGAGGCACGAACTCCTCATCGCGCGGCGCCGATCCGGAGCCGCCCTCGCCGCCGTAGCGAGCCGCCATCTCGGCCTGCTGACGAGCGGTCATCTCGGTCAGCTCGCTGAGCCTGCGAGGTTCGATCGTGATCGGCATCCGGGCAACGATAACCCGCCATGTGTGGACGGTGATCGCGGCGGGTAGCACACATGCAAATGTCCGACCGGGAACGACATATCCCCGACACTCCGACCGGTCCCGAGCCTACCGAGCACGACCGCGACGCCCCCGACCTGTCACGTCCCGAGGCGGACGAGCCGGCCGAGGGCAACCTGGTAACGGATGGTCAGGCGCGCACGGATCACCCGTCCACCGCCGAGCCACAGAAGGGACGCTCATCCCAGAGCGAGGCGGGTGAGACGGCCGCCGAGTCGGTGGTCGAGTCGCTGCAGACGGACTGGAGGATCACCAAGGGCAGCGATCCCGATTCGCCGGTGGCGGGCCTGCTCGCCGCTGCCGCGGCCACGAACGGTCCCATCGACGAGGGCGCATACCGGCGGTTCCTGGCCGAGACGGATCGCGGCTGGCCTAGCGTCGAAGACCTCGAGCATCGCTACGGCTCGTTCCAGTCCGCGCTGGCAGAGGCCGGCATCGCGCCAGCGTCCTAGCCGGCGCCGGCGTGGGCGACCAGGCCTCCCACGCGCTCGAGGTCGTCGGCGAGCTCGCCCAGATGCTCGTACACCGCCTCGGCGCCTGCGCCCTCGAGCTCGCTGCGGGCGAAGCCGCCGGTCAACACCGTCACGGCCGGCAGGCCTGCGGCCGAGGCGGCCAGGCAGTCCCACGGGGAGTCGCCGATCACCACGGCGGCGTCAGATCCCGACCGCTGAAGCGCGATCTGGATCGGTTCCGGATCCGGCTTGGAGTGGGAGCCGTCGGCAGCCGAGGTTGATGCCCAGACGAGATCATGCGCGTCGAGCAGCTCGAGGTAGTACTCAACCTCATGCCGCTCAGCCGAGCTGACCAGCACCACCACGACGTCGCGCGCAACCAGGCGTTCCAACAGTTCGCGGGCGTGCGGCAACGCGGCCACCTCATCTCGAACCGCCGCGAAGCGCCGAGCGTGCTCATCGATCGCTTGCTCCGCGACGCTCGCAGCATCGCGCTTCCCCAGCAGCTCCTCGAGCAGCCGCTCACCCCGCATGCCGATCAACCTGTGCGCGCGGGAGGTCGGGATGTCGAACCCGCACGCACGAATCGCGGAGGACCACGCGCTGGCATGCAGGTACGTCGAGTCGACGAGCGTGCCGTCGATGTCGATCAGCGCCGCCGTACGGTCGCTGCGGGTGAGGCCCTCGGTCACGTCACCGCCCTGTCAGCATCGCGGGTGTCGGATCGGGATAGGGCTCCGGCTGCGGGATGTCCGGCGCCGGCGGCGCGGGACCAGGCTCGCTGGGCGGCGTAGGCGGCTCGGGGAGCGGAAGCGACGGATCGGGCGGCACCGGCGCCGGTGGCGCGCCCGGTGGCTGAGGCATGGACGACTCTGGCATGGACACTGACTACCCGAGCCGCGCGGCCGCGAAACGGCAGCCTGGCGAAGACGAGTTGGGGCCGGCCGTTCGGCCGGCCCCAATCTGCCGCTACGGAGTGACCTTGTCGACTCCGCTCTTGACCTTGTCGGCGGCGTCGTCCACGCCCTCCTTGAGATCGCCCTTCGCCCGGTCGCGCTTGCCCTCGGCCTCGAGATCGGGATCGTCCTTGAGCTGACCCGCCTTCTCCTTGGCGGTGCCCTTCATCTGGTCGATGTTCTCGCCCATGTCCTGGTACCTCCTCCCGGATGCATCATTCGGTCATGGGGTCCATGCCCGCGGCGGGGGCAGACGAAACGGCCGCTCGCGACCGCCCCGGCCACCTCGCGCGCCTTCCCAACAGCGCGAGCAGGGCGGGAGCCAGCAGGGAACGGACGAGGAAGGTCTCGACCAGGATGCCGACCGACATCACCGCAGCCAGCTCGCGGAACGACCGGATCGGAATCAGCGCCACCAGGGCGAAGCTGGCGGCCAGGGACAGCCCGGCCGCACGGATCGCCCGCGATGCCTGCGGGGCGGCGCTCGCGATCGCATCGCGCATCGGCCGGCTCTCCCCCTCCGCCCAGATCTTGCCGACGATCAGGACGTTGTAGTCGGAGCTCAGCGAGATCAGCAGCACCGCACCGGCGAACGGCACGTAGTAGGTGATATCGGGGTATCCCAGCAGGTCCTGGAAGAACCAGACGGTGATGCCCAGCGTGGCTGCCACGCTGAGCACGTTCACTGCCAGCAGCAGCAGCGGCGCCAGCAGCGCTCGCATGAACAGCGCCATCAGCACCAGGTTCACGACCAGCACCGCCAGCGCGATCTTGAACGCGTCGCCGGAGACGGCATCGACCGCCGACTGGGCGAGCGCCGTCTGGCCGGCGTATTCCACGGATGCGTCGCCGAGACCTGCCGAGCGGACGAGCCCCGGCATCCGCGCCTGGAGCTGGGCGAGGTCGCGAACCGCAGCGGGAGACAACGGATCGACATCCGAAACCAGCACGTACCTGGCCGCTCGCCGGTCGCTTGTCAGGAACGGCTGCACCGACGTGCCGTTGATCCGCTCGGACGGTCCCACCGCCGCAGCAAAGCCGGGCTGGCGGCGCAGTGCCTGTTCCAGCCGCCCGAGCTCCGCGGTCGGAAGCGCCGACCCCCGGTTCTGGACGATCACCTCCAGCGGGGCCAGTGCGCCGGGAGCGAAACCGGCCTCGGCCGCTCGGGCCGCGACCTGCGGCCGGCTGTCGGCGGGAAGCCCCGAGATCACGTCCACCCCCAGGTTCAGGGAGCGTGACTGCAGCGCGGCAACGGCCAGCACGCCCACGCAGGCCAGACCGATCAGCGCGGCCAGCGGCCGCCCCGCCGCCAGGTGAGCGAGACGCTGGCCGAGCGGCCGGCCCGTTGCCGCATCGTCTGCGTCCTTCACCGGCCGCACCGGCCACACCGAGAACCGGCCCACCAGGGCGATCAGGGCGGGGACGAACAGGATCGATACCAGCATCGCGACGGCCACCGTGGCGGCCAGCGCCGGCGCCAGCTCGCGGAAGAACCCGAGTGAGGAGGCGCGCAACGCGAGCAGGCTCAGCGACAGGATCACGCCGCCGGTGAACACGATCGGGATCACGGCCAGCGCGGCGGCCCGCACCCCGTTGCGCGACGCCACTCCTGACCTCAGCTGGTCCCGGAACTCCGACAGGAAGAACACGGCGTAGTCGGTGACCACCCCCAGCAGCAGCGCCACCACCAGCGGCTCGACCTCCTGCGGCAGCGGGTTGCCGCTCAGCCGCGCGAACTCGGTCAGCGCCCACAGCGTGATCGGGAAGGCCACGCCGATCGTCGCCAGCGTGACGACGGCAGCACCCGGAGCCCTGAACACCACGAGCACGATCACGGCGATCACCAGCACGGTCAGCAGCTCCACGAGGCCGATCCGATCCAGGATCAGCGTGCCCTGCTCGATCCGCGCCGGGGTGACGCCGGTGACCCCGACCGGGGCGGCGTCGGGCCCCGCCGCCTTCAGATAGTCCTGAGCCGCATGCGTGCGCTCGTTCGGCGTGTACGACCCGTCGAACACGAGGTGCGTGATCGCGGTGGTCGAGTCGCCCGTCGACGCGGGTGCGCCCGGGACGTTGATGAAGGGTATGGCGAGCCGCGCCCCGGACGGGTCCTGGCCGCGGCTGACCGCGACGGCCCGTGAGATCACCCGGGACTGAGCATCTCGACTGAGGCCCTGGGGGTCGCGCTGCACGACGATCACGTCGCTTCCTGCCGGAGCGCGGAACAGCCGCAGCGAGTCGCTCCCGGCGCGCAGCGCCGGCGCATCCTTGGGGATCAGGTTGAGCACGGGGCCGCCGGCCTGGAACGGGTCCGCATGTAGACCGGCAACGACCGCCGCGGCGATGCAGCCGGGGACGACGAGGAACCGCAGTCGGACGGCGATCCAGGCGAGCGCGCGGGTCGCGAACCCTGAGGTATGCTGCCGTCTCATACCGGCCCGGCCTCCGGCGAGCCATGGACGCGCTTCAGCTCGGCATCGAGCTCGGCGCCCACCAGCAGCGCCAGGCTCGACAGCCACAGCCAGATCATGGTCACGATCACAGCCGCCAGCGATCCCCAGACCTTGTTGTAGCCGCCGAAGCGTCCGGCGTAGATCGCGAACCCGCCCGAAGCGATCAGCCAGGCGGCCACGGCCAGCACCGCGCCCGGCGTGATCAGACGGAACTGGCCATGGTCGAGGTCCGGCCCCAGGTACAGCACGCCGCCAAACACGAACAGCAGCCCCAGCACCAGCAGCGGCCAGCGCCCGTAGTCCCACAGCCACGACACGGCGGCGACGCCGGTCTGGTCCTGCAGCCAGCTGCTGATCGCCGGCCCCAGCACCAGCATGAACACCACCAGGCCGACCGCCAGCAGCGACACCAGGATCATAAGCAGCGCCACGAGCCGCTTGCGCACGAAGCCGCGTGTCTCGGGGCACTCGTGGGCCGCGTTCAGCGACCACATCACCGTCTGCATGGCGCCGCTCAGCGACCATAGGGCGACCACGGCGCCGACGGCGATCATGAGGTCGCTCTTATCGGACACGAGCAGCTGCGCCATGCTCGCCTGGGTAAGCACAAGCACGCTCTCGGGCACCAGGCCGTGGAGGTGGTCGAGCAGCGTCTGGATCGACCCGGGGCCGGCCGTGGCGCTGAAGACGCCGACGGCCAGCAGCAGCGCCGAGGGGATCGCGAGGAAACCGTTGAAGGCGATCGCCTGGGCCAGGTGCGGAATCTGGTCGGCCTGGGCGTGACGCACCGTGCGCACAATCACGTTGGGCAGTCCGGGCGACGGGGATGGGCTATCGGGGGTGTCTGCATGCATACGGCCTCTGGGTTTCGGGGAGGAACGGGCCGGGAACGTTCCTCCCGGTTGGCTATACCTGATCGGAGGAACAATCATGCCTATCCGCACCGAGGGAGTCCCGGGGACGATTCGGCGGTCGCCTGAGAAGGTGCGAAGGACGTACCGCGAGACGCTCGACAGCGCGCACCAGCAGTACAGCTCCGAGGAGCGCGCGCACCGAGCAGCCTGGGCTGCGGTCAAGCACGTGGCCGAGAAGGTCGAGGACCATTGGGAGCTGAAGGACGTGCAAGGCCCGTCGGACGAGCAGAGTGCGCAGCGCGGCGAGTCTGCGCGGAACCACCCCAAGCCGACCGCGGGCGGCGTCGACGTGCGCGGTCATACGCGGGATGAGCTCTACGAGCGCGCGCGGCGGGCCGGCGTCAAGGGCCGTTCCACGATGAACAAGCTGGAGCTGGCCCAGGCCATCGCCCGGCGCAACGCCTAGCTGGACGGCGTCAGCCTCGCGTAGGCGGCATCGCAACTACGCTGCCGGAATGGAGCCGATCCGCGTGATCACGTGAGTGCTCCGGATCCGGCGAGCTTCACGTTCGAACCGCTCTTCGCGATCGCCGGCGCGGCGGCCGCAGTTCTGTACGCGCGCGCTGCCCGCGGCCGCCATCCGCCGGCGTGGCGGGTGCTGGTCTTCGGCGTCGGCCTGCTGCTGGTGGTGGTGCCGCTCAACTCGCCGCTCGAGACGCTGGCCGAGCACTACCTGCTGCTGGCGCACCTGCTGCAGAACGCGATCATCGCCGACTGGGCGCCCCCGCTGCTGATCCTCGGCCTCACGCCCGCCATGCGGGCCGGAATCGAACGGCGCGGCGGCCGTCCGATGGCGGCGCTGACGACGCTTCCGGTCGCCCTCGCGATCTGGCTGACCGGTTGGTACGGCGTGCACCTGGCGCCCACCTATCAGGCGCTGCTACGCCACCCGCAGCTGCTGAACCTGGAGCACGCCGTCCTGATCTGTATCGGACTGATCTTCTGGTGGCCGGTGTTCGGCGCGACCAGGCGGATCGGCGGCGACATCGTGCTCTACCTGCTGGCCGCGTTCGTCGCGGTCTCCTTCCTGGGGCTCGCGTTCACGTTCATCACTCGGCCGTTCTACGCGTACTACGTCGAGACGCCGAGGCTGTGGGGCCTGTCTCCTAGCGAGGATCAGAACCTTGGCGGCGTGATCATGAACGCCGAGCAGGCGGTCGTGTTCCTGTCGGCGCTCGTCTTCACGATCGCCGCGCTGCTCGACCGCCAGGACCGGGAGACGGCCGGCTACCGCGACTGACCGCGGCGCAGCGCGACTGCCGCTGCCAGCAGCGCCACGGCGAACACCGCCGTCTCCGCGAGCACCGCAACCGCGCCGGCGATGCGCTGGTCGGTGAGCGCCGACGCGCCGCCCAGCTTGGGCGTGTGCTCGTAGAAGCTGTAGAGCGGGCGCGGATAGAGGGCGATGAAGAAATCGAGCGGCATCATGATCACGAGCGCGATGAACAGGTAGATCACCCGCCGGGACGGTGTCAGATAACCGGGGACGATCTCCGCCCACCAGAACACGAGGCCGGTGAAGATGAAGACGAGGTGCTCCACTCCCAGCGCCCAGCGGTGCTCGAGCGCGTAGTCATAGACCACGGGCACGTGGATCGCATACCAGGCCACCAGCCACAGCAGCATCGCGACGGCCGGCTGCGCGAGCCGGCGGACGACGCGCAGGCGGTCGATGGCGAGCACCATCGGCGTCAGCAGGCCGAGGATCAGGAGCGGCGGTGCCCAGTCGGCGATCATCACGTTCTGGAGCAGATGGAAGGTCAGCATCGAGGTCAGCGCGAGGTGCTCGATCGGCGAGAGCAGCGCCACGGCGATCAGCGCCAGGCCGGCGGCAAACAGCGCGCAGCGCGCCCGCTGCACGGGCACCCCGCGGCGGCTGTAGGAGCGCGCCACAACCGCGTAGTCGACGGCGAACACGACGACGGCGATCGCCCATTCCGGGTCGAGGGAGGGTTGCCAGGGATCAAGCATCGGGGCGGCGCCGAGCCTATCCCGGCGGCGGTCAGTGGTGTGTTCTCGGGCGGCTCAATATGGCCCGCTGCAGGAGCAGCGTGAAGACCGCTCCGACCACCATCATCAGGACGTTCACGCCCAGCACGGCCAGCGCGCCGAGGGCCTTGTCGAGCTCCCGCAGGCCGACCGCGACGCCGAAGTACCCGATCGCGGGGATGGTGGTGACCGAGATGGCCACGCCGACTCCCGAGCTTGCGCGGGTCTCGAGCGCCAGCATCCCGGCGACACCGGCGACCAGGGCCACCACCACCGTCTCGTTGCTGACGGTCGTGAGCCCCGTAAGCACTCCGGTTGCGCGGATGTCGTAGCCGGACGGTATGAAGCCGAGGTGATCCTGGATCAACGTCGAGGCGGCTGCCGCCAGACCCGCCGCTGCCAGCCCCAGCGCAAGCGTCAGCAGCGCGCGGCCGGCGAGCTCCGCCTGGCGACCGACCATGCCCACGGCGATCGCCGTGATCGGCAACAGGTCGGGGCTGATCGCCATCGCTCCCACGATCAGGATCCCGTTGTCGTCGACGACGCCATAGCTGGCGATCACACCGGCGACGACCATGAACGCCAGGTAGCGGGCCAGTGGCCGCGCGTTCAGCCACGCCGTCCCCAGTACGTCGGCCCACACCATCGTCCGCTCTGCCCGGCCCTGCGAGAGGGCGCCAACGACCTCGATCCGATCCAGCGTGACGTCGTGGTCGGCAACCCCAAGACCGTGCAGCGTATCCAGCAAGGCGTCGACCGACCGCGGCCGCACCCTGGCCGACACCAGGGCATGTCCGGGCCTGGTTGCGTCGATGCACGCCACATGGCTGACGCCATCTGTCCCATCCAGCGTGCTCGCGACGCGCTCGAGCAACGCCGCCTCACCGAACACCTCGAGGGCAATCATGTCATCGCCGCCATCGAGCCTCCCGTGCGAGTCCTAGTGGGTCGGCTCGTTTCGCGGCCCGCCGACCCGGGCGCGGAACACGTGATATGTCCAGCCCTGGTAGAGCAGCACGAGCGGGACGAAGATCACCGCGACGACCGACATCACAGCGAGCGTGTAGTGCGCCGAGGCGGCACCGCTGACCGTCAGGCTGTTGGCGAAGTCGGTGCTCGAGACCATCACCCGCGGAAACAGGCTGGTAAAGAGCGTGGCCACGACCGCGATCGTGCCCAGGCCGGTCATCACGAACGCCCAGATCTGGCTGCGCCGGCGGACGAGGACGACCGCCAGGACAAACGCGGCGATCCCGATCGCCGCGGGCAGCACCGGCGGAAACACGCTCTTGTGGTTTCGGTCGACGGCGACCACCACCGTCCAGATCAGGAAGAGGGCACCGAGCGCCGCCGCGACCATCGACAACCGCCGCGAGGCACGGCCGGCTCGTTCCAGCAGATCCCCCTGGGTACGAAGCGTCAGGTAGGTGGCGCCATGGAACGCGAAGATGGCAACGACCGCGACGCCCGCCAGCAGCGTGTAGGGGTTGAACAGGTCCCAGAACGATCCGGTGAAATCGCCGCTCGTGTTGATCGGTGTGCCGTACAGCAGGTTCGAGAGCCCGACGCCCCAGATCAGCGACGCGCCGAAGCTGCCGATCGAGTTCGCCCACAGCCACAGCTGCCGCCAGCGGGGAGCCTCGCTCTTCGTCCTCCACTCAAATGAGACCACCCGGATGATCAGGAAGAAAAGGACGGCCAGAAGCGCGATGTAGAGGCCGGAGAACATCGTCGCGTACCAGGCCGGGAACGCCGCGAAGGTTGCGCCACCCGCAACCACCAGCCACACCTCGTTGCCGTCCCAGATCGGCCCGATCGAGGCGAACATCGCGTCGCGCTGATCGTCGTCGCGCGGGAGGAACGGCAGCAGCATGCCGACGCCGAAGTCGAACCCCTCCAGCAGGAAGTAGCCCGACCACAACACAACGATCAGCACGAACCAGATGTTCTGGAGATCCATCAGTAACCGACCGCCGACGCCACCGGCGAGGTCTCGCCTGGCCCGCCTGCCAGGCTCGAGGGATCACGGCCCGCGTAGCGCCGCATCAGCCACACGTCGAGCACCCCGAGCAGGATGTAGAGGCTGACGAACACGGTCAGGCTGATCGCGAGCCACGTCGTCCCAACCGCCGGCGAGTGCGCGTTGGAGGTCTTGAGCAGCCCCTGCACAATCCAGGGCTGGCGTCCGAGCTCGGTCAAGAGCCAGCCAAACGTCGTCGCGACGAACGGAACGAAGCTCGTCACAACCCCGATCCAGAGGAACCACCTGAGGCGCTCCAGCCGCCGCTTCCAGAACAGAAACGCGCCCACAAGCGACACGAGGGCGACGATGGAGCCCGCGTACGCCATGCCGCGCATGCTCCAGTAGATCGCCCCTACGGGCGGCAGGTAGTTGCCCCTGCCGTACTGTCGCTCGTACTCGTTGTTCAGCTCGGTCAGCCCGGTCACCTTGCCGTTGAACGAGCCCGTCGCAAGGTAGGAGAGCACCCCCGGCACCTCGATCGAGAAGGTCGGCGTCTGGTCGCTCTCGCTGAAGCCGCCCACCTGGAACAGCGAGAACGCGCACTTCTGGCAATCCTTCCACTGCGCCTCGCTGGCAGAGATCTTCATCGGCTGCAGCTCGGTGACCAGGATCCCGAAGTGGCTGCCAAACCACATGTTGAAACACGCCACCGGCACCAGCACGATCAATGCCACCTTCGCCGCCGGCCTGAACAGCTCGACGCTACGGCCGCGGGCGAAGTGCCAGCAGCAGACACCGAACACGACCGCCCCACCACAGGTGAGGCCGGCCAGGATCGTATGGACGAAGGCGTAGATCGCCCACCGGCTCGAGAGCAACGCCGAAACGCTGGTCAACACCGCCTGCCCGTTCTCGATCTTGTAGCCGACCGGATCCTGCATGAACGAGTTCGCGACCAGGATGAAGTAGGCCGACAGCCAGGTGCCGGCCACCGCGATCCACAGCGTGGCAAGATGAATCCGCGGCGGCAGCCGGTCCCACCCGAAGATCCACAGCCCCAGGAACGTCGACTCCAGGAAGAATGCAGCGAGGCCCTCGATGGCAAGCGGCGCGCCGAACACGTTGCCGACGAACTTCGAGTAGACCGACCAGTTCATCCCGAACTGGAACTCCTGGACGAGACCGGTCGCGACGCCGATCGCGAAGTTGATCAGAAACAGCGTGCCGAAGAAGTGCGTCAGGCGCAGCCACGACTCTTCACCGGTCCGCCGCCACTGCGTCTGGAAGATCGCCACGATCGGGCCCAGACCCAGCGTCAGCGGCACGAACAGGAAGTGATAGAGCGACGTCGTTGCGAACTGAGCGCGCGCCAGATCGACCGTGGTGGCGGAGAGGATCACGAGCGCAGGGTCGAACACGGGCGCCCGCGCCGCATCATCCAGACCGCACGAAACCCGCCCCCGGGAAGGCACCGCGCCCTACGGCGGTGAGTAGTTACCCGCAGCCGGTTTCCGCAAAACTGCGGTTCCCGACGGCTCCCTCAAGGCGTACTGTCAGCCCATGGAGCAACCGAAGCGCCCACCGCGTGGCGACGCCACCGTCGTGGCAGTCGCCGTCGTTGCCATCACGCTGGTAATGATCGGAGTCGGGGTCGCCTCGTACTACGCAGGGCGCGACCACCGATCGACCGCGTCCGGCGCGTTGAGCTCGACCTCGGCACCAACACCCGCGGCCGTATCACCGCAGGTCGCGGTCGGCGCACACGCCTTTGTCCAGTTCGCCTGCGCGCAATGCCACGGCGATCGCGGCGGCGGCGGGGTCTCGCCCTACGTGCCCGCACTTCAGGGCTTTGCGCCGGGCCTGACCGTCGCCCAGCTGACATCCACAATCGAGCACGGGGCGGGCGTATCCAGCAACCCCACGCGGCCGTTCATGCCGATCTGGCACGGCGTCATAGCCAAGCGGCAGATCGCCGCGCTGGTGGCCTACATGAAGGCCGGCTTCCCGGCGGTGCAGTACGCGGATCCGGTGCCGGTGCCCGCCAACCAGGGCGACATCGCCGCGGGGCAGGCGCTCTACCAGCGCTATAGCTGCATCAACTGCCACGGCCCCAACGGCCTCGGCGGCGTGCCCAACCCGCAGTCACCGGACACCGTGATCCCGCCGCTGGTGGGCCAGGACTTTCACGGCGAGTTCAGCGACAAGGACATCGCCGAGATCATCCGCACCGGCAGCGTGATCGGCAAGGCGCCGATCGTAAGCATGCCGCACTGGGGCACGATCCTGAGCGACAAGCAGATCGCCCAGCTGGTCGCCTACATCGACGCGCTGCGCTGACAGGTGGACATGTTCAATCAGCCGTTTGCCTACATGGCGATGCCAGACGCTGCGCACCCGGCTGCATGAACCCTCTCTGACGGCCACAGACGGCCCACGCGAAAGGAACGACCGAAATGGCAGGCATCGTGGTTGGAATAGACGGTTCGCCAGAATCGAAGAAGGCGCTCGCGTTCGCCGTACGCATCGCGCATCTGAGCGGCGACCGGGTGCGCGCGATCTCAGTCTGGCAATATGAGCCGAGCCTGCTCACCGACCACGACACGAGATTCGGTGTCCACGACAGGGATCGTCTAGCCGAGGCGAGGATGACCGCCCAGGCGGAGCTCGACACCGTTCTCCCTGAAGCATCGGCGCCGGCCCCGGAGCTGCTCGTCTGCGAAGGAGACGCGGCGCAGGTCCTGATCGACGAGTCGCGCGACGCCGACATGCTGGTCGTCGGCTCTCGTGGCCGTGGCAGGGCCGCAAGCGCACTCCTTGGCTCGGTCAGCCAGGCGTGTGCCTCGCAGGCGCATTGTCCGGTCACAGTCGTCCGGTGATCCAGGGCTGCGGAAAGGCCGCACAGCGGCCCGCCGAGATGCCGCATTTGCATTCAGCGTTCCCTCCGATGTCGGGCCGTGCGCTGTGGCCGAGACTGGGAATGTCGAACGTCAGACACCGAGACGGGCACAAGGAGCAGAGAGATGCGCAAGAGCTTTGAGATAGGTGGCTTCATCGCCGCGGCCGTTCTGGTCGTATTTGGAATCGGCGCGATCGTGATGGGTGTGAACGCGCGCAGCACGGTCAACAGCAGCCTGAACCAGGAGCAGATCGTCGGAACACCCGACATGACGCCCTCCGCGATCAAGGCCGAGGCAGCGCAGGCCGGGCTGGACGTCTCCAGCATCAGCTTCCCGACCACATCCGTCGCCGGGCAGGCGATCAACAACGGCGAGCGCGCCCACGCCTTCGCCGGCTACATGCGCATTCACGCGCTCGAGGCGACCGGCGGGCAGACCTACGCGCAGATGCCACGCTACGCCACCGCCGACGGCAAGGGCACCAACGACCCCGCACAGGCTGTGAAGGTCAACGGGCAGCCCCAGGACAACGGCGCGCGGCAGGTCTGGGTCACAGAGACGGCACTCGCGACTGCGCTCCAGTCGAGCTACATGGCCAGCCAGTTGTCGCTGTTTGCGATCGTCACGGGCATCGCCCTGCTGCTCTCCGGCATCGGCTTCGCAGTGCTGGCCGCAGGTGGCGCGCTGCGAAACCGTGAGTACGCGGTCGGATTCCTTCACCGGCGGGAAGCCGCTACTGACCAGGCGGTGACGGCCTAGACAGCAGCTCCATTCTGGCCCGGCGCCTCGGAGGGTCGCCCAACAGGGCGACCCTCCTCGATCAGCGTGAGCCCAAGGGTCTGCTTCTCGTCATGCGCCACAAGACCCGCCATCAGCCACCGTCGTCCTGGTCCGCTCTTCAGGCCAGTCACCGATCGATTTCCGGCAACACCATTCGTGCGGCCGTGCTGGGCGCGAACGACGGCCTCGTCTCAAACCTGAGCCTGGTGGCCGGGGTGGCGGGCGCAGCGCTGGCAGCGCAGACCATCCTGATTACGGGATTCGCCGGCCTGGCAGCAGGCTCGTGCGCGATGGCCATGGGCGAGTGGATCTCCGTGCAAACGTCCAGAGAGGTCAACGAGCGTGAGCTCCGGGTGGAAACCGAGGAGCTGAGGCGGTTTCCAGAGGAGGAGACGGATGAGCTTACGGCGCTCTACGAATCGCGAGGCCTTGCGCCGGCCGGCGCAAGGCAGCTGGCCGAGAGCGTCATCGCAGACGGCTCTCTGGCACTCGAGGTTATGGCTCGCGAGGAGCTCGGCATCGATCCGAATCAGCTCGGCGGGTCGCCGTGGAAGGCCGCGGCGTCGTCGTTCATCATGTTCTGCCTCGGCGCGTTCGTCCCACTGGTTCCGTTCGTCTTCGCCTCACGCAAACCGGCGCTAATCACCAGCGTCGCGCTCAGTGCGATCATCCTGCTCGCGCTGAGAGCCGCCGTGACAATCCTCACCGGCCGGTCGCCGCTTCGCTCGGCGATCCGGCAGCTGCTGTTCGGGCTCGGGGCGGCGGCGATCACCTACGCGATCGGCCACGCCGTCGGCTCCGTCGTCAGCTGAGCCCCGACGTGCGCTCGCTCAGGTCGACTGATGCTCGCGCACGACAACCACCGGGCACGTGGCATGGGCCGCGCACTGCTGGCTGACGGATCCCAGCAGCAGCCCGGCGAACCCGCCGTGGCCGCGCGATCCCACCACGAGCATCTCCGCCTCGCGGGACTCCTCGAGCAGGGCCTCGGCGGCGTTGCCGTCCCGCACCGCAACCTCGATGGCGCCGGCACGATCGGCACCCAGCACCTCGACGAGTTCCTGGTGGGCGATTCCGGCG
>JBJMJD010000057.1:0-14096 GCA_045806525.1 Gaiellales bacterium | reverse complement strand
GGCTTGGTGGGATCCTCGTGGCCGGTGACCACCGTGAACTGGGCGGCGACACCACGCTGGGTGACCGGGATGCCGGCGTAGGCCGGCACAGCGTAGGCCGACCAGATGCCGGGAACCACCACCCAGTCCATGCCCGCCTCCGCCAGCACCTGCGCCTCCTCGCCGCCGCGGCCGAAGACGAACGGATCTCCGCCCTTCAGCCGCACGACGCAGGGATGCCGGCCGGCCAGCTCAACCAGTAGCGCGTTGATCTCTTCCTGAGCGAGCGCGTGGCGGTCCGGCTCCTTGCCGGCGTAGATGCGTCTGGCGGATGCCGGCGCGAGCGCCACGATCCGGGGGTCGGCCAGCCGGTCGTAGACGAGCGCGTCGCAACGGCACACCAGCTCTCGCCCGCGAACCGTCAGCAGCCCCGGATCGCCCGGTCCCGCACCCACCAGGTACACGGTCACGGCGCGACCCACGACTGCACCTGCAGCTCGCCTCGCTCGAACCAGGCATGCGCCGCCACCGGCACCGTGCAGCCACCGCC
This sequence comes from Gaiellales bacterium, assembly GCA_045806525.1. Classification (GTDB taxonomy): domain Bacteria; phylum Actinomycetota; class Thermoleophilia; order Gaiellales; family JAICJC01; genus JAICYJ01. Next base: position 13,567 of record JBJMJD010000057.1, on the reverse strand, counting down.
CAGCTCCGCGACCCGGGCGCGCTCGGCATCCACGCGCCGGTGCGACGGCGAGTGGTCGAGCGACGACACCAGCTCCGCCTCGCCGGCCCGCACCTGCAGCGCGAGGGCGCCCTGGCCGGCTTCGGGCACGAACACGGACGGATCGAACAGGAAGCCGATGCGGCTGAGCAGACCCAGCCGCAGCAGCCCGGCGGCGGCCAGCACGATCGCGTCGGCCTCGCCCGCGTCCAGCTTTCGCAGGCGCGTGTCCACGTTGCCGCGCAGCGGCACCACCACGAGATCGGGCCGCAGCACCGCCAGCAGGCCGGCCCGCCGTGCCGATGACGTGCCGATGCGGGCGCCGGCGGGGATCTCCGCCAGCGAGCCGTACGGCCCACAGCAGGCATCGCGCGGGTCCTCGCGCTCCGGCACCGCCGCGATCTCGAGGCCGACCGGCATGTCGCCCGTCAGATCCTTGGCGCTGTGCACCGCCACGTCGATGCGGCCGTCCAGCAGCGCCTGCTCGATCTCGCGGGTGAACACCGCCCGCCCGTCGCCGATCTCGTCGTAGCGGCGCTCGCGATCGCGGTCGCCGGCCGTCTCGATCACGACCAGCTCGACATCGTCCAGACGGTCCGCCACCCACCCGGCCTGGGCCCGAGCCAGCGCGCTGCCGCGCGTACCCAGCCGGATCACGGCCGTGAGCTGAGGCCGAACAGCTCGTTCATGGCGGCCACGTGCGCGGCGTCGCCGTGCTCCGCGGCAAGCTCCTTCAGCCGCACGGTGGGCCGGTGCAGCAGCTTGTTCAGCATGCTGCGCGTGAGCTGATCGACGCGCTCGCGGTCGGCCGCGGAGAGCGAATCCCAGCGGCCGTCCATGCGCTGCAACTCGTCGCGGCGGATCTGCTCGGCCAGCGCCCGCAGCTGCGTGATCGCGGGCACCACCTCGAGCGCGGCCAGCCAGCTGCGAAACTCGTTGGCCTGCACGGCCACGATCGCGTAGGCCTGCGCGGCCTCGACCTGACGCAGGCCGATGTTGTGCAGCACCGTCTCCTCGAGGTCGTCGATGTTGACCAGCGTGACACCGTCGACGTCTGCGACAGCGGGATCGATGTCTCGGGGCAGCGCCAGGTCGACCAGCACACGGCGGCCGGCAGGGACATCGCCGGGGCCGATCAGGTAGGAGTCCGACACCGTCGAGCTGACCACGACGTCGGCCTCCGCCACCGCCTCGGCCAGCCGGTCGAGCGAGACGCTGGTGCCGCTGAACCGCTCGGCCAGCGCGGCGCCGCGGTCGCGGCTGCGGTTGGCGACCACGATCTCGACGCCGCCGCGCGAGGCCAGGTTCTGGGCGACCAGCTCGGCCACCTTGCCCGCCCCCACGATCAGCACGCGGGCGCCGCGCAGGGCGCCCAGCCGCTCGCGCACCAGCTCGGCAGCGACTGAGGCGACCGACGCGTTCGAGCGGCCGATCGCCGTCTCGTTGCGGACGCGCTTGCCCGCCTCGAGCGCCTCGTGGAACAGCCGGTTGGAGACCGTGCCGGTCGACCCCATCTCCAGGGCGTGCTGGTAGGACTCGCGGATCTGGGCCAGGATCTGGGCCTCGCCCGGCACCAGCGAGTCGAGGCCGCCGGCCACCTCGAACAGGTGCTCGGCCGCGTCCCCGCCCTCGCGCACGTACAGCAGCGGCTCGAGCGCGCTCTCGCTGCGGTGCGCGTAGTCGGCCAGCCGCCGCAGCGCCGCCTCGCGCATCGCCTCGGGATCCGACCCCACCATGTACAGCTCGCAGCGGTTGCAGGTCGACAGCCCCACGGCCTCGATCACCGCGTCCTCGGCGATCACCGCCTCGATCAGCTGCTGCCCGTGAGCCTGTGCGGCCAGCTGCTCGCGGACCGCGATCGGGGCGTGCCGGTGGCTGGTGCCGACCAGCAGCAGGTGCACCTGGTCAGGCATCGCTGGCCGCCCTGCGCTCCATCAGCGCCGCGATCTCGTCCAGCTGCCGCTCCATCCGCCCCATCTTGGCGTTGAGGATGCCGATGTAGGCAAGCGTCACGACCCAGGCCAGCCCGTAGACGGCGGCCACCGACTTGACGGCGAACTCGTCGATCACGCCTCGCCCCCGGCCAGCCGGCGGATGGCGCGCAGGCGGTCGTCGATCCGCTTGCCGCGCAGCTCGATCAGGTACATGGTCACCGACAGCGTGATCATCGCCGCCAGCGCCACCAGGAACGTCAGGAACATGCTGCCGTCCATGTTGGCACCGTTCTCGTTGAATGTGATTGGATGGATCAGATCGTTGGTCTGGGCGACGTGCACGCCGATTACCGAAAGCGGGATCAGGCCCACGCCCAGCACCGCGTAGACGGCCGAGAAGGTGGCCCGGCGCTCGCCCGCCTCGACCGAGAAGCGCAGCATGAAGTAGGCGCAGTTGAACAGGAAGATGATCAGGAAGGTGGTCAGCTGGGTGTCGCCCCAGAACCACCAGGTGCCCCACGCGATGTTGGCCCAGATCGAGCCGGTGACGAGCGTCAGGGAGCCGAAGATGACGCCCAGGTGCATGGGCACGTAGCTCTTCAGGTCGAGCGACATGTCGCGCCTGAGGAGGAAGCGGGCGCCGTTCACCGCTCCCCACGTGAACAGGAAGTACGTGGTCAGCGCGATTGGCACGTGGAAGTAGAAGATGCGCTGCGAGTAGCCCTCGCTGACGTCGGTGGGGACGTAGAAGAAGATCATCGCCAGGGCCAGCGCCATCAGCAGCGCGGCCGCCGTGGCGGCGGCAGTGGCCCGGTCCGGGCGGGCCCTGTGCGAGCCGTTCACCAGCGTTCAGTCCTCCACGACGTACTCGAAAAGCGCCCAGCCCAAGAGCGCAAAGATCGTATCATAGAGAGCCAGAAACCCGAGTCCCTGAAGTGCGCCCAAACCGCCATTTTGCGGGGGAATCGAGTCCACCGACATGCGCACCGCGACGCTCACAAGCGGCAGCACGAAGGGCAGGAACAGCACCGGCAGCAGCACCTCGCGGGCGCGCACGTTGGAGACCAGGCCGGCCAGCAGCGCGCCCAGCATGGCAACGCCCAGGTCGGCGAGCACCAGCGCCGCAGCCATTACGGCCAGCGACGGCGAGCGGCCGTCCTGGAGGAAGAACAGCCAGAACAACGGCAGCGCCACTGCCTGCGTGACGCCCAGGAACAGGAACGTGGCGCTGGCCCGCGCGGCCCAGATCGCTGAGCGGTCGGCGGGGGCCGACAGCAGGCCGTCCCAGATGCCGTGCTCGCGCTCCTGTGCGAAGCTGCGAACCAGCGCCAGCATCGACGTGAACACCACCACCACCCACAGAAGGCCAGTCGCTGCGCGGGTGCCGCCGGCCAGCCGCTCGCCGCCCAGACCCAGCCGCACCAGCACCAGCGCGCCCACCACGAACACCACCATGGCGGGCACCAGCTCGCGGCCACGCAGCTCGAGCAGCAGGTCCTTGCGAAGCAGCGCCCGGTAGGCCCTCATGCCGCCCTGCCCGCCGCCAGCCGCAGCCGGGCGTGCTCCAGCCCGGCGAACCAGTCAGGCTCGTGCGTGGCGATCACGGCCGCGCCGCGGTGTGCGGCCAGCACGCCACGCAGGCGCTCACGACCGTCCTCGTCGAGCCCGGTGGTCGGCTCGTCCAGCAGCAGCAGCGAGGGCGAGTGCAGCATCGCCCGCGCCAGGCCCAGCCGCTGGCGCAGGCCGCGCGACAGCTCGCCGGCCGGGTCGGCGCCGCGGCCGTCCAGCCCGGCCAGCTCGAGCACCTGCTCGATACGCTCGCGGCCGACGCCGTACAGCGCCGCGTACAGCTCGAGGTTCTCGCGCGCCGTCAGCACGGGATAGACCAGCGGCTCGTGCCCGACGTAGCCGATCGCGGGGCGCACCTTGCGGGCGTCCCGCGGCAGCAGGTGGCCGTCGATCGCGACCTCGCCCGCGTGCGGGCGTAGCACCGTTGCCAGTACGCGCAACAGCGTCGTCTTGCCGGCGCCGTTACCGCCGGTCAGGAGCAGACGCTCGCCCGGCGCGACCATCAGGCTGACCGCGTCCAGCGCGACTCGCTCGCCGTAGCGGCGGGTGAGGCCGTCGCAGCGGACGGCCGGCGTGCGCTCAGGCGAGCACATCGGCCAGCACCCCGGCCAGAAAGACGACCGAGATGACGCCGTTCAGCGTGAAGAAGGCGACGTTGACGCGAGACAGGTCGTCGGGGTGGACGATCGAGTTCTCATAGCCGAGCAGCGCCGCCACCGCGGCCAGCCCCAGGTAGTAGAAGGGGCCCAGGCCCAGCGACACCCCCACGGCGATCAGCAGGCAGACGGCAAGCAGGTGGCAGATCCGGGTCACCATCAGCGCGGGACCGATACCGAACCGTGCCGGCAGCGAGTAAAGCCCCTCGCGGCGGTCGAAGTCGACGTCTCCGGTGGCGTAGATCACGTCGAACCCGCCGATCCACAGCGCCACCGCGAACCACAGCAGGAACGGCGCCAGGTCGGCGTCTCCGATGACCGCCAGCCAGGCCCCGATCGGGGCGAGTCCGGTCGACAGCCCCAGTGCGAGGTGGCAGAGCCAGGTGAAGCGCTTGGTGTAGGGGTAGAGCACGAACGCCAGCACCGGGATCGGCCACAGCCACCGCACCACCGGGTCGAGCTGCCAGGTGGCGAGCAGGAACACGGCCAGCGCCAGCGCGCAGAAGGCCAGAACCTGGATGTTCGAAAGCAGCCCGCTGGGGATCTCGCGGGTCGCGGTGCGCGGGTTGCGGGCGTCGATCTCGGCGTCGATCAGGCGGTTCAGTGCCATGGCCAGGCTGCGCGCGCCCACCATCGCCAGCGTCACCCAGCCCAGCGTGGCCGCCGACGGCACCGCCCCGATCGAGAGGATGGCGCCCACGAAGGCGAACGGCAGCGCGAAGATGGTGTGCTCGAACTTGACCAGCGACACGAACCGGCGGGCTGTGACGGTGGTGGTCACGGGTGCTCCGTGGGTCGCGATGTGAGCAGCTCGACGCCGTGCCCGAGCGCCGGCGCGATCGCGTCGAAGCACTCGGCGCAGGCCCGCGGGCTGCCGGGGAAATTGACGATCAGGGCGGCGCCGAGGATCCCGCTCGAGCCGCGCGACAGCAGGCCGTGCGGTGACGCACGGCGGGACACCTCGCGCATCGCCTCGTCGAGGCCGGGGGTGGGACGCTCGACCACCGCGGCGGTCGCCTCGGGCGTGACGTCTCGCGGCGCGAACCCGGTGCCGCCGGTGGTCAGCACCAGCTCGGCCAGGCCGGCAAGCTGCTCGAGCGCGCCCGCGATCTGGTCGCGCTCGTCGGCGACGGTGCGCCGCTCGACCACCTCGAACCCGGCCGACGCGGCCCGCTCCGCCAGCACCTCGCCGCTCGTGTCCTCACGCGACCCGGACGCGACGCCGTCTGACACCGTCAGCACCGCCGCCCTCACTCGGGTCTCCGCCAGTGCCCCGACTTGCCGCCGTCCTTCTCGAGCAGGCAGGCGTGATCGATCGTGATGGCCGGGTCGAGGCCCTTGGTCATGTCGTAGACGGTCAGCGCCGCGGCCAGCACAGCGGTCAGCGCCTCCATCTCGACGCCGGTCTGGGCGGTGGTCTCGGCTGCGGCCGTGATCGTGACGCCGTCCTCGACCACCAGCGGGGTCACGTCCACGCGCGTCAGCGGCAGCGGGTGGCACAGCGGCACGATGTCGGGCGTGCGCTTCGCGGCCATGATCCCGGCCACGCGCGCCACCGCCAGCACGTCGCCCTTGGGCAGGCTGCCCGCCATGATCCGGTCACGCACCTCGTCGCCGATGGTCACGTGCGCGACCGCGACCGCGCGCCGCTTGCTGACGGGCTTGTCGCCCACGTCGATCATGCGGATCTCCGACATCGCGCGAAGTCTACGGGCTGATCACGCGGAGATTGCCAGCAGCTCGAGCCGGTTGCCGAACGGGTCGTGCACGTAGAAGCGGGCGGTGCCGGCGACCACGTCGTCCCGCTGCACCGGGTATCCCTCGGCCTGCAGCCGCGCGGCCAGCGCCTCCAGCGCACCGCTGTCGCTCATGGTCAGGGCCGGATGAGCCTTGGCGGACGGGGTGAACGGCTGGGCCACGCCCACATGCAGCTGCTGGCCGCCGACCGCGAACCAGCAGCCGCCGCGCTCGGCCAGCGGCGCCGGCTTGTCCACCTCGGCCAGCGCCAGCAGCCCGCCGTAGAAGCTGCGGGCAGCGGGCTCGCATCCGGGCGGCGCCGCCACCTGCACGTGGTCGATGCCCGTGATCACGCCTTGACGGGTCGGAGCGCGGCCAGGTCCTCCAGCTGGGTGCCGATCCAGCGCGAGATGTCGTGCTCGCGCACCTGCGCACGCAGGCCCTCGATCCGCTCGTGTCGCTCCGTGGCGTGCATGGTCAGGGCCTGGTAGATGGCGTCGGCCTGGGCCTGGATGTCGAACGGATTCACGCACACCGCCCAGGGTGACAGCTCCTGGTGCGCTCCCGCATTCTCGGACAGGATCAGCACGCCGTCGCGCTGGTTCACCAGCGGCGCCTCCTTGGCCACCAGGTTCATGCCGTCGAAGATCGCGTTCACCAGCAGCACGTCGTAGTGCTTGTAGGCGGCCACGGCCTGCGGGAAGTTGTCGGAGATGCGCATGTCGACCGGCGTCCACATGCCGGTCATGTACCAGCGGTCGTTCACCTCGCGCACGGCCCGCTGGATGGCGCCCACGTACTCGGCGTACTCCGGGATCTCCGGCCGGGACGGGTCAAGCAGGGCCATCATGGTCACACGGCCGCGCCACTCAGGGTGCTGCGACAGGAACAGGTCGTAGGCGCGCAGGCCACGCACGACGTTCTTGGAGGGGTCGGTGCGATCCACCCGCAGGATCATCTTCTCGGGCCGGGCCAGCACCACCGACGCCTCCTGCTCGCGCACCTCCGCGGAGGCGGCCAGTCGTTCGAACTCGCCCGGGTCGACCGAGATCGGGTAGGCGCGCACCTGCACGTCGCGCCCCTGGAAGCGCACGGTGCGAGTGGCGAAGTCCACCTCACCGTCGGTCAGCTCGTCGCAGCAGTGCAGGAAGGCGCGGACGTAGCGATCGGTGTGCAGCCCCACGATGTCGCAGTGCAGCAGCGACTCGTGGATGGCTCTGCGGATGTCATCGGGCAGGATCCGCCAGTAGTCGGGCATCGGCCAGGGAATGTGCGTGAAGTGCTGAATGCGCGCCCGCGGCGCCCGTTCGCGCACGCCACGCGGCACCATGAACAGCTGATAGTCGTGCACCATCACCACCGGCGAGTCGTCGGCCGAGTCCTCGATCTCGGCGGCCACCGCCTCGGCAAAGCGCTCGTTCACCGGCAGGTAGCCGGCGTCCCATGCCAGCCGGATGTTGCGGTCGACGTCCGGCTCCATGGCCAACCCCCACAGGTAGTGGTGGATGAACCACAGCGTCGGGTTGGCGAAGACGTTGTAGTAGCGGTCGTACTCCTCGCGGTCGTGCGCGACCAGGCTGAGACGCAGGTTGCCATCCTCGTAGACACCCTCGGCCGCCACCTCGGCGTCGTCGTCGGAGAGCGCGCTCGCCACCCAGGTCAGAGGCCGCTGTGTCGTCAGCGCAGACAGCGCGGTGACGAGCCCGCCGCCGCCGCGCTTGGCGGTGTGCGATCCGTCGGGGAGCGTTTCGAACCGCATCGGGCCGCGGTTGGACACGATCAGGAGAGGAGGCTCTTCCATCCGCTTGACAGGGTAGTCCATGCCCGCAGGCGAGCGGGGCTAGGCGCCGTCGTGGAAGTCGAGGTCGACCTGCTCGCCCTCGAAGTGGTGCATCAGGGCCAGCCAGTTGCGCATCAAGCGCGGCGTCAGGAACCGACGTCGCACCTGCTCCTTGCCGCGCCGGGCCATCTGGCGTGCTTCGGCCGGGTCGGCCAGAATCTCGAGCGCGCGCTGGGCGCACTCCTGGGATGAGCTGACCAGGTGCCCTGTCACGCGGTCCTCGATCTGCGAGGTGATGCCGCCGACCCTGCCGCCGATCACCGGTCGCGACTTCCACAGAGCCTCGGAGACGGTCAGGCCGAAGCCCTCCTTGATCGACTTCTGGATGCAGGCCGCCGCATGCACCTGGAACGCGTTCACCTCGACCGCGCCGACGTTGTTGAGGTTGCTGAGGATGTGCACGTCGGGGTCGTCGCCGGCGAACTCGACGGTCTGGTTGTAGAACTCCCAGCCCTCGGGATCGTCGTGCGCCATCGAGCCGACCAGCGCCAGCTGCATCCCGGGATGCAGCGCCTTTACCTCGTGGTAGGCCTGGATTACGCCCAGCGGGTCCTTCCACGGGTCAAAGCGTGAGACCTGCAGCAGCATCGGGCGGTTGGCGTCGATGCCGAACTGGTCGACGATGTAGGCCGCATCCTCGGGTGCCAGCGCCATGTTCTTTGGCGCCAGCGGGTCGATTGCGGGCGGCCAGATTATCGCGCCGGTGAGCCCGGCCGCGGACGGCACGTACTCGTGCATGTGAAAGATGGAGGCGTCGTAGCTTGCGATCGACGGCAGCAGGAACTCCAGCACGTCCGGGTTCGGGTCGGACAGGTCGATGTGGCAGCGCCACACCCATCGCGGCCGGGTGGTCGTGAGCATGCTGCGGAGTGCGGCCGGCTGTGGATCGTGCACGACGATCAGATCCCACTCGTCGGCGTCCTCCAGCTCGTCGGCATTCAGCCGGTTGTAGCGCATGAACACGTCCTTCTGCTCGTCCGTCAGCGACTGCGGGTTCCCCTGCAGGCCGTTGTGGATCGCCTTGGTGACGTCGAAGAACTCGTCGCGGCCGTGGATCACGCGCCACTCGGCCTCGATGCCGACGTCGTTCAGCAGCGGGATCAGGGTGTACTGGATCTCGGCGACGCCGCCGCCGAAGGCGGTCGCCGACAGGTGCAGCATGCGCTTGCCGCGCAGCGGCTCGGCCAGCGTGCGGATCTCGTCGGCCAGCGACCGACCCACGATCGAGGCGTAGTCGGCGACGTTCTTGTGGCCCACGTTGACGCGTTGCATGGCCGCGCACACTACCAACCACCCTCGACGTGGGACGCACCTTTCAGAACCGCTCTCTAGAGCGGTCTCACACCCAGCGTCACGTTGACCGAGCGCGACTGGTCGCCGCGCTGCACCCGCAGGTGCAGCACCTGGCCGGGAGCGGCTTCCGCCACCAGCCGCACGAACTGGTCTGAGCCGAGCACGGGATGGCCGTCGACGGCGGTGATGATGTCGCCGTCGGGCCGGATCGAGGTTCCCTGGAACTGCTGCAGGTCGCCACCCACCTTCAACCCGGCGTCGTCGGCCGGCCCGCCCGGGGACACCTCCACCAGCAGCGCGCCGTGGTTCACCGACAGCCCGAACCGGTCGGCAATGGCGGGCGTGACCGTGCTCAGCCGCACGCCCAGCCAGCCGTAGGAGACCTTTCCGTGCTCGACCAGCTGCTGCATCGAGTGCCGGGCGAGATCGATCGGCACGGCGAACCCGACGCCCTCGCCACCCCCGCTGGTGGTCTGGATCTGCGCGTTGATGCCGATCACCTCGCCGGCCGCGTTGAACAGCGGTCCGCCGGAGTTGCCGTGGTTGATCGCAGCGTCCGTCTGGATAGCTCCCGGGATGGCGAACCCGGTCCCGCTGGACAGCGAGCGGTTGACGGCCGAGACGACGCCGACCGACAGCGAGCCGGCCTCGAGGAACGGGCTGCCGATGGCCGCCACCGGCTCGCCCACGCGCACCTGCGAGGAGTTGCCCAGTGGCACCGGCTTCAGCTTCTCACCGCCTGCGCTGAGCCGCAGCACGGCCACATCGGCGAACAGGTCGTAACCGACGATGCTGGCCGAGATCTGGTCGCCGTTCTGGAACCGCACGAAGACCTGGTCGGCCGGCTTGACGTCGCTGGCCTGCACGCTCTGATCGGCCGAGTTGGTGACCACGTGCGCATTGGTCAGGATCAGCCCGTCGTTCGACACCACGAAGCCGCTGCCACCAGCCTCGCCGTCCGCGAACACCGAGGTGATCGTGACCACGCCCCGGATGCGCGCCCGGTAGATGGCGGCCGGATCGAAATCGCTCCGCGACGTGGTCACGTTGACCGGGGCGACGGTCGCCGCGCCGGCCGTGATCACGGTGGTCGATCCGTTGAAGGCGCCGTTGGACGACGCGATCGCGACGGTCACGATTGCCGCCACCACGCCGGCCACCAATCCGGCGATCGCGGCGATGATTGCGGTCGGTCGCATCGACGCAGGTTAGCCTTGCTCCGCCGGGAGGCTGAATGCGAACCGCGTCTCGCCGTCGTCGCTCACGAGCTCCAGCCGCCCGTCCATCCGTTCCGCCAGCTCGCGGGCGATGGCAAGACCGAGGCCGCTGCCGGCCGCGCTGGTGGCCTCGCCGCGGTAGAACCGCTCGAACAGGTGGCGCGCGGTCTGGTCGTCGATGACAGGGCCGTTGTCGGCCACATCCAGCCGCACGCTGCCGTTGTCGGCGGTGACGGCGACGCGCACCTGTGTGCCCGACGGGTTGTGCCGGATGGCGTTGTCGAGCAGCGCCCTGCCCACCTGTTGCACCCGCAGCTCGTCCCCGATCGCGTGCGGCAGGTCGGCCTCCGGCTTCACCAGCGAGATGCGGCTGCCATGGCCGACCGCCAGCCCGCGGAACTCGCGCACCAGGCCACGCGCCGCCGCAGCCATGTCGATCGGCTCGTGCTCGACCGCCACGGCGTCGGCGTCCAGCCGCGACAGGTCGAGCAGGTCGGTCGCGAGCTTGGTGAGGCGGTTCACCTGCTCCCGCATCTGCTGGAGGAACGCCGCCCGCGTCTCGTCGTCGAGATCCTCGTCGTCCAGCAGCTCCATGAACCCGCTCAGCGAGAACAGCGGCGTGCGCAGCTCGTGCGATGCGTTGGCGACGAACTCCTTGCGCACGCGGTCGGCGCGGTCGAGACGGGTCTGCATCAGGTCGAACGCGCGTCCCAGCTGGCCCAGCTCGTCGGGCGACTGGTCGCCGATGGGACGGTCGAACTCGCCCAGTGCGATCCGCCGCGCACCCTGCTCGAGATGGGAGAGGCGGCGGGTCACGGCATGCGCCGACGCCCAGCCCACCAGCATCGCCACCAGCAGGGCAAGCGCGGCCGCGATCAGGATCCGCCGCTCGACCAGGTCGGCGGTCTGGTTGACGTCGCTGACCTGCTGGCTGAGCGCCACCACGCCCACGTCGCCGACCGTGAAGGCCACCACCAGCATTCCGCCACGGTGGCCGCTGGCGAATCCGGTGTTCGCGGCGCGCAGCACGATCGGGTCGCTCCTGGTGACTCCGGCCAGGCCGTTCACACGTGTGTCCTCGACGTCGCTCCCATGCCGCCGGAACACCCCCACCCGCGCGTTGGCGAGCCGGCCGATGCGACGCACCGTCTTGTGGGTGGCGGGCGGCAGCACGCCGGTGGCGCCGAGGCGGGCGATCTCGCGCCCCAGGGTCGTATCCCTATCCTGCTCGGTGTGTGACACCTGCTCCAGGCGCTTGAGCCGGCCGGCGATCAGGTTGTCGCGGAGCGTCGGCACCACGTACAGGAACACCACGCCCATGGCGGTGGCGACAACGGCCGCCAGCACCAGGATCAGGCGCAGGCGCAGCGACCTCACAGCACGGAAGGTGCGGGCGCGATGTCGCGGAAGTGGTAGCCGGCGCCGCGCACGGTCAGGATGAACGTCGGCTCGGCGGGGTCGGCCTCGAGCTTCTCGCGCAGATGGCGGATGTGCACGTCGATCGTGCGCGGCTCACGGTAGGCGGAGCCGCCCCATACAGCCTCCAGCAGCGACTGGCGGCTGTACACGCGGCCCGGGTGCGTGGCCAGCGTCCGTAGCACCTCGAACTCGACGTAGGTCAGCTGCACGGGCTCCCCGTCGACCTGGACGGTGCGCTTCGCGGGATCGATCACGAGCCCGTCCACGACGATCGGCTCCGTGCCGAAGGGCCGCAGCTCCGAGAGCAGCGTCGCCCGCCGCAGCATCGCCCGGATGCGGCTTCGGAACTCGCGGATCGAGAACGGCTTGGTGATGTAGTCGTCGGCGCCGAGCTCCAGGCCCAGCACCTTGTCGACCTCGTCGTCACGGGCCGTCAGCATGATGATCGGCACCGCCGAGGTGGTGCGCAGCCTGCGGCAGACCTCGAGCCCGTCCAGCTTCGGCAGCATCACGTCCAGCACCACCAGATCGACCGGCCCCTCCTGGAAGCGGAGCAGCGCCTCCTCGCCGTCCCGGGCATGAACGACCCGGTACCCCTCCCGTTCGAGCGGGAAGGTGAGCAGCTTCTGGATCGACTCCTCGTCGTCAACGAGCAGGATGGTCGCGTCACTCGTCACCCCCACATCGTAGTGCCCCACCCCCCGTGCAAAGGGCGATTGCGTGCTATAAGGCCGCGTGCCGCGCCGTGCCGCCAACACCCGCAGGGGACTGGTCTCATGGCCGTTGTATCGGCTGCTGCTGATGATCGCACTGGTTCCGGTGCTCGTGGCCGCGCTGGCCACGCGGGAGCCGGCGCTGCCGCCCACGCCGCCCACACCGCCGACCCCGTTCAACGGAAGCGCTGCGGCCACCCGCGCCGCGTACATGCTGTCGCTGCCCAGGATGCGGGGACCGGGCGGCAAGGGCGACCTGGCCGCGGCCGGATGGATCAGCTCCCAGCTTGAGCGGTTCGGCTACCGCGTGAGCGAGCAGACGTTCGCCGCAGACCTCCCGGGCCAGCCGAACGTACCCATGAAGAACGTGATCGGCTACCTGCCGGGGCGGCTGCCCGAGCTGATCGCCGTGGTGGCACACCACGACGGCGTCGGCACCGGCGCCGATGACAACGCCTCCTCGGTGGGCGTGATGCTGGCGCTGGCCAGGGAGCTGCGGCCGGCCGCCCTCGAGCACGGGCTGCTGTTCCTGTCCACGGACGGCGGCACCACCGGAGGACAGGGCGCCGCGTACTTCGCCGAGCACTCACCGCTGGCACCCCGGGTGGTGTCGGCAATCGTGCTGGAATCGGTCGCGGCACCGGACGGCACTCCGATCCGGATCGTGATCCGGCCGGACACGACCCGGGGCACGTCGCCGACGCTCTTTCGCACGGCACGCAGCGCGATCCAGCGCACCACCGGACGATCGCCCGTCGTGCCCGGCCTGCTCGATCAGCTCTCCGGCCTGGCCGTGCCCTATGCCCTCGGCGAGCAGGGGCCGTTGCTGGCTCGCAGCGTGCCCGCGCTGTCCTTGACCGCCGGCCCGCCGCCGGATCCGCACGCCACGTTCACCAGCTACAGCCCCGCTCAGCTGACCGACGTCGGCAACGCGACGGCGAGCCTGGTGCAGCAGCTGGACGGCGCGTCTGTGATCGAGCCGGGCGGACGCCCGGACATCTTCCTCGGCACCCGCACGATGCGCGGGTGGCTGGCGGAGACGGCACTGGTGGCGCTGCTCGCCCCGGCCCTGGCCTGCACGCTGGACATGGCCGCGCGCTGCCGGCGCCGGCGGCTGCCGCTGGCGCCGGCGGTGACGGCGTTGTGCTGGCGGGTGCTGCCGTGGGCGGCG
>JBJMJD010000056.1:0-7264 GCA_045806525.1 Gaiellales bacterium | reverse complement strand
TCCCACCGGCGCGAGGGTAAGGGTCATGCACAACGTGCTCGTGAAGCGCCATGCCGTTCTGAACCAGGTCACGCAGAGCAGCCTGAACATCCACGGCAACGTGTATGTCAGGCCGCACGCGATCATCGGCCTCGGGTGCAACGACGAGGTCGGCTGTTCGAGTTCGACCAATGACCACATCGGCGGCGACCTGGTCGCCTTCCGCGCGAAGGCGGTCGTCGACGAGCAGGAGGTCATCGGCGGGAACGTGATCATCACCGGCGGTGGCGGCAGCATGGACTGTTCGTCGACCGCGCTCTTCGGCGGACCGTACTTCTCGACCATCCACGACAGCGTGGTCGGCGGGAAGGTGATATTCCGCTATGTGCACAGTTGCTGGTTCGGGTTGATCCGCACCCAGGTGGGTGGCAACGTGAGGATCGTCGGCAACAGGATGGGCGATCCCGACGCGATGGAGATCGTCACCAACACCATCGGCGGCAACCTGTCGTGTTTCAACAACGTCCCGCACGCGCAGATCGGCGACTCGGGTGGCCTGCCCAATGCCGTCGCTGGCCAGAAGCGCGGAGAGTGCCGACACCTGTAAACCATCTTGACAGCGCTGGTTCCCGGGAAGGCCCGCCCTGGCGGCGGGCCTTCCGCTTGCCGGTGGCGGACCCGACTACACGCCGGCGGGAAGCGGCCGCTGCTCGGGACCGACGTAGCGCGAGTCGGGGCGGATCAGTCGCCCGTGGTCTGCCTGCTCGAGCGCGTGCGCCGTCCAGCCCGCGGTGCGCGCGACCGCGAACGCCGGCGTGTAGAGGTCGGTCAGCAGGCCAACTCCGTCCAGGACGATCGAGGCGTAGTACTCGACATTGGTCTTCAGCGGACGGTCGGGCTTGTGCTCGGCCAGCAGCCGCAGCGCCACGTCCTCGACGTCGATCGCCAGCTGCAGCCAGTCGGCGTCGGCCGCCAGCCGCTCCGCCACCTGGCGCAGCGCAGCGGCACGCGGATCCATCGTCTTGTAGACGCGATGGCCGAACCCCATCAGCCGCTCGCCGCGCGCCAGCGCCTCACGGATCCAGACCTCCGCATGCTCGACGTCGCCGATCTGCGTCAGCTGGTCGCGCACCTCGGACGGCGCGCCGCCGTGCAGCCGCCCCTTGAGAGCACCCACCGCACCGCAGACGGCGCTGGCCAGGTCGCTCTGCGTGCTGGTGATGACGCGGGCGGTGAATGTGGACGCGTTCAGTCCGTGCTCGGCGCAGACGGTGAAGTACGCATCGAGTGCGCGCGCCTTTGCGGCGTCGGGCTGCTCGCCCGTGATCGCGTGGAGCAGGCGGGCGGCCGCGCCCAGGTGCGCCGACTCCGCGGAGCTCACCGGCTGCTTGTTGTCGCGCAGCCGCGCGAAGGCCCCGACCGCGGCCGGCCCCAGGGCGATCAGCTCGCGCGCCTGGTCGGCCGTGGGCGGCCAGTCCATGCGACGCTCCGCGCCGAACGCCGAGAACGCCGTGCGTAGAGCGTCCAGCGGGGCGCAGGAGGTGGGCAGCCCGCGCAACGCGGCCAGCACGGTGGGTGAAAGCTCCGCCGCCGGCAGCACCTCGTCGTGCGGGGGCCACTCGCCGTCGAGCAGCAACCCGACCACGCGGTCGTAGCTGCCGCGTGCGGCCAGGTCGCCGATCTCGTAGCCGCGGTAAAGCAGCCGTCCCGCCTGGCCGTCGACCAGACTAATCGTCGTCTCGGCCGCGACCACACCCTCGAGCCCGCTGTTGACTTCCGGTGGCATCGGGGCGCGATTCTAGCCAGCGCGCTGATCCGGGAGTGCAGCCGGCGCCTTCGTGCGACAATGGAGGTATGAAGCTCTCCGCCAAAGCTGACTACGCCGTGCGGGCGGTGCTGGTGCTGGCGTCACATGACGATCCGCATCCGCTCAAGGGCGAGCTGATCGCGTCGTCACAGGATCTGCCGCTGAAGTTCGTCGAGAACATTCTGGGTGAGCTGAAGCACGCCGGCCTGGTGGTATCGCAGCGCGGCCCGGAGGGCGGCTACCGGCTGGCGGTGCCGGCCGACCAGATCACGGTGGCCGAGGTGATCCGCGTCGTCGACGGGCCCCTCGCGGCCGTCGCAGGCGTGCGGCCGGAGGCGATCAGCTACCCGGCAGGCGCGGAGGCGCTGCCGGATGTATGGCTGCAGGCCCGCTCACAGCTGCGCTCGGTGCTCGAGAACGTGACCTTCGCCGACCTCGTCCAGCGCTCCCGCGAGCGCGCCGCCAAGGTCAAGGTCACGGCCGCAGGAGAGGGCGCTGGCACATAAGCCGGCGTACCTGATCGCCGGCAGCGACTGGCCCAAGATCGACGCCGCCGCCGTTCGCCTGCGAAGCCAGTTCGACGAGGACAGCGTCGAGCAGATCGCGGTCGGCGAGGAGGAGGCTGCCGACGTGGTGGCATCGTGCAACGCGCTGGGCCTGTTCGGCGGAGAGCGGCTGGTGCTGGTGCGCGGCGTCGAGGGCCTGGACGAGGCACAGGTGCAGGACATCATCGGATACCTCGCGGATCCCACGCCCGGCACCTGCCTGGCGATGTTCGGCGGCAAGGGAGTCGCCGAGGACGGGCCGCTGGCGACCGCCGTCGCGAAGGCCGGCGACGTCCGCATCTTCGACGCGCCCGACGACGAGCACGCCGCCCAGTGGGTGGTCAAGCGCTTCTCCGAGCAGGGCATCTCGTGCCCCAACGGCGTCGCCAGGCGGATCGTGAAGCGGGCCGGCATCGAGATCGGCGATCTCGCGCTGGAGGTCGAGAAGCTCGCCACCTACGGCCGCGGCGAAGCCCCGACCGAAGCCGACGTCGATCTGCTCGTGGCCGAGCAGCTGGACGTGAAGCCCTGGAACATGACCGATGCCTGGGGCCGGCGCGACGCGGCCGGCGTGATCTCGTTCGCGACCGCCGACATCGAGAAGCCGGACGACGTGCAGCGCATCTCGGCCATCTTCGCCAACCACGTACGCCGCGTCCGCCAGGCGCTGCTGGTGATGGAGGCGGGCGGGTCGCCGAAGGAGGTGCAGAAGCAGCTGGGGCTGCGCTCGCCCTACCAGGCGCAGGGGCTGTGCCGGCAGGCGCGGGCGTTCAGCGAACCGGAGCTGGCTCGTGCCGTCGTGCGGCTGTCAGAGCTGGACGAGGCGATCAAGGGCGGCAGCCGGCTCGACCCGCGGCTCGAGCTGGAGCTGGCGCTGGTCGAGATCAGCGCCGAATGAGCGCGCAGACCGCCGCCGCCGCGCTGGCGGCGCTGGTCTCGCTGGCGTGTACCGGGGTGATCGCGGAGCGGCTGGCGCGGCGCCCGTCGCGGCCGGCTCCGCTGATCGCGTGGCTGATCGGGTTCTCGCTGTTCACGGTCGCCACCGGCTGCCTCTGGTACGGCGCGCGAGAAGGCTGGAGCGAGGGCGTGTTCCGGCTCTACTACCTGACCGGTGCGATCCTGGTGGTACCCTATCTGGCCGTCGGAGAGCTGCTCCTGGTGGCGCCCGGGCGCCGGGCCACGCGGCTGGTGGTGGCCACGATGCTGTGGGTCACGTTCGCCTCGACGGCGGCGGTGCTGGCTGCGCAGGTCGACCCGGCCGAGCTGGCGAGGGCAGGAGCGACGCCGCCCAACGGCGCGATGGGCGGCCCCTGGACGACGATCCTTGCAGCCGTTCTCAACACCGTCGGCACCCTGGTGCTGCTGACCGGCTCGATCGCATCGGCGCGACGCCGCCGTGATCCTCGTCCGCTGCTGGTGGCGGCCGGCGTGGCCGTGATCGCGCTGGCATCGACCGCCACTCGACTGGACGTGTACGCGCTGTTCGCGCTGGGGCAGGCGCTGGGCATCGTACTGATTCTGGCCGGCCTGGTCTGGCGTCGGTAGACTGGCAGGCCCATGCGCCCCTCTCCGACAGTGGTGACCGCCGCATTCAGCCGTGCTGCCAAGGCCAACACGACCGGGCCGCCGCGCGGCATGAGCCGGCAGTGGGTGGACGCGCTGGCCGCGGTGCCGCTGTTCGCGAACGTGCCGAAGCGGCACCTGCGCCAGATCGCGAGGCTGGCCGAGCAAGCCACAGTGCGGGCGGGCGCGCCCGTGGTGTACCGCACGCACAGCGGCCGCGAGTTCTTCGTCGTGCTGGAGGGAACGGCCGTGGTGCGGCCGCCCAACGGGCTCGGTCACGCGATCGGGCCGGGTGACTTCTTCGGCGAGATGTCGGTGATCGACGGCAAACCGCGCTCGGCGGCGGTGCGGGCGGAGACCGACATGGCGCTGATGATGCTGGGCCGCCGTCAGTTCATGCAGGTCGTGAGCGAGCAGCCGACCGTGGCGATCGCGATCATGGAAGAGTTGGCCGCACGGGTGCGGCGACTCGAGGGGTCCGGCTAGGCCTACGCCTCGGCGGGAGCGCCGGCGGCCATGCGGGCTGCCTGCGACTTCTTGCGCGCGGCGGTGTTGCGGTGGATCGCGCCCCGTGCCGAGGCGCGGTCGAGCAGCACCGTCAGCTTGCGGTGGGCGTCGGCCACCTGCTCCGCCTCGCCCGCCTCGGCGGCGTCGCTGAGGCGCCGCGAGAGCGTCTTGATCTGGGTGCGGTAGCGCAGGTTCTCGAGACGCTGCCGCGCCGCAGTCCGGACCCGCTTTTCCTGTTGCTTCGAATTCGCCATAGAAAAGCCCCTCCCGGGGCCGACGGATCATAGCACCGGGATGGCGCAGGAGATAACCGATAGACCATCTAGACTCTCGCGTTTATGGCAGATACTCGCCGCCTGGCGACCTCCACGGCCGTCTTCGGGGTGGCCACCGCCATCTCCCGGGTGGCGGGTCTTGTCCGCGAGATCGCCGCCGCCGCGGTGCTCGGCTCAGGCCCCGTCTACTCGGCCTTCACGGTCGCGTTCAACCTGCCCAACCTGATCCGCGCGATCGTGGCCGACAACGCCATCAGCGCGGCCTTCGTGCCCGTGTTCCTGGAGCTGCGCGAGAAGGGCGAGGAGAAGGAGGCGTGGCGGGTCGCCAGCATGGTGCTGTGGACGACCGCGGTGGTGCTGGGCGCGATCTCGGCCCTGTTCATCCTGCTGGCACCGCTGCTGGTGCCGGTGCTGCTGGTCGGGACCAGCAACGTCTCATCCGACCTGGTGGTGACGCTGACCCGGATCCTGTTCCCGATCGTGGTGCTGATGGGGCTGTTCGGCGTCGTCACCGGCATCCTGAACGCGCAGCGGATCTTCGGCGTCCCCGCCTTCGCGCCGGTGGCCTGGAACCTCGTGATCATCGCCGTGCTGCTGGTCTACGGCCGCAGCGGCTCGCTCGAGCACCGAGCGCAGGTCTACGCGTGGGGCGTGCTGGCGGCCACGGTCGTGCAGTTTCTGATCCCGCTGCCGCTGCTGCGCGGCTCCGGCATCGGTCTGGCATTCCGGCTGGGCTTCGGAAACCCGCACGTACGGCACATCCTGCGCCTGATGGTTCCGGTCTCGCTGGGGCTGGGACTGATCAACGTCAACCTGACCCTCGACACCATCATCGCGGCGCACCACAGCTCCTCGGCGCCCGGCGACCTGGGGTACGCGTTCCGCCTGTTCATGCTGCCGCAGGGGCTGTTCTCGGTGGCGGTATCGACCGTGCTGTTCCCCGAACTGTCGCGCGCCGCCGCCGTGCGCAACATGGTGGAGCTGGCGCTGATCGTGGCCCGCGGCATCCGCGCCATCGTGTTCCTGCTGCTGCCGGCCGGCGCCATCTCGATCGTCCTGGCCGAGCCGGTGGTGCGGCTGCTCTACCAGCACGGTCAGTTCAACCAGTCCGACACGGTGCGCGTGTCGGCCACGCTGGTGATGTTCTCGCTGGGCCTGCTCGGGAACGGCCTGTCGCTGCTCCTGACGCGCGCCTTCTTCGGGCTCCAGGAGCCGCGCATCCCGACGCTGGTGGCGCTCGTGAACCTGGTGTTGAACCTGTTCTTCGACCTGGCGCTGCTTCGCTACGGCGCCGCCGGGATCGCCCTCGCCACCGCGATCGTGACGTCGTTCAACGCCGGTGTGCTGATGGTGCTGCTGCGTCGCCGGGTGGGCTCGCTGCACGGCCGCGAGGTGCTGCGCTCCACGGCGTTGACCGCCCTGGCGACGGTCTACTGCACCGTCGCGGCGTTCGGAGTGTGGTACCCGCTGGACAAGCTCCTGGGCCGCTCGATCGCCGGCCAGATCGTGTCCCTCGGGCTGGGTCTGGCCGCCGGCGGCTTCGCCTACCTGGTTGCGGCGCGGTCCCTGCGGCTGGCCGAGATCGACATCCTGGCGAGCCTCCTGCGCCGCCGCCGCGATCCCGCGGCGTGATGCACCGGTACGCTTAACCCGTGGCGCTCTCTCGCATCCGCAACTTCTCGATCATCGCCCACATCGACCACGGCAAGTCGACGCTGGCCGATCGCATCCTGCAGGTCACCAAGACGGTGGCCGACCGTGACATGCGCGAGCAGCTGCTCGACTCGATGGATCTCGAGCGCGAGCGCGGCATCACGATCAAGGCCCAGGCGGTGCGGGTGCTGTTCCGTGCCTCCGACGACCGCGTCTACGAGCTGAACCTGATCGACACCCCCGGGCACGTCGACTTCACCTACGAGGTGTCGCGCAGCCTGGCCGCCTGCGAGGGCGCGTTGCTGGTGGTGGACGCCGCCCAGGGGCTCGAGGCACAGACGCTGGCGAACGCGTACCTGGCGATCGAGAACGACCTCGACATCGTCCCGGTGGTGAACAAGATCGACCTGCCGGCGGCGGATCCCGACGGTGTCTCGGCGGAGCTGGCCGAGCTGATCGGCGACGCGCCCGAGAACGTGCTGCGGATCTCGGCCAAGACCGGCCAGGGCATCGAAGCGGTGCTGCAGGCCGTGGTCGATCACATCTCGCCGCCGGACGGCGACCCGCAGGCGCCGCCGCGGGCGCTCATCTTCGACTCCAGCTACGACCAGTACCGCGGCGTGCTGGCGTTCGTGCGGATGGTTGACGGCGGCTTTCACAAGGGCGACAAGGTTCGCGCGATGGCGCAGGGCACGCGCTTCGACGTCGAGGAGCTGGGCTTCTTCTCTCCCGGCATGCGTCCCGCCAAGCACCTGTCGGCGGGCGAGGTGGGCTACATCGTGACCGGCCTCAAGGACGTGTCGCAGCTGCGGGTGGGCGACACGCTGACACTCTCCAGGGACGGGGCCGCCGAGCCGCTGCCCGGCTACAAGGAGGTCAAGCCGATGGTGTTCGCCGGGCTGTTCCCGACCGACTCGGACCAGTACCCGGAGCTG
>JBJMJD010000055.1:0-32312 GCA_045806525.1 Gaiellales bacterium | reverse complement strand
GCCTACGTGCACTACGTCGAGGGCTGCACGGCGCCGATCTACTCGACCGACTCGCTGCACTCGGCCGTGGTCGAGATTCACGTCGCCGAGGGCGGCCGCTGCCGCTACACGACCATCCAGAACTGGTCGACGAACGTCTACAACCTGGTCACCAAGCGAGCCGTGGCCGAGCGCAACGCGACCATGGAGTGGGTCGACGGCAACCTCGGATCGCAGATCACGATGAAGTACCCGGCCGTGATCCTGAAGGGCGACGGCGCGCACGGCGAGGTGCTGTCGATCGCGTTCGCCGGCAAGGGCCAGCACCAGGACGCCGGCGGCAAGATCACGCACGCCGCGCCCAACACCAGCTCGGTGATCACCTCCAAGTCGATCTCCAAGGACGGCGGCCGCAGCTCCTACCGCGGGCTGTTGCAGGTGAACAAGGGCTCGGTGGGCAGCCGCTCGAAGGTGGTCTGCGACGCGCTCATCATCGACGATGAGAGCCGCACCGACACGTACCCGTACATCAACATCGACGAGAACGACGTCGAGATCGGGCACGAGGCGACGGTCTCGAAGATCGGCGAGGAGCAGCTGTTCTACCTGATGAGCCGCGGGCTATCGGAGGAGGAGGCCTCGGCGATGATCGTCTCCGGGTTCGTGGAGCCGATCACGAAGGAGCTGCCGCTCGAGTACGCGGTCGAGCTGAACCGGCTGATCCAGCTGCAGATGGAGGGCTCGGTCGGATGACGCAGACGGTGTCGGAGCCGGCCTGGCTTGCCGGTCGGCGCGCTGCGGCGCTCGAGCGCTACCAGTCGCTTCCGGTTCCGACCAACCGTGACGAGGCCTGGCGCTACACGAACCTGCGCGGGTTCGATCCCGACCAGCTCGAGCAGCAGCCGGGTGCGCTGCTGCTGAGCGACGCGGAGCTGCCCGACGGGGTCGTGTTCGGCAACCTGGCGCGGATGGTGGCCGAGCGGCCGGAGCTGGTGGAGACCTACCTCGGTTCGGTGGTGTCGGGCGATGAGAAGTTCGCGGCCGGAAACGCCGCCAACTGGACTGACGGGGTGTTCCTGCTGGTGCCGGCCGGCGTCGAGCTGACGGTGCCGCTGCGAGCCTCGATCGAGGTCCCGGCCGAGGGCGCCGCCATCCACCACCGCACGCTGGTGGTGCTGGAGCGGGGCGCGCGAGCCACCTTCGCCGAGGATTACAGCTCGATCGTGCCCGGCTACGTGAACACCGTGGTCGAGCTGGTGATTGGCGAGGGTGCCCGGCTGGAGTACGTGACCACCCAGAAGCATCATGCGCAGACGCGGCAGTTCGGCACGCACCGGGCCACGATCGACCGGGACGGCGAGGTCGACTGGGTGGTGCTGGGGCTGGGCGGGACGCGCGCCAAGTCGCGGATCGAGAGCTACCTGGCCGGCCCGGGCGCGAACGCGAAGGTGACGGGCGCATACTTCCTGACCGGCAGCGAGCACGCGGACTACGACACCACGCAGGAGCACGCGGCGCCGAACACGACGTCCGACCTGTTCTTCAAGGGCGTGCTGGCCGACCACTCGCGGGCCGTGTGGCGCGGAGTGATCCGGGTCGACAAGGGCGCGCAGAAGACCGACGCCTACCAGGAGAACCGCAACCTGCTGCTCTCGCGCGAGGCCCACGCCGACTCGATCCCGGGGCTCGAGATCGAGGCCAACGACGTGCGCTGCACGCACGGCGCCACGATCGGGCAGATCGACAAGCTGCAGCTGTTCTACCTGATGAGCCGCGGACTCAGCCGGGCGCAGGCCGAGCGGCTGATCGTGCGCGGGTTCTTCCAGCCGATCCTCGACCGGATCGGCTCGGACGAGGTGCGGGAGTCGCTGGCCGCAGAGCTGGAGGCGCGCATGGCCACAGACGAGCT
Organism: Gaiellales bacterium; assembly: GCA_045806525.1. GTDB lineage: Bacteria > Actinomycetota > Thermoleophilia > Gaiellales > JAICJC01 > JAICYJ01. Next base: position 30,424 of record JBJMJD010000055.1, on the reverse strand, counting down.
TTCCTGAGCGAAGCGGGGCAGGTGAGCGACCCACACCAGCCCGTGTTCGACCTGCTCGAGCAGGAGCTGATGCATCTGCGCCCAGGCGGCGCCGAGGTGATCGACGTCCACACGCATCTCGGCCACGACGAGGACGGCATGTCGCTCGACCCGGCCGGGCTGGTGGAGATGCTGGACGCGGCGGCGGCGGAGCGGGCGGTCGTGTTCCCGCTGCACGACCCGGAGCGGGATCCGGCCTACAGCGTGCCGAACGACCGGGTGCTTGCGTGGGCGCGTGACAGCGGCGGGCGGTTCATCCCGTTCTGCCGGCTCGATCCGCAGCAGTCGCCGGCGGCGGAGGCGGAGCGCTGCCTGGGAGCGGGCGCGCGCGGGATCAAGCTGCATCCACGGGCGCAGGCGTTCTCGCTGGACGGGCTGTGCGAGCCGATCTTCTCCCTGGCCGAGCAGGTCGGCGTGCCGATCCTGATCCACGCCGGGCGCGGGCTGCCCCAGGCGTTCGGCCCCGAGCTGGTGGAGCTGGCGCAGCGGCATCCCGGTGCGCCGCTGGTGATGGCGCACGTGGGCGTGGCCGACCAGGGCGTGCTGGCCGACGGTCTGCGCGACCACCCATCCGCGGTGTTCGACACATCGTGGATGAACATGATGGACACGATGGCGCTGTTCGCGCGGGTGCCGGCCGAGCGGATCGTGTTCGGCTCGGACCCGCCCTACGGGCGCACGTTCGTGGGCCTGTACATGGTGCTGCGGATGCTCGCCTGCCACGGGGTTGACACCGAGACGCGGCGGGCGGTGGTGGGCGGCACCGTCACGCGGATGGTCGCGGGGGAGCCGCTGGCGCCCACGACGGCGCCGCGGGCGCCGCAGCAGATCCTGCTCGACGTGAAGCTGGCGCGGCTGCAGGCGAACCTGATGCTGGTGCTGGGCATCATGTTCGCCGGCACGGCCGAGCGGGCGCTGGACATGCTGTGGCTGTCGCAGATGGCCTGCCGCGACGCGAACGCCGGCGCGGCCGGCGCGGCCCTCGAGCGGATCGCGCCGCTGCTCGAGCACGCGCAGCGGTTGCTCGAACAGCATCCGGAGTTGCCGCGCGGCGCAGGCGCGCCGCTGGTGCTTGCGATGGCGATCGCCGCCACCGAGGTGCCGCAGACCGTCTCACGCGGCGTCTGAAACGACCGCTGTCAGCGTCTCGTGACACCCGCGTGCCTTGCCGCCACCCGACACGGGCTCAGAGCCCGCCTCGGCCCACGCCAGACCTTCGCGACCCAGTCGTAGCAGGTCGTGACCTGCGCGTACCAGGGGTTTGGCTTGAGCGCGGGGGTAGCCCCCGGACCGGGGTTTGACTACGACGCAGTCGCCGTTGGCGGTTCGTCGCAGGACCGTTGCAATGCCGCGGACCATCGGCGCGAAGTGCGGCACTCTGCGCGTGGTATGGATCGTTGCGCGGCTGTGACAGGTGATCGGCGGGAAGCCGGCGCATCTACACTCCAGCTATGGCAGTCGCCGAATTCACCACCCCGCTCGACCTGGAGAAGATCCGCGCGGACTTCCCGATCCTGGCCCAGCCCGTGCACGGCAAGCGGCTGGTCTTCCTCGATTCGGCGGCGTCCTCGCAGAAGCCGCGTCAGGTGATCGAGACCCTGGTCGACGTCTACGAGACGTCCTACGCCAACGTACATCGTGGCGTCTACTACCTCGGCGCCCGTGCGACCGAGCGTTACGAGGGCGCGCGCGACATCATGGCCGGGTTCATCAACGCCGGCGATCGTCGCGAGGTGATCTTCGTGCGCGAGGCGACCGAGGCGCTGAACCTGATCGCCTATGCCTACGGCCGCACCTTCGTCGGCCCCGGCGATGCCATCGTCGCGACCGAGATGGAGCACCACTCGAACCTGGTGCCGTGGCAGTTCCTCGCCCAGCAGACCGGCGCCACGCTGCACTACCTGCGCCTGACCGACGACGGCAGCCTCGACGCCGACTCACAGGAGCGCCTGGCCGCCATCGAGAACGTCAAACTGGTCGCCGTCGCGCACGTCTCCAACTCGCTCGGCACCATCAACGACATCCCGGCGCTGGCGGCCTGGGCCCACGATCGCGGCGCGGTCCTTGTCGTCGACGGTGCGCAGGCCGCCCCCCACCGTCCGGTCGACGTCCAGGCGCTGGGCTGCGACTTCTACGCCCTCTCCGGCCACAAGATGTGCGGCCCCGGCGCCGGCATCCTCTGGGGCCGCGCCGAGCTGCTCGAGAAGATGCCGCCGTTCTTGACCGGTGGCGAGATGATCCGCACGGTCTCGCTCGAGAAGACCACCTGGAACGAGCTGCCCTGGAAGTTCGAGGCCGGCACCCCCGCAATCGCCGAGTCGATTGCGCTGGGCGCCGCCGCGCAGTACCTGCAGGGCATCGGCTTGGAGGCGATCGAGGCCCACGAGCACGCGCTCACCGCTTACGCCTATGACGTGCTCGACGGCATCAGCGCCGTCACGCAGTACGGGCCCAAGCCGCCCAACCGGGCCGGAATCCTCAGCTTCAATGTCGGCAACGTCCACCCCCACGACGTCGCCCAGGTGCTGGACTCGGAGGGCATCGCCGTGCGCGCCGGCCACCACTGCACGCAACCCCTGATGCGGCGCTTCGACCTGCAGGCCACCACCCGAGCCAGCGTCTACCTGTACAACGGCCGCGACGATATCGACGCGCTGGCGCTCGGCATCGAGAAGGTCAAGCGCACCTTCTCCGTGTAGACGGGCGGCTCGCGGGGCACCGGTACACTTCAAGGCGATGGACGACTTCTACCGGGAAAATATCCTCGATCACTACAACAACCCGCGCAATCACGGGCATCTCGACCACCCCTCCGCAGCAGCCGAGGGCGTGAACCCGCTCTGCGGCGACGAGCTGGCGGTCGAGCTGGAGGTGCACGACGGCGTCGTCACCGACATCCGCTACAGCGGCCGTGGGTGCGCGATTAGCCAGGCCGCCGCGTCGATGCTCTCCGACGTGGTCAAGGGCAAGCCGGTCGACCAGCTGGCCCAGATCGGCAAGGAGGATGTGCTCGAGGAGCTGGGCATCCCGCTCTCGCCGATCCGCCTGAAGTGCGCCATGCTCTCGGTGGGCGTTCTCAAGGTGGCGCTCAGCGAGCTGACCGGCGAGCCGCTGCCCCCCGAGTGGGACGACCCCTCCGACGGGATCGAGTGGAAGTCCGCGTAGCCGCCGAGGGGGAGATTCCCGAGGGCGGCGTCAAGATCATCCAGGCCGGTTCCCTGTTCGTGGGCATCTACCTGATCGACGGCCGCTACTACGCGATCGAGGACCGCTGCAGCCACGACGACGGCCCGCTCTGCGAGGGCGACCGCGACGGCCTCACCGTTGAGTGCCCTCGCCACGGCGCCATGTTCGATCTCCGCACCGGCGACGCGTTGTCGCTTCCGGCAACAGTCGGTGTCGAGACGTTCCCCGTGATCGTGCGCGACGGCGACATCCTGATCGAAACCTGAGCGGGCTAGGATGCCGTCATGGAGTCGCTGTCCGAGGCCACACAGGAGTACCTCGAGAGCATCTACTGGCTGTACGAGTCGGGCATCGAGCGGACGCAGGCCAACCTGGCCCGCGCGCTGCAGGTCTCGCAGCCGTCGGTCTCGGAGATGCTGCGCCGCATGGTCGACGACGAGCTGGTCAGCCGCGACGAGGCCAAGCTGATCAACTTCACCGACCGAGGACGCGAGGTGGCCGAGCGCATCGTCGCGCGCCATCGCCTGGTCGAGGCCTACCTGGTGAAGGTGATGGGCATCCCCTGGGACGACGTTCACGAGGAGGCCCACGCGATGGAACACTCGATCTCGCCGCGGCTCGAGGCCAAGATGCTGGAGATGATCGGCGACGTGCACACCTGCCCGCACGGCCATCCCATCGGCGACTATCCGCGCGAGCCGGGCGAGCCGCTGCCGTCGGTGCCCGTGGGCAGCACGATCGTCGTCCTGCGGCTGGAGAACGAGGCGGAGGAGATGCTCCACTACATGAAGCGGCACGCCGTCGAGCCCGGCCAGAGCTACACGGTCGGCGCCCGCCGCGGCGAGGGTGAGGAGGCCGAGACGGAGCTGGTCGGCGAGGCCGGCAGCGTCTGGGTGCAGGACGCCCTGGCCCGCACGGTCTCGGTGCGGGTGGACGACCGCGGCGACGGCGAGATCTCGGCGCTGGGCGCCGCGGCCGCAGAGCTGCAGCTGGTCGGCCCCGACCGCTGGGGCATGTAGCCCGGTTAAGTGATTGGGGCGCGCCGGGTGTCCCCGGCGCGCCCCTAACGGCGTTTCGCGTGGATTGGGTAGCGGCGAGTGCCTGCCGTCCACCTACCAGGTGGCGGCGGCTGTCCCAACGCCGGCTGCAGCGATTCCCCGTAGGTTCAGGGACTCGCGACTACCCGCGAGCACCTCCACTCGCCCGTCTTGAACCATCTACCAAGTCGGACCACCTCCTTTCCGTGGTATGGCGAGTGTAGCAACGCACGGCGACGACGCAAATCACCCGGTTTCGTTGGTCACCGCGTGTAGGCTTCGGCGATCGCCGCCGGCTCGATGCCGAGCGCGCTTCGCATCGGCTCAAGATCGCACTCCGTGCCCGCGAGCAGCATCACGATCTGCTCGCGCGTCACCTTCAGCGGCGCTGGCAGCCGCGACAACAACGGCGTCTGCGCCTTCATCAATCCGGCCGGTATGTGCAGCTTTCGCCGCGGCGCGCGGCCCGTCACCCGGGCCAGCTCGTCCAGCAGCTGGTCGAACGTGAACACCTGCGGCCCGCCCATCGGGATCACCTGGCCGGCAGTCTCCGGCCGTTCCAGCGCCCGCACGAATGCGGTCGCCACGTCGCCTGCCCAGACCGGCTGGTGCCGGTAGCGGCCGTCTCCGATCACCGGCGCCACCGGCATCCGGATCAGGCTCTCGAAGGCCTTAAGCGCGCCGCCGCCACGTCCGAACACGAAGCTCGGTTCGAGCACCGTCCAGTCGAGGCCGCTGGAGATGACCGCCTGCTTGCCCGCGTACTTCGAGCCCCAGTAGCGGGTCAGCGGCGCGTGCACGGCCGACACGCCCAGCGCGCTCATGTGGACGATCCGCCGGATGCCGTGTGCGTCCGCCGCAGCCACCACGTTTCGCGGGCCACCGGCGTTGACCGCCTGGAAGGCCGCGTCCGTCCCTTCCAGGATCGCGACCAGGTTCACGATCGCGTCGCAGCCGTCCGCGGCCGCCTCCAGCGACGCCGCGTCGGTGACGTCGCCGCGCACCGCCTCGGCCGACTCGGGCAGGGCCGGCTGCGCCGCGTGCACGAGCACCCGCAGCGTGTGCCCGGCCGACGCCAGCGACGCAACCACCTCGGCCCCGACGTATCCGGTGCCGCCCGCGACCAGCACCCTCAAGGGCGCTCCGCGAAGTTCAGGTAGTAGCGGCTGGGCGTGGGCTCGGCCTGGCCCTGGTACTTGCTGCCCAGCTTGCTCGACCCGTAGGGGTGGTCGGCCGGCGTGGACAGGGTCAGGAAGCTGAGCTGCGCGATCCGCATGCCCGGGTAGACCGTGATCGGCAGGTTCGCCATGTTCGCGAGCTCCAGGGTGATGTGGCCGTCGAACCCGGCGTCGATCACGCCGGCGGTCTGGTGCACCACCAGCCCCAGCCGCCCCAGCGAGCTCTTTCCGTCGAGGGTGGCGACGATGTCGTCGGGCAGCGCGACCCGCTCCGCCACGACGCCCAGCACGAACTCGCCCGGATGCAGGATGAACGGCTCGTCGCGTCCCACCCGCACCAGTTCGGTGAGGTCCTCCATCTCGCGCTTGACGTCGATGTAGGGGTAGCGCGAGTTGCGGAACACGCGGAAACTGTCCCCGACCGTGACGTCGATGCTGCACGGCTGCACCATCGCATCGTCGAAGGGATCGACCACGATTCGCCCGGCGGCGATCTCCTCACGGATCGAGTGATCGGACAGCACCATCGGGCGGAGTGTATGCGCAGGAGCGCGCCCAGCGGATTGGGTATCCTCTTGCCGTTTGCCCGTCGCAGCCGCGGCGGCTGGAGGAAGGGACCCCAGATGGCACCGACGATCGACCTGCGCACCGAGCTGCCGGGACCGCGCTCCACGGAGATCCTGGCGCGCAAGCAGCGCGTGATCGCCGATGCGAAGAGCATCTACCTCCCGATCGTGATCGACCATGCCCACGGCGTCGCCGTCACCGACGTGGACGGAAACACGTTTCTGGACTGGACCGGCGGCATCGGCTGCCTGAACGTGGGGCACACGAACGAGGCGGTGTCGGCCGCACTGCACGCCCAGGTCGACCGCTTCCTGCACACCGACTTCACGATGGTTCCGTACGAGTCCTACATCGAGCTGGCCGAGCGGCTGCTCGAGAGGACGCCCATCGCCGGCCCAAAGAAGGCCGCGTTCTTCAACTCCGGCGCCGAGGCGGTGGAGAACGCGGTCAAGATCGCGAAGCTCGCCACAGGCCGGCCGGCCGTGATCTGCTTCGACCGTGGCTTCCACGGCCGCACCCTGATGGCGATGTCGCTGACCTCCAAGCAGCATCCCTACAAGGCCGGCCTCGGGCCGTTCGCTCCCGAGGTCTATCGCGCGCCCTACCCCTACCCGTACCGGGACGAGTCGGCCGATCCGGCCGCTGCCGCGCTGGTCGCGCTGCGGGGCATGTTCAGCACCCACGTCGCGGCCGAGCAGGTGGCCGCAATCATCTTCGAGCCCGTGCAGGGCGAGGGTGGTTTCGTGGTGCCCCCGGCCGAGTGGGTGCGCGGCCTGCGCGAGATCGCAGACGCTCACGGCATCGTGCTGATCGCGGACGAGGTGCAGTCCGGCTACGGGCGCACGGGCAAGATGTTCGGGATCGAGCACTTCGGCGTTGAGCCCGACCTGATCACAGTCGCCAAGTCGATCGCGGCTGGCGTTCCGATCTCCGGCGTGATCGGGCGCGCGGCGGTGATGGACGCCGCCGGCGACTCCACCATCGGCGGCACCTACGTCGGCTCGCCGCTGGGCTGCGTGGCCGGCATCGCGGTGTTGGATGAGATCGAGCGCCGCGACCTGCTCGCGCGCGGCACCGCCATCGGCGAGCGGATGCGCTCGCGGTTCCAGGCGCTGCAGCTTCGGCACCCGCGCCTTGGCGATGTCCGCGGCCTGGGCCCGATGCTGGCCGCCGAGTTCGTCGAGGACCCGATCTCGAAGGCCCCTGCGTCCGATCTGGCAACAGCTGTGGCCGAGGCGGCGATGCGCCGTGGGCTGCTGATCCTGAAGGCCGGCATGCACGGCAACTGCCTGCGCGTGCTGGTATCGCTGGTTGTCACCGACGAACAGGTCGAGGAGTCGCTTGACGTATTCGAGGCGGCCGTGGACGAGGCCCTGGGCGTGCCGGTGGCGGTGGCCGCGACCGGTCGCTGAACTCGGCCGCGGCGGCCGCCCGTGCGTGACCCCGCTTCGCGGCCACCGCTCGAACATACGTCTGTTTGACTGTCGTAAAAACCTTGTAAGCACCCTCTCGTCTTGCGCGAAGTGCTCTAGCATCGGACTTGCTGCAACGCGTACAGGAGGTGACGGGTGAGGGTGAAGTTGATGATCTGTCTGCTCGCCGTGGTGCTGCTGGGGTCGGTCGCGGCACCTGCGCAGGCGACGTTTTCTGCCAGGGCCTGGCGGCTGGAACTGCTGCACCGGATCAACCACTACCGATCGGCCCACGGCGTCCACCGGCTGAAGCTCGGCCCGCATCTGGGAGATGCGGCCAGCGCGCACAGCCTGTACATGTCACGCCACCGCCTGATGACGCACTACTCGTCCTCGGGCGCGACCTGGCTCACGCGACTGCGCTCCTTCGGCTTTCACGGGGGCTGGGCCGGCGAGAACCTCGGTGTCGGGCTGTGGAGCCCGCGCCGGATGCTGCGGGCCTGGATCGCCAGTGCGCCGCACCGCGCGAACCTGCTGGGCGGCCGCTACCGGTGGATCGGGATCGGCATCTCGCGAGGCATCTGGAGCGGCCACGCCGCCTACTACGTGACCAACGATTTCGGCGGCCCCTGATCGCGGTTGCACACGGATCAACGTGATCTGATCAACTCGCGCATTTTGCCCCTCAAGAAGTGCCCAGCCGCGCCCGATACATCGGGACGATGGGTGAGTTTCACATCAAGCGAATCGTGCTGCCGAGCGGCAAGACCGTCGAGATCGTCTACTACCAGGCGAGCGACGGCGAGCGGCCCCACAGCGACCTGCGCGACATCGAGGCCGGCGCCGAGCTGCACGTTCGCCGCCTCGAGCTGTGCGGCGGATGCGGCGGCGAGCGCGTGCATCCCACCGAGTGGAACGAGGTCGAGGAGATGCGCTGGCAGCTGGCCCTGCGCTGCCCCGACTGCGAGTGGCGCCACACGGATACCTACGACGCACACGAGGTCGAGCGGTTCGACGACGTGCTGAACGATGCCACCGATCGCCTGATCGAGGAGCTCGACCGCGTCACCCGCGAGAACATGAACGAGGCGGTCGACCGCTTCCGCTCCGCGCTCGAGAGCGACGGCATCATGCCGTTCGACTTCTAGTCGAATCCCTCAGCACGTAGTCTTCGGCGGCAATGATCGGCATCGACGACGTCCGCTCCGCCGCGGCTGCCCTCGACGGCGTCGCACATCGCACACCGGTGCTGTCGTCGCGGACGCTCGACGCGGCCACCGGCGCCATGGTGTTCTGCAAGGCGGAGTGCTACCAGCGCGGGGGCGCGTTCAAGTTCCGCGGCGCGTACTCGATGATCTCGCGCGTGCCCTCGCAGGAGCGCGCCCGGGGCGTGGCCGCATACTCGTCCGGCAACCACGCCCAGGCGGTCGCGATCGCGGCGGCGATGCTGGATGCACCGGCGGTGATCCTGATGCCGGAGGATGCGCCCGCAGCCAAGCTGGACGCCACCCGTGGCTACGGCGCCGAGGTGGTCACCTATGACCGCTATTCGCAGGATCGCGACCAGCTCGGCCGCGATCTGGCCGAATCGCGCGGCCTCACCCTTGTACCGCCCTACGAGCACCCGCTGGTGATGAGCGGCCAGGGCACCGCCGCGCTCGAGCTGCTGGAGCAGGCGCCGGGGCTCGACGCGCTGCTGGTGCCCGTGGGCGGGGGCGGGCTGATGGCCGGCTGCGCCACTGCCGCCAAGGCGCTCGCGCCGGGCATCGAGGTGATCGGGGTCGAGCCGGAGCAGGGCGACGACACCCGCCGCTCGCTGGCGGCGGGAGAACGCGTGCGGATCCCGGTACCGCGCACCATCGCGGACGGGCAGCAGGCGGAGACGCCCGGTGAGCTCACGTTCGAGGTCAACCGGCGACTGGCCGACTCCGTCGAGCTCGTCTCAGACGCCGAGATCATCGACGCGATGGTCTTCGCCTTCGACCGCATGAAGGTCGTGCTCGAGCCCAGCGGCGCCTGCGCGCTGGCCGCGCTCCTGGCCGGCCGGGTAGGCCTGCCGGGACGCCGCGTGGGCGTGGTGCTGTCCGGCGGCAACGTGGGCGCCGCCCGCTTCGCCGAGCTGACAGCGGGCGCGGCCGCAATCGTCTAGTCGGCCGGCTCGGGCAGCTCCCGCAGCCGCATGATCGGCGAGGGCAGCAGCCACAGCACGCCGGCGACAGCGCCCACGGTGGCCACCCACACGGCCGGCCGCAGACCCAACGTCGCGCCCATCAGCCCGCCCGCCAGCGAGCCGATCGGGCGCACGCCGTAGTTCACCACCATGTACGACCCGGCCACCCGTGAACGCAGCCGGGCGGGTACCAGCGCCGCCGAGATGGCGCCGCCCGTGATGTCGAGCATCATCACGCCCAGGCCGCTGAAGAACTCGGCCAGGAACAGCATGCTCAGCACCAGCGGCCGGGCGCCGCCGGCCAGTGGCACCAGCATCAGCGGCGCCGGGAACAGCACGCAGCCGATGGCGAAGGTGGGCCCGACGCCGACCCGCCGCTGCACGGCGCCCGTCACGACCGACCCGATCACGCTGCCGATCGCGCCGCCGCCGATCACCAGGCCGAGCGCGCCGGCGTTCACGTGCAGCGTCCTGGTCGCGAACAGGATCCAGAGCGCGAAGAACATGAAGTTGAACAGGTTGATTGTGGCCGTCGCCCCCAGCGAGGCGCGCATGATCGGGTTGCGGGCGATGAAGCGCAGACCTGCCATGACGCCGCCGCTGCCTGCGCCCGGCTCGGGCTGCGGCTCGGGCGAGTCGATCCCGTGCATGAAGATCGCCGAGGCCGCGAACGAGAGCGCGTCCACGCCCACCGCCAGCGGCGCCGTCAGCGCCTGCACCAGCAGTCCGCCTATGCTGGGGCCGGCCATGTAGGACACCGCCCGGCTGCCGTTCAAAAGCGAGCCGCCGGTGATGAACTGCTCGCGCGGCACCAGCACCACGAACAGGGCGTTGTATGAGACCCAGAACAGCACCGTCAGGCTGCCCACCAGGAACGCGACGACGTACATCTGCGTCATCGAAAGCACGCCCAACACGGCCGCGACCGGGATCGTCGCAAGCAGCGCGGCCCGACCCACGTCGGTTGCGATCATCAGCCCGCGCCGGTCGCCGCGGCGGTCGGCCCAGACGCCCGCGTGCATCGAGAACAGCAGGCTCGGCACCAGCTCGGCGGCGACCAGATAGCCCATCTCGGCCGGACCCGCGTGCAGCGTCAGCACCGCCACCAGCGGCAGCGCCAGCAACGACACCTGGTCGCCCACCAGCGAGATCGACTGCGCCAACCAGAGACCGCGGAACGCGGCGTTTTCGGCCAGCAGATCCGGGATCAGGCGGCGTGCGGGAAGCTCAACGCGCATCCGGTTCGTCCGTCGGAAGCGCCATCCGGATGAAGCTCACGAGCCGTGCGCCGTCGGGCCGCGTGCTGCGGTCGCCGATCCGGTCGAGGTAGGGCCGCAGCAGGTCGTCCAGCTCCTCGCCGATCCGCGTCAGCTCGTCGGCGGTGACGTACAGGAGCGCGTCTCCCAGCCCGGCGGCCTCCTGCCACTCGACCGGCTCGCCTGGCTTCGCGGCCAGCCACGCCTGCAGCTGCTCCGCGTAGCGCTCGGCCACCACCGCGGTCAGCATCTGGTCGGCGATGGCCAGGTCGGGCGATCCTCCCGCGCCAGACCAGCTGGTGAACATGGCCGTCGCCTGCCAGGGCCGCTCGCGGCCGCGCCCTCCCGCCGCCTCCTCGACCAGCCCGTATTTGGCCAGCTGCCGCAGGTGGAACGACGCGCTGGCCGGCACCTCGCCGATCAGCGCACCGGCTTGCGTGGCCGTCAGCGGCCCCTCGCGGCGCAGCAGCCCGACCAGGCGCAGCCGGGTGGGGTGGGCCAGCGCCCGCAGCGCCCGCGGGTCGGTGAGCTGGACTGTGCGCCTGTCGTCCACCTTTCGAAAGATATCTTTCGAAAGAGTTCTTGTCAAACGGCCGTGGTCTCGATCAGCGACTAATAGGCGTACGTCTGGTCGTCGGCGTGCCGCTCGAGCGCCAGCTCGATCAGCCGCTCCAGCAGCCGTGGGTAGCTGATGCCGATCGACTCGAACAGCTCCGCGTAGACGCTGGTGGCGGTGAAGCCGGGGATGGTGTTGATCTCGTTCAGCACCACCCGATGCTCGGGCGTCACGAAGAAGTCGATGCGGGCCATGCCGCTGCACCCGCAGACCTCGAAGGCGCGGCGGGCGACATGCTGCAGCTCGGCGGTGACCGGCTCCGGCAGGTCGGCCGGCACCTGCAGCCGCATGGCGCCGTCGTCGTACTTGGCCGCGTAGTCGTACCAGTCGGAGTCGTTTGCGATCACGATCTCACCGGGTGGGCTGACCAGCGGATCGCTGTTTCCGAGCACGCCCAGCTCCACCTCGCGGCCCGCGATCATCTCCTCGACCAGCACCGTGCGATCGTGCCGGAAGGCCAGCTCGACCGCGGCTGCCAGGCCATCCGGCGCGGTGACCTTGCTGATGCCGACGCTCGAGCCGAGGTTGGCCGGCTTCACGAAGCAGGGGTAGCCGAGGCGCTCGACAGCCTCGGCATCGGCCGCGCCGAACCTTCGGTTCCGCAGCACCACGTGGTCGGCCACGGCGATGCCCACGCCACGCAGCACGTACTTGACCTTGTCCTTGTCCATCGTCAGCGCCGAGGCGGCCACACCGGACCCCACGTAGGGGATGTTGATCATGTCCAGCAGCCCCTGCAGCCGCCCGTCCTCTCCGAAGGGGCCGTGCAGGATCGGCAGCACCACATCGATCGGGCCGATCCCCGCCGGAGCGGGCAGACCGGCCGGCGCCGAGGGCACCAGCGATCGGCTCTCGGCCCCGGGCTCCAGCGACAGCCGCGCTGAGGATTCGATCTGCCAGGCGCCGCCGCGGTCGATCTGCACCGGCACCACGTCGTAGCGCTGGGGGTCGAGCGCCGCCACCACCGATGCCGCCGACCGCAGCGACACCTCGTGCTCGGAGCTGCGGCCGCCGCCCAGCACGGCCACCCTGATGCGCGGCCGCTCGCTCACGGACAGGGGGTGGTCGACGTCGAGTCGGCCACGAACACGGTCACGTCGGACTTGGGGTCGACCATCGTGCCGGGCGGCGGGTCGGTGCCGACCACGGTGCCGTCGGGGATCGTGGGATCTGACGCCAGACAGCGTGAGCGCTGGGCGTGCAGCCCCTCGCCCTGCAACGTCTGCTTGGCAGTCGGGTAATCCATGTTGGTCACGTCCGGCACCTGCACCTGCGACGGGCCGGACGAGACCTGGAGCGACACCGTGCTGCCCTGCGGGGCCTGGCTGCCGGCAGCTGGCGACTGGCTGATCACCTGGCCGACCGGCACCGTGTCGCTGGGCGTGTCCGTACAGCTGCCCTGCAGGTTCGAGGCGGACAACGTGCTTGTGGCGTCGTTGCAGCTCATGCCGACGACGTTCGGCACCTTCACGTTGCCCGTCGACACGAACAGCGTGACGACCGTATCCGGCGGGATCACGCCCGGCTTGGGATCGGTGCGCACCACCTGGCCGACCGGCAGCTGGGAGGTGATCGGGGTCTGGGTGGGAACGGGCAGACCGAGGTCGACGATGGTCTGGGTGGCGGCGCTCGCCGATTTCCCGCGGAGGTTCGGCAGCGTCACGCTCTTCGGCCCGGTCGACACGATCATGGTCACCTTCGAGCCCTTGTCGGCCTCGGCGCCGTGCGGGGGATCGGTGTCGATCACCTGGCCCTTGTCCACCTTCTTCGACGCCTTGTGGTCGACGGCGGTCGTGAATCCGGCCTGGACCAGCTGCGTCTGCGCCTGCTTCTTAGTGAATCCGCGCACGTCCGGCACCTTCACCTGGTCGCTGCCCTGCAGCTGCTGGTAGACGACGTAGCCGACCACCGCGCTCGCCAGCAGCAGCAGCGCCACCAGCAGCCAGGGGACGGCGCTGCGCTTGGCCTGCGGCGGCGGCGCGGCCGGCGGCGGGGAGCCCATCACGCTGGTCGCCGCCCCGGGTTCGTAGGCGCCGATCACCGCCGTCGCCTGGGCGGTGTCCTGCGAGACGGCCAGACCGCGGCGCGTGCGCTCGAGCTCGTCGGCCATCTCCCGGGCGGAGTGGAAGCGCAGGGCGGGATCCTTTGCCAGCGCCCGCATCACCACCTGCTCGAGGCCGTGCGTGATCAGCCGGTTCTTGGTGCTGGGCGGCTGCGGTGCCTCGTTCACCTGCTTCATCGCGATCTCGACCGCCGAGGAGCCGGTGAACGGCACCTCGCCGGTCAGCATCTCGTACAGCACCACGCCCATCGAGTAGATGTCCGACTGCGGCCCGACGCTGTGGCCGCGGGCCTGCTCGGGTGACAGGTACTGGGCGGTGCCCACGATCGAACCGACCTCCGTCATCTCCACCTCGTTGGTGGCGCGGGCGATGCCGAAGTCGGTCACCTTCAGCAGGCCGTCGGGGGTCAGCATCATGTTGTGGGGCTTGATGTCGCGATGGATCACGCCCCGTCGATGCGCGAACTCGAGCGCCTGCAACGCCTGCACGGCGTACCCGACGGCCTCCGCCTCGGGCAGCGGCGCCCGCTCGGTGATCTCCTCCTTCAGCGTCGGGCCCTCGATGTACTCCATCGCGATGTAGTAGGTGCCCTCGGCCTCGCCGCGGTCGTAGATGGAGACGATGTTGGGGTGGCTGAGACCGGCCGCGGCCGTTGCCTCGCGGCGGAACCGCTCGACGAATCCGGGGTCGCGGGTGTATCGGTCGGCCAGGATCTTGATCGCCACCCGGCGATGCAGGGACTCGTCCTGCGCCAGGTAGACGTCTGCCATGCCGCCCGCCCCGATCCGGCGCTCCAGCCGGTAGCGGCCGTCGAACAGCTCGCCGATGATGTTGTCTACGCCCAACTCGTTGGCCCTGCCTTGTAGGTCGGCCCTACTTTGCCACGCCTTGGCCCAGATAGGCGGTGATCACCCTGGCCGCGATCGGCGCGGCGATGGTGCCGCCGAACTCCGGCGTGCGCTCGATCGTGACCGCGATCGCGATCTTGGGGTTGTTCGCGGGGGCGAATGCGATGAACCATGCGGTGTTGAGTCCTGACACTCCTGTCTCGGCGGTGCCGGTCTTGCCTGCAACCGACAGGTTTCCAACATTCGCGGCCTGACCGGTGCCCTCCTCCACGACCCGCCGCATCATGTCGCGCAGCTCGTTGGCCGTCTGCGGCGACATCACGCGCACGAGCTGCCCCGGATGCGCGGTGTAGACGTTGCCGCCGCCGGGCGCGACCACGCGGTCGACCAGGCTCGGCCGCATCCGCACGCCGTGGTTCGCGACGGTCGCCACCACCTCCGCCATCTGGATCGGCGTCACCCCCAGCCGCTCCTGCCCGATCGCCACCCGGCCGACGTCGATCGGCGCCCGCTGCGAGAGCAGGTGGCCGCGGCTGTAGAGCCCGCTCGGATCCATCTCGTCGGACGGGTAGTCGAGCGGCGGGTCGCGGAAGAACCCGTAGTCGCGCATGGTTGCGTACAGCCGTTGCTGCCCGACGGCCTGCCCCACCTGTGCGAACACCGTGTTGTAGGAGAACGTGAGCGCGTCGGACAGGGAGACCACCCCGGCGCTCTCGCCGCCGGCGTTGCAGAGCGGCGCCGTCTCCACGGTGATGCAGGTGCCGTGCCCGTTGATCAGGGTGTTCGGCGTGAACTTGCCGCTCTCCAGGGCCGCGGTGGCCGTCACCACCTTGAACGTGGAGCCCGGTGCGTACAGGCCCTGGGTGCCGCGGTTGAGCAGCGGAGCGCCGCTCTGGGGCTTGTTCAGCTTGGCGAAGTTGCGGGCGACCGTGTTCGGGTTGTAGCCGGGCGTCGAGGCCATCGCCAGCACCCGGCCCGTGCTCGGCTCGATGGCGACGACAGCGCCGGAGTGGCCGCGCAGGCCCTGCATCGCCGCCCGCTGGGCCGGCACCGACAGGCTGGTGACGACGTTGTTGCCGGTCACCGTCTCGCCCTGCAGCTTGTCGCCGATCCGGCCCAGTACGGTCGAGAGGTCGGCGTTGGAGGCGGTCAGGTAGTCGTTCTGCGACAGCTCCAGCCCGGAGCGTCCGGAGCCGACCGTGTTGTACCCGATCGGGTGGCCGAACAGCGGCCCCAGCGGATAGCGCCGCAGGAAGATCTTCAGGCCGTCCTTCGTGTGCTCGGTGTTGGTGGCCAGCACCGTGTGGCCGTTGGCGGCCAGGATCAGGCCGCGCTTGATCTGCAGCTGCCGGTAGACGAGGCGGGCGTTGTCCTGCCGGGCGGCCAGTCCCGACGCCGCCCAGATCTGCCAGTAGGCGGTGAACGAGATCAGCACCAGGCAGGCGCCGGCGCAGAGCTTGAACAGGGTGCCGATGCGCGGATTCATCTCCGCACCCTCGCGGTGCGCGACGACACCATCAAGAGCAGTGCCAGCAGCATGAAGTTCGAGACCACGGAGCTGCCCCCGTAGCTGACGAACGGCAGGGTGATGCCGGTCAGCGGGATCAGGCGGGTGATGCCGCCGACGATCAGGAAGGCCTGCAGCACGACCGTGAACGTGAGCCCGGCGGCTAGCAGCTTCGAGAAGCTGTCATCGGCGACGCTGGCGATCTTGAAGCCGCGGTAGGCGAACAGCAGGTAGATCAGCAGCATCCCGGCGGCGCCGGCCAGCCCGGTCTCGTTCGCCCAGACCGCATAGATGCCGTCGGTCTGGGCGGCCGGGATCACCGAGCTGCCGTTGCTGAACACCTGGAAGCTGCGGCCAAGGCCGGAGCCGAAGATGCCGCCGTCGGCGATCGACTCGATCGACTGGATGATCTGATAGCCGTTGGTGTGCGGGGTCTTCCAGGGATCGAGCCAGACCTGGAAGCGCTCCTGGACGTGCGGCGTGAGGTGGTAGACCAGGAACGACCCGCCCACGAACAGAGCCAGCCCGGCCACCGTGTACAGCTGGCGCCCGGTCGCGACGTAGACCATCGCCAGGAAGATGCCGTATAGCAGCAGCGCCGTGCCCATGTCGTTCATCACCGCGACCACGCCCAGCGCCACCCCGGTCATCGCCAGCAACGGGCCCAGGTGCCGGGCGGCCGGCAGGCCCACCCCCAACACCCGCCGGTGGGCCATCGTCAGCAGCTCCCGCCGTTCGCGCAGGTAGCCGGCCAGGAAGATCACCAGCAGCAGCTTGGCGAACTCGCCCGGCTGTACCTGCACGTCGCCCACGCGCAGCCACAGCTTGGCGCCGTTGATGGTCGTGCCCACCAGCATCGTGATCACCAGCATCGC
The DNA here is from genome assembly GCA_045806525.1 of Gaiellales bacterium. Taxonomy (GTDB): domain Bacteria; phylum Actinomycetota; class Thermoleophilia; order Gaiellales; family JAICJC01; genus JAICYJ01. The sequence goes on along the minus strand of JBJMJD010000055.1, from coordinate 13,670 downwards.
CACCGCCGCCACGCCCAGCGTGTACTTGTACGACTCCAGCTTGCGCTGGTCTCCGACCAGCAGAATCAGGGCCAGGAACCCGCCCAGGCCGACCACGATCCAGATCGACTGATCCCGCGCCAGCAGCGGGTTCAGGCGATAGATCTCGGTCAGCCCCATCGCCGTCAGCAGCGCCGACAGCGGCAGCAGCCAGGGATCCGCATCCGGCAACCCCGCGCGCAGTCCCAGGTGCGCCACGAAGTAGAGCGCCAGGAAGAACGCGGCGTAGATCAGCGACGTGCTGGTGATCTCCTGCTGGCGGGCCGTGTAGACGCTGAGGAAGCCGACGCCCGTGAGGACGGCGACCGCGAGCAGGTTCCAGAGCTCGCGGAAGCGCGTGGATCTCATGGGCCAGAGCTGCCGGCGCTCTCGGCCACCGAGCGGGCGCTCGCGTCGGAGCGGATCGTGTGGTCGAACAGCTTCTTGCGGGCGGCCTGGTTGAGCGCGGCGTAGGGGATGTGCGTGTCCGACACCTCGTGGTAGAGCCTGACGCCGCCGAACAGGTCGATGGGAAGGCCCTGGTAGACGGCGACATGGCCGCTCGACTCGTCGGCACCGACGAAGTGCGCCCAGCGCAGGAAGTAGATGCTGCCCGCGCCCAGGATCGCGATCACGCCCAGCGTCGCCGTCACCCGCAGCAGGGTGCGCCTGCGGCTGCGCCCTCCGTCCCCGACCGGCTCCAGGTCAGGGTCCTGGGTCAGCACTGTTCGCGGCGGCGCGCCCTCCTGCGCCTGGCTGGGCCCGATCCTGAACAGCACCGTGGTGACGTTGTCCTCGCCCCCCTGTGCCAGCGCTGCCCGCACCAGGTCGCGCGCGATCTGCTCGCAGGTCTTGTCCGCTGCCAGCAGCTTCGCGAACTCCTCCTCGGACACCATGTCGGTGAGGCCGTCGCTGCACAGCAGCACCACGTCGCCGTCCTGCGCCTCCAGCCAAAACGTGTCGACCTGCACGGACGCTTCGGCGCCGAGCACCCGGGTGACCACGTTTCGCTGCGGATGGCTGCTCGCCTCCCAGTCGGAGATCTGGCCGGTCGCGACCAGCTCGGCGACCACCGAGTGGTCCTCCGTGAGGCGTCGCAGCGCGCCCTCCCGCAGCAGGTATGCGCGGCTGTCGCCGACGTTGGCCAGCGCCACGCGGCCGTCGCTCTCGACCAGCGCCGCCGTCACGGTGGTGCCCATGCCGGAGGCCGCCGGATCGCTGGCGGCGCGCTCGTGGATGCGGGTGTTGGCGGCCACGATGGCGTCGCGCAAGGCGCCGTCACCGCGGCTGCGGATCAGATCGATCTCGGCGAACGCCTGGGCGCACATGGCGGAGGCCACCTCTCCCGCCGCCGCGCCGCCCATGCCGTCGGCGATCATGAACAAGTCGCCCCGGATCAGGTAGGAGTCCTCGTTGTTGCGCCGCACGTGGCCGGTCTGTGTGAGGCCGGCCTCGTCCACGACGCCCAGCGCGGTCACGTCGGCGCCTCGTAGGTGAGCTGCGTCTGGCCGATCGTCACCAGGTCGCCGGGGCGCAGCGGCTGCGCGCCGTTCAGGCGCTGCCCGTTCACGTACGTCCCGTTCGTCGACGTGAGATCCTCAACGATGTCTGACTGGTCTCCGCGCAGAAACCGGGCATGGCGACCGGAAGCGTATCCGTCGGCGGGTATCGAGATGGCGTTATGCGGGTCGCGTCCCGCCACCAGCTCGGCCCGGATCTCCAGCCGGGTGCCGGGCGCGAGCTCGGGACTGGCGGTCACCACCAGCACGCCGTTCGCCCGCACCGGTGCCGCGTCGGGCCGCACCGGGGTCAGGACCATGCTCTCCTGGCCAACCGAGATGTCACGCGAGGCGACCCGCACGACCCGCCAGATGAAGAGATAGAGCAGCACCACGAACGCGACCTGAAGGACGAGCAGGAGTTGCTCAACCAAGGCGCCGCTCGAACGTGATCCGGGTCGTACCGACCGAGATCACGTCGCCGTTCATCAGCGCCGTCTCCTGGATGCGCTGGCCGTTCACCTCGGTGCCGTTGGTCGAGCCCAGGTCGACCAGCGAGTAGCCGTCGCCGATCCGCCGTACCTCGGCATGGCGGCGGGACACGTTGGCATCGTCGACGCGGACGTCGCAGTCGCTGGAGCGGCCGATGGTGACCACACGCGAGCCGATCGTGACCGTACCTTCCGCCCATTCCAGCGTGGCCGTCTCCTGACGCGGTTCCGGCTCGGCCACGGCCGGGGGCTGCTGTTCGCCGTCATCGTCGCCGGGGGCGTAGATCATGGTGGCGCCCGCAGCCAGCGGTGGGGTCGCGATCGCGGCAGGCGGCAGGTCGGGGACGGGCGGCGCGACCGGCGGCGCGACCGGCGTCTGCGGGTCGCGGGCGGGCGGCTCCGGCTGTGCCGGCTCGGGCGCGCGCGCCGCCTCGGCTGCGCTGGCCGGGCTCTGTGTGGAGACCGCGATCCCGAACGTGCCGACGGTGAGGTCGTCGTCGGTCTCCAGCAGCACCAGCGGCCGCGCCGCCAGCGAGTACCCCTCGCGCCGGGCGTGCTCCACCAGGTACTCGACCAGCTCGTTCCGCATCTGCTTCTCGTAGGCCGCGAACTGCTCGCGATCGGCCGGGTTCAGGAACACCGTGTACTCGTCCGGCACGTAGACGCGGTGGATCGAGATGGTCTTGTGGTCGTCCATCTCCTTGGCCAGTTTGCGTGCCAGCTCGACCGGCTGCACTGTCGAACGAAACGTGCGCGAGAACACGCCCTCGAAGAGGCCGCTGATCTTCTGCTCGATGTTTCGAAGGAGGCTCAGCCGTGCGTTCCGGTTGCGGAGTACGTGGGCGACGGCCGTTACCGGCCCAGCCGGAAGCGGGGCGCAGCAACCGCCGAGGCGGCAGGCAGTATAGCCACGAGTGCCGCCGCTCCTACCGCAGGTGCGAGGGCCCCTGGGTGGCTTGCCAGAGCCGCCGGCATTCCGGCGGCGACCAGTGCGAACCCGATCCCCCACAGTGCCAGCGCCTGCACGCGCCGTCCTCCGGCCTGCGCCCAGGCGACGGGCAGAAGCACGCTGAAACCGATCACCGCCAGCCATACCAGCACGGTCGTGGGTGAGCGCTCGAGCGCGGTCAGGTAGACCAGCGGCGAGTTGGCATTGGCCAGCGCCTGCGTCGCCCGTGCGGCAATCAGCGGCGCGGTCACGATCGCGACCAGCCCGCCGGCCGCCGCCTCCGCCGCCCGGCGCCGGGGAGTGGGGGCGGTGGCCGCCACCAGCACCACGGCGGGGCCGATGCCGAGCAGGGTCAGCGGGATGGCGGTCAACGGCACCAGCATGCGCGCGCCCCACTTGCGGCCTGCCCGGATCCATATCGCGGCGAGAGGCGCGTAGATCAGCGCGGCCGCCTGCGCGTAGTTCCAGAACGCTGGCAGGCAGAGGGCGGCGGCCACGCTCGTGGCCAGCACCGGCCAGCGCCAGTAGAGAGCCGCAACCATCGCCGCAAGGGGCAGCGTCCAGGCCTGCGGGTAGACAGGGAATACGGTCAGCATGTAGGCCAGCGACAGCGACACCATGGCAGTGGCGGCCGGACGCTGCAGGCGCTCGAACCGGGGCAGCTCGCGCGGTGCGCGCGTGTGCGCTGCGCTGACCACGTCGTCGTCGTCGTTGTCGATCTCGGAACGCATCGCTGCCAGCAGGCCGTCCCGCAGCTCGATCGCCGAGGGCCGCCTGCGGGGGTCCCGGTGCAGCGCCTGCTGGACGATGCGCGACAGCGCCCGCGGCAGGTCGGGCCGCTCCTGCACCAGCGGCGTGGTGCCCGCGGCCAGCCGCTCCAGCAGGTCGCTCAGCGACTTCGTGCGGAAGGGGTTGGCGCCGGTCAGCGCCTCGTACAGTGTCAGCGCCGCCGCCCATACGTCGGTGGCGCCGGTGGCCTGGTCGCCCGACGCCTGCTCGGGCGCCATGTAGGAGAGCGTGCCTAGCACGCGCTCGTCCAGCGTCTGGTCGCGCGCGTCCTCGTCGCGCGCGATGCCGAAGTCGGTCAGGACGATCGCGCCGTCGTCGCCGATCAGGATGTTCGACGGCTTCACGTCGCGGTGCACGACGCCGCGTTCATGCGCGTGGGCGAGCGCGTCCGCGACGGCGGCGATCGCGCGCACGGCCTCCTCGTCGGAGAGCTGCGACCGGTCGAGCCGCTTGCCGACCACGAGGCGCGAGATCAGGTAGGCGTGGTGCTCGTCCTGCTCGACGCCCAGGCAGGTATGGATGTTGGGGTGGTCGAGCTTGGTCGCCGTCCGCGCCTCACGAGCCGCGCGCGAGGCGAATCCCTCGGAGCGGCTGAACACCTTCACCGCCACCTCGCCGGCGCCGGTCAGATCGCGACCCGAGTAGACGGTGCCGAATCCGCCGCGTCCCAGCAGGCCCGTCAGCACGTAGCGCTCGGCGACCGTGCGACCGGTCAGCTCGAGCGATGGTGCGACAGATGCGGGCTGGGCCACGACCAGTGATTTGCCCTGCGGGGCCGGACTCCTGCCGGGATTTGCATCCGCGGACGGTGATAGGGTCCGTTCGTGCCGCCAGACGACTTCTTCGATGGCGAGTGGGAGGAGCCGAGCCGCACGCAGGAAACCGCTCCCACGCGTCCCGCAGGCGAAGAAGGTCGGTCGCCAGACCGGCCTGCACGACCCCCGCGCGAACGCAGCCGCGGCAAGTCGTCCGGCAAGCGGCCAACGATCTCGCGGCCGGCCGCCATGCCGTCGCTGGAGGGCCTCGAGTGGGGGCGGCTGGGCATGCTGGCCGCCGGCATCGTGGTCGTGGTGCTGGTGCTGCTGCTGCTCACCCGGGCCTGTAGCGGCAGCAGCGCGACCTCGAAGAACCAGGCCTACTTCAACCAGGTGAAGACGGTGCTGTCCAAGTCCGATGCCGCCGGTGCCCAGCTGCACGATCTGCTGAACTCATCGCAGCCGGTCAAGCTGAAGCAGGTGCTCGCTCGGCTGACCACGATGCGGGGTGAGGCCCAGTCCGCGGTGACCGCGGCCACCGACCTGAAGCCCACCAAGCAGGTGGCATCGCTGCAGCCGTGGCTGCTGCAGACGCTGTCCTATCGGGTGAACGGGCTCGACTGCATGATCAACCAGATGCCGCAGGCCTACCACGCGAAGCCGGCGGTCGCCGGCGGCAAGCTGCTGGTGCCCTGCACGCAGCGGATGGTGGCCTCCGACATCATCTACGCCGACTCCTACGCGACCCCGGCAGGAGACACTCTGCAGAAGGACGGCATCGACGTCCAGGTGCCGACGTCGGTCTTCCTTGCCGAGTCCGACGCGTCGGCGCTGACTCCGGCCGGCATGGCCGCGGTGCTGCAGCGCTGGAAGCCCAGCAGCGCGGCACATGGTCTGCACGGTCTGAGCCTGGACACCGTTGTGGCGAAGCAGGGCGACGGCAAGCTCGTCACCCTTCAGCCGGGGACGGTGAACGCCGTCAAGGTGCACGGCATGTCGTTCCTGATCACCGCCACCAACGGCGGGGACTTCACCGAGACCAACGTGGGGGTCAAGCTCACGATCGGAACCGGTCCAAACGCGGTCACCAAGAACACCACCATCCCCTCGATCAACAAGGGCGAGAAGAAGACGGTCACGATTGGCGGCTTCGAATCGACCACGCTGCAGTTCGACAAGCCGGTGCCGCTGAAGGTCGTGGTGACACCGGTGCCCGGAGAGCGCACGGCCAGCAACAACTCGCAGACGTATCAAGTCATCTTCAGCCTGTGAGCACCGCCGACACCGCCCTGCTGGTCGCCGCCGTTGCCTGCGCGCTGGCCGTTCTGCTCGGCCTGGTCACGATCTACCTGATCGTGCAGCTGCGCCGGATGCGGCGCGGCCAGCGGCTGCTGCTGGGCGCCGACCAGCAGGACCTGGTTGAGTACGCCGTGGGCCTGCTGGCTCGGGTCGAGCACGTCGAGTCGCGCGCCGACCACGTCGAGCAGGGCCTGCAACAGGTGACCGGGCGCCTGGACGGCGTCCTGCAGCGCTGGGCGCTCCTGCGCTACGACGCGCTCGAGGGCACCGGCGGCCGCCAGTCGGCGTCGCTGGCACTGCTGGATGCAGGGTCCAACGGGATGATCCTGACGGCGATCCAGGATCGCGAGTACGCGCGCATCTACATCAAGCAGGTGACCGCAGGTGAGAGCGACCTCGAGCTTTCGCCGGAGGAGACGCGCGCCCTGGAGCAGGCCACGGCGTTATAGGTCAGTGGTCCGCGCCCGCGGCGTCGTCGCCGCGGCGGATCTGCAGCAGCGCGTGCTCGGTGCCCTCCCGCTCCACCTGCAGCGTGGAGTGCGTGACGCCGAAGTGCCGCTCGAGCATCTCAGCCATGCGGCGCCGCACCAGCGACGGCTCCGCGCTCGCAGCCACCGTGACGTGCGCGGCGACTGCGGCGAAGCCGGACGTGACCGTCCACACGTGCAGGTCGTGCACCTCGATGACGCCGTCCACTCCCGCCATCGCCTGACCCATCCGCTCCACGTCGATGCCAGGCGGCGCCGCCTCCAGCAGTACCTCCAGCGACTCGCGCACGATCGAGACGGCGGCCAGCAGGATCATGACCGCGATCGCGATGCTGACCAGGGGGTCGGCGATCTGCCAGCCGAAGGCGATGATGCAGAGCGCCGCCAGGATCACGCCGAACGAGGAGAGCGCATCGGCCAGCACGTGGCGCAGCGCCGCCCGCACGTTGAGGCCGCCGCCCGACCGCATCAGCACCCCGCCAGACGCCAGGTTGAACACGAGACCGGCGGTCGCGACCAGCAGCGTGATGCCACCCTTGACCGTGGGCGGGTCGGACATCCTCTGCAGGGCGGCATACAGCGTGGCGGCCGCGATCAGCACCAGCACCAGGCCGTTGGCCAGCGCGGCCAGGATCTCGGCTCGCTGCCAGCCGAAGGTGCGCCGGCCGCGGGCGGGACGGCTCGCCATCCACCCGGCCAGCAGCGCCAGCAGGAGCGCGGCCGCGTCGGTCAGCATGTGGCCTGCGTCGGCCAGCAGCGCCAGGCTGCCGCCTGCCAGTCCGCCCAGCACCTCCGCGGCGAACACGGCCAGCGTCAGGCCCAGGGCGATCGTCAGCCCGCGGCGGCCGCGTTCGCGATCGAGTTGAGGGTGGTGGTGCCCGTGGTGGTGGGCGTGCGCCATGCCGTATATCTAATGGGTATCGGTGGAGACCGATACCGGCGGCAGCGGTGTTCGGTTCGACCAGGGCCGCTGCGGGTCGATCGCGTACAGCCAGGGCCACCAGTCGCACCAGGCAGCTGCCGGCGAGGTGGCGTTGCCGGCGCCGTTGGCGGGATGGACCGGGGTGGCGGTGATGCGATCGTTCACGGCTGCGGTGGTTGCAGTATCAATGAGTGGCCGGACGGCATGGGCCGCGGGCTGAGCCGGTTTCGCCCCTTGGCGACGGCTCCAGCAGCAGGTATCAGGTTTGCAGTAGAGCTGTTACCCGGAACTGGGGATTGCATATCTTCGACGTCATCGCCTAGGTTCCCTGCAGATGCCTCACCGTACTCGGGTCACCGCCGTCCCGGCCGACGCGTCCGACGCCTCGCTGGACCTCGTGGCGACCCTCGCCGAACTCAGCTCCAAACGTGAGCGCGCCGCGCTGCTGGAGGCAGGCTGCGGCGCATTCGGGCGCCTGCTCGCGCTGGATGCCGTCGCAGCGGTCAAGCTGACCGAGACCGGCATCGCCTGCGAGGGTCGCTGGGCCCGCTCCGGAGCCCGGCCCAATCGGGTCGGCGATGCCCGCATGGCCGCCGCGGTCGAGCTCTGCGACGGGCATGGCAGCGGGGTCACGCAGGGCGCGTTCGGCCGGCTGCAGCTGGTCGCGGTGCCGATCGTGTCCGACGGCGCGGTCAGCCACGTGATCGCCGCCACCGCGCATCCCGGCCGCCGGCTGTCCGAGGTCGACCAGGCCTGCGCCGCCGCCCTTACCGCGCATCTTGCCTCCTGTCTGGAGATGGTGGCCGCCGTGTCGGCTGCGCGCGAGTACATGCTGCTGGAGCAGGCAATCGCGCCCGGGCAGGCCGCACGCGGCGACCGGGCGCTGGAGCAGATGCAGCTCGTGCGATCGCTGGCCGGAGCCTTCATCGGTGTGCGATCGCTGCCCGAGGTGGGGCGGATCGTGGTCGGTCAGCTGCATACGCTGATCGACTACCACTCGTGCCGCTTCTACGTGGTTTCCCGGGACGGAGACATGCTGCTCCCGGCCGCCCTGATGGGCGTGGGCGAGATCTACGCCGGCGAGGACGTCGAGGATCTGGTCGTCGCCGTCGGCGAGGGCATCACCGGCCGCGTGTTCGAGACGAGGAAGCCATTGCGGGTCGACGACGCGTCGGCCGTGCCCTTCAGCGTCGACATCCCGGGCACCGAACCGATCGACGAGTCGATGCTGGTGGCGCCGATGGTGTCCGAGCATGGATCCGTGGGCGTGATCGTGCTCAGCAAGGAGGGCCTGGCTCGGTTCGACGACGACGACCTGCGCCTGCTCGAGGTGATCGCAGCGCACGCCGCCATCGCCTGCGAGAACGTGCGCCTGATCGCCGAGCAGCAGGAGGCGGCCGACATCTCGGAGGCGCTGCTCGAGCTGGGCGCTGCGCTGTCGCTGCAGGAGAACGTCGAGGGCATCGCGTCCATGCTCGCGATTGCGATCGACCGGCTGGTCGAGTGCGCCGGCATCTCGATCTGGGAGCGCGACGGTGAGATGCTGGTGCCCGCCACCACCGTCGGCTACACGCCCCGCGAGGCGCACCGCCTGATGCGCGCCAGGCTGCGCGTCACCGACCAGCCGCTCGCGGCCGCGCTGTCGGGGCGAGGTATCGCGTCGCTCGATCTCGACCAGACCCCGGCCCTGACCGGATGCCTGGACGCCGCGCCGGCCGGCACCACCTATGCCGTGATCGCGATCGGCGAGCGGTCGCGCAACCGCGGTGCCGTGATCGTGCAGCGCGGGCCGCGTCGCGGGCCGATCTCTCCGCGCGACCAGCGGATGCTGCTCGGCATCGCCGACCAGGCACTGCTCGCGATCACCAACCGCGCCCTCTACGACGAGCTCGACACGTCGTTCCTGGCCACCATGCAGGCCCTCGGCAACGCGCTGGACGCGAAGGACGCCTACACCAACGACCACGCCCAGGCCCTGGTCGGCCTGTGCACGGCGGTGGCCGACCGGCTGGGGGTGGCCGGCTCCGAGCTGCGCGACATCAGCGTGGCCGCGGCCCTGCACGACATCGGCAAGATCGGGATCCCGGCCGAGATCCTCAACAAGCCGGGCCCGTTGACGACGTCGGAGTGGGCGGTGATGAAGACCCATCCGCAGCTGGGCGCGCAGATCCTGGAGCCCGTGCGGGCGCTGGCCGGCGCGGCGGAGCTGGTGATCAGCTGCCACGAGCACTGGGACGGCAGCGGCTATCCCAACGGCCTGGCCGGACCCGAGATCCCGCTGGGGGCGCGTGTGATCCTGGCCTGCGACGCGTACGACGCGATCACCACCGATCGCGTGTACCGCAGGGCTCGACCCTCACAGGAGGCGATGCAAGAGCTGCGCCGCTGCTCGGGCAGGGACTTCGACCCGCAGGTCGTGGACGTGCTGGCCGCGGTGATCGCCGCGACCGGCTAGCACCAACTTCCGCCGGGACGCCCCATCCGCGCGATCGGCTATCGTGCTCGTGCGGTCGGCAACGGCGCCGGCCGCGAGGGGCGATGACGCCTCCAGGTGACTCCGTCGGGAGCCACCTGGGGGCGTTTTTTTGTGCCCGGAAACGAGCGAAGGGAGCACGATGGAGACGATCGACACCACCACGGCCGGGGTCGCCGAGGCGCGCCAGCGGGTGCTGCGCGAGGTGGGTGAGGCGGAGATCAAGTTCGTGCGGCTGTGGTTCACCGATCTGGTCGGGCGGCTCAAGAGCTTCGCAATCACGCGTGACGAGCTGGCGTCGGCACTCGACCACGGCATGGGCTTCGACGGGTCATCGGTGACCGGCTTCAACGCGATCGAGGAGTCCGACATGATCGCCATGCCGGATCCCTCCACCTTCAGGATGATGCCGCCGGAGTCGGGCGAGCACGCCTCGGCGCGGATGTTCTGCGACATCCGCACGCCCGACGGGGAGCCGTATGAGGCCGACTCCCGGCAGGTGCTGCGAAGCGCGCTCGACCGCATGGCCGGCCTCGGCTTCGACAGCTTCAAGATCGGCCCCGAGCTCGAGTTCTTCCTGTTCCGGATGGACGAGCAGGGCCGGCCGCACACGCTTGACGCGGGCGGCTACTTCGAGGACACGACCATGGACGCCGCGGTCAACCTGCGTAAGGAGATCGTGCTGGCGCTCGAGGAGATGGGCATCCCGGTCGAGTACCTGCACCACGAGGTCGGCCCCAGCCAGCACGAGATCGACATCCGCTACGCGGACGCGCTGCAGATGGCCGACCACTGCATGACCTACCGCTCGCTGGTGAAGGAGGTCGCGCAGCGGCACGGCCTGCACGCCACCTTCATGCCCAAGCCGCTGTTCGGCGAGAACGGCTCCGGCATGCACACGCACCAGTCGCTGTTCATCGGCGACTCGAACGCGTTCTTCGATGCCGACGATCCCTGGTATCTGTCCGACGTGGCGAAGAGCTTCATCGCCGGCCAGCTACGGCACGCCCGGGAGATCTCGCTGCTGTTCGCGCAGTGGGTGAACAGCTACAAGCGGCTGGTACCGGGCTACGAGGCGCCGGTCTACGTGGCCTGGTCGCGGCGCAACCGCTCCGCGCTGATCAGGGTGCCGCTGTACCACCCCGGCAAGGAGAAGGCGACTCGCGCCGAGATCCGCTGCCCCGATCCCGCCTGCAACCCGTATCTGGCGTTCGCCGGGCTGCTGCACGCCGGGCTGGAGGGAATCGAGCGCGGCTACCAGCTGCCCGATCCGATGGAGACCAACCTCTACGAGCTGACCGCGCCCGAGCGACGGTCGCTCGGCATAGAGTCGCTGCCCGAGAGCCTGGGCGAGGCGATCGCGGCCGCCGAGGAGTCCGAGGTGGTCGAAAAGGCGCTCGGCCCCGAGCTCCGCGACCGGCTGCTGGCGCTGAAGCGGCTCGAGTGGGACGAGTACCGGGTGCAGCTGTCGGCCTGGGAGCTCGACCGCTACCTGCCGATGCTCTAGCCGATCGACCGGCAAGCCGGGTCAGGCGTCTCCCTGCGGGGCGCCCGGCCCGGCCGCCGGCCGGAAGCCGCTGCCGTCCCAGACCCGTGGCTGCACCCCGACGCCGGCCTCGTCGAGCGTGATCACGTTGTAGGCGTTGGGCTGCCCGCGGCGCCGGCGCGAGAACGCGGTTCCGGCCTGCACCGACAGCGGCCCGCCGGCGCCGCCGACCACGTCGGCGTAGCCCACGTGCAGGTGCCCGGCCAAAAGCAGCTCCACGCCCGCCTCGCGGATCGCCCGAAGCGCCGCCGTGCGGCCGTGCACCACGATCGCCCGGGGCAGCAACGGCGGCGGCAGGAACGGGTGGTGGGTGACGAGAACCCGCCGCGCCGCGGCGGGCGCGCCGGCGAAGCTCGTCCCGATCAGCTCCACCTGGGCCGGTGAGATGCTGCCCTCCTTCCAGCGCCCCGGCCTGGTGGTGTTCAGCCCCAGCACGGCCAGGTCGCCGTCCACGACGAAGGGGTTCAGCTCGTCGGTCACCATCGACCGGTAGCGGCCCATCGGTGACAGCGCCCGCCGCGTGACGTCGTAGAGCGGGATGTCGTGGTTGCCCGGCACGACCAGCAGCGGGCCCAGCCGGTCGAGGTAGGCGCGGGCGGCGGCGAACTGGCGGCGCCGGGCGCGCTGCGTGAGGTCGCCGCTGACCACGGTCAGGCGTGGGCGCAGCTCCGCGATCTCGTCCAGCAGCGCCGCCGCCATCGTCCAGTCCTCAGTGCCGAAGTGCAGGTCGGACAGGTGTGCGAGCGTGATCGCCGGCGGGCCGGGCGCGATCATCGATCCATCTGGTCGACGAGACACTCCGAGGGGAGCTTGTCGTCGCGGAAGCGCAGCAGCTTCGCGCCGTGGCGGATGCGCCCGCCGCTGGTGTGCTCGATCTGCACCTCGCAGACCAGCTCCGGCCGCAGGCTGTGCCAGGCGGTCTCGCGCTCGCCGGTCCAGCGGTTAGGCCCGGGCTCGCCGTGCTCGCCGGTCTCGAGCGGCCTGACGACATCGAGCAGCTCGCGCGCGCGTTTGGCCGTGAAACCGGAGGTGTGCCCGACGTGCCGCAGCTCGCCGTCCGCGTCATAGAGGGCCAGGATCAGCGAGGCGACGGCGCCGCCGGCCTTGCGTTCGCGCCAGCCGATGGCGACGGCGTCGATCGTGCGCCGCCGGCGCACCTTCACCATGCCCACGCGCTCACCCGGGCGGTAGGGAGCGTCGTCAACCTTGGCGACGACGCCCTCGCGCCCCTGCAGCCAGCGCGCCGCGCGCTTCGGGTCGGTGGTCTGATCGATCAGGATCACCGGGTCGGCCACGACCTGCTCGAGCAGCGCTCGCCGTGCGGCCAGCGGCTGGTCGAGCGTGACGGCATCGTCGTGCGCGAGCAGGTCGAACGCGACGAAGCGCGCCGGCGTCTGCTCGGCCAGCATCTGCACGCGCGAGGCGGCCGGATGGATGCGGTTCTGGAGCGCCTCGAAGTCCTCGCCCTCGCCGTCGGGGATGATCAGCTCGCCGTCCAGCACGTAGCGGCCGGGTGGGAAGCGCAGCTCCGGGAAGTAGCGGTCCATCGGCTTGCCGTTCCGGGACTGCAGCAGGTGCGAGTCGCCGTCGACGAAGACGATCGTCCGGAATCCGTCCAGCTTGGGCTCGTAGCACCAGCCCTCGCCCGCGGGCAGCTCGTCCTGGGGCTTGGCCAGCTGGGGCTTGATCGGTGGCTTCAGCGGAAGTGTCATGGCCGCACTCTCGCATATGCGGGAAGCTGCGCATCTACACTCACCTATGGCCGCCACCGACCGTACGGCTCGCCACCTCGAGCTGCTCACCGACACGATCGCCGCGGTCAACTCCTCGCTCGATCTCGACGTCGTGTTCGAGCGGATCGCCGCCAAGGTCACCTCCGCGCTCGAGGCGGACGCCTGCTTCGTCTACCTGTACGACGAGACGGACGACGTGCTGGAGCTGCGCGCCACCCACGATGGGCGCTTCGGCGATCCCAGCCACCGCCCGCGCATGCACCTGGGCGAGGGCATCACCGGGACGTCGGCGGCCGAGGGCCGTCCGGTCATGATCGCCGAGGCGGCGCACCTCGACGCGCGCTTCGTGGGCTTCCCCAACCTGCCCGAGGACGAGTATGAGTCGATCCTGGCCGTGCCGGTGCACGCGCGCGACCGGCTGGAGGGGGCGCTGAACGTGCGCACCCGGCTGCCGCGTGCCTTCGGCGACGACGAGGTGGCGCTGCTGACTGCGATCGCAGGGCAGGTCGGGCAGGCGATCGAGAACGCGAAGCTGTACGAGCAGACGCGGGCGCGGGTGTCGGAGCTGGAGTCGCTGGCCGTTCAGGAGATCCACCACCGGGTCAAGAACAACCTGCAGACGGTGGCCTCGCTGCTGCGGCTGCAGGCCCGGGCGCTGGACGACGTGGGCGCCGGGCGTGCGCTCGAGGAGAGCGTCAACCGGATCCT
>JBJMJD010000054.1:0-66863 GCA_045806525.1 Gaiellales bacterium | reverse complement strand
TTATACTAGAATCACTTTCATGTCAAACGCGCAGCCTCCGCTCCCCCGCCTCTTTCACCACCGCTGGTCGGTGCCCGTGCTCGCGGAGCTCGGCCGCGGAGACGGAAGCCGGTTCGTGAACCTCTCGCGCCGCCTCGGCATCGGTCGCGAGTCGCTGAGGCGCACGCTGGAATGGCTGGTCGAGCAGGGGTTGGTGGTCCGCAACCCCGGCTACGGCCATCCGCTCCGTCCCGAGTACGTGCTGACCGCCCGCGGCGCCGAGCTGGCGCCGGCCTGCATACAGCTGACGTTCGCGCTTCATGCCCTGCAGGCCGAAGACGTCGGCCTGAACAAGTGGTCGATGCCCGTCGTGGCGGCCCTCGACGACCTCGGCGACGGCCGCTTCAGCCAGCTGCGTGATCGGCTGCCGCCTATCAGCCCGCGGGCATTGACGCTGGCGCTTAAAGCGCTGTCAGACGCCGGCCTGGTCGAGCGGCGCGTGGTGGACGGCTTCCCGCCCAGCACCCTCTACCGGTTGTCACGGCGGGCGCGTCCGATCCGGCCGCCGCTGCGCCGCATGGCCATCGCCTGAGCAGGAGTACCTCCCGTCCGCGGGCTCCAACACGGACGGGAGGCTGGTACTCCTGAGGGCCGCCGAGACGGAGAGGCAGACTGCTCGGCCGCGACCCCCACACCTGTTGTAGCACCCCGTGACAGATTCGCCCACTGTCCAGTGCAATCTCTTACAAAGTGCAAACGGATCAGAGCAGGTGCAGAGGGGTCACAGCACGCGCAGAAGCACCACGACCACGATGATGATCAGAATCAGCCCGATGATCCCGATTCCCGTACCCAGAGCCAGAAGCGGAACAGCAAGTATTGGTGTCATGGTCGTGACGTTCCCAGGTGACCCAGCACCCAAACCGGCCGGTGCGCGTTTGCTGCGCGCGATCATCGGGCATGGACGCCGCGATGACCCTTACGGGCGAGTCTCTCGACGTTTACCTGACCGAAATAGGACGCCACCGGCTGCTCGATAAGGACGAGGAGCGGCAGCTGGCGCGCCTCGTGGAAGCCGGCGACGCCGGCGCGCGGCGGCGCATGATCGAATCAAACCTGCGCCTGGTGGTGTCGATCGCCAAGCACTTTCGGGGACACGGCGTGCCCCTGACCGATCTGATCCAGGACGGCACGGTCGGGTTGATCCGCGCCGTGGACAAGTTCGACTGGCGCCGTGATCTCAAGTTCTCGACCTATGCCACCTGGTGGATTCGCCAGGCCGTCCAGCGCAGTGTGCACAACCACGGCCGGCCGATTCGCGTGCCGGTGCACACGGCCGAGCGCGTGGTCAAGCTGCGCCGCACGCGTGCGGCGCTGGAGGTGCGGCTGGGACGTGCTCCCACCGACCGTGAACTGGCCGAGGCCATGCACGTGCCGGTGCGGCGGATCACCCAGCTGACGGCGATCGACCACGTCACCAGCGCCGCGGAGAGCATCGACGATGGCGAAGCCTCGCGCTGGGCCGGGCCGGAGCGGGCCGAGGACGAGGTGATGACGACCGAGCTCCGCGAGCGGCTGCGGGATGCCATGTGCCATCTCAGCGAGCGGCAGCGGACCGTGCTCGAGCTCCGGTTCGGGCTGAACGACGGCGAGCCGCGCACGGTCGAGGCGATCAGCCAGGTGATGGACGTGTCGCGGCAGCGCATCGGCCAGATCGAGCGGGACGCGCTCGATACGCTGCGCGGCCTGGACGCGATCGTGCCCTGGGGCGACCAGGCAGCCTGACGAGCTCCCGGCGCGGCCTACGAGGCGAGCAGAGCGGGGTCGTCTATGACCTCGCCCATCGCGTCCAGCGCCGAGCGCAGCAGGCGCGAGACGTGCATCTGGCTGACGCCGATCTCGGCGGCGATTTCGGCCTGGGTGAGGTCGTGCAGGAACCGCAGGCGCACGATCTCGCGCTCGCGCGCCGGCAGGTGCCGCATCGCGCGTGCGACCTGGTCACGGTCGCGGACCGACTCGAAGCCTGACTCCTCGACCATCAGCGCGGCCACCGGGCGGGCATCGTCGTCGCGGTCATCGCCGCCCTGTTCGGACAGGGGCTCGGCGATGTACGCACGCTGAACGGCCAGCGCTTCCTGAATCTCGTCGGACGTGCGTCCTGTGGCTTCGGCCAACTCCTCGACGGTGGGCTTCCGGCCGAGCCTGTGGCCGAGCTGCTCCGACACGACGGCCAGCGAGCGGCTCAGCTCCTGGAGCGGCCGCGGCACACGCACGGCCCAGCCGCGATCACGGAAGAGGTGCATGATCTCGCCCTCGATGGTGCGGGCGGCGTACGCCTGGAGTGGCACGCCCCGGGCGGGGTCGTACCGGTCGACGGCCTGGATCAGACCGAGGTAGCCGCTCTGGAGCACGTCGTCGTGGGCCATTCCGCGACGGGCGAACCGGCGGGCGATCGCACGAGCCAACCCCGAATAGCGGAGGATCAGTGCCTCTCTGGCCGCCTCATCGCCCGTCTCACGGTGGGCCATGACAAGCTCGCGGTCGGTTCGGGGATCGTTGGTCGGCATCGCTCTCCTCCACTCGCAAACGCGCCCGACGAGGCCGGCGCACCCTCTATGTGTGCAGACCGCTCCTTCGTTGAAACATGCATCCAACGGCGTCGTGACGCTTCCGTCGCTGGTTCGTCGCGTGCCGACTTCGTCACGACGCGTGGCAACCCGGTCAGCGACCCTCGTCGCACGCCGCGCCGTAGTCAAACCCCTGCCGCGCGCGATGTGGCCTTGTTGAGCCCATTTCTCTGTCACGACGTCCGTGACGCATGTAACGCGAAGGTGACGAGATGCCGACCGCGGCCGAAGCGGTGTTTGACACCTCGCCGGCCGTTGCTGGCGCCGTGTCGCCGCCTCTGCTAGCGGTCAAACCAGGTCGAGTTGCGGCCGCACGAATCGCAGTTCGAGCCGGTCGTCGATGCGCTCGGGCGAGAGCTCTGCCAGCACCGCCCCCATGGCGGCGAGCTGCTCGGGGGCTGCCCGGATCCGAGCCGTCAGCAGCCCCGGCTCTGCAGCCAATCCCAGCTCCACGGCACCGGCGCATGCACCGACCGCCTGGGTCAGGCTGGCTCGTGCACGCTCGGCCATGAGCGGGGTGAAACCGGCACCCGCCGCCATGGCCATCGTCACGTGCCCGGCGATCGCCGCTGCCGAACTGCCGTTTGCGGCACGCAGCGTCACGGTAGTCTCACCAGCAGATGTCAACGCAGGCCCTTCCCATGGCAACCCTGACCGTACCCTCGCAACCGGCCTACCTGATCGTGTGTCGGCAGGCTCTGATCGGCGCCGTGGCTGATCTTCCGATCACGGACGATCAACTCGACGACCTCAAGCTGCTGCTCTCCGAGGCGTGTTCCAACGCGATCGTGCACGGCTACGACAACAATCCCCACGGCGAGATCGAGATCGAGTTTCGCACGTCGACCTACGAGATTGAGGTTGCCGTCAGCGACAACGGCCGCGGCTTCCCCGGCGGCCGCCTTCCCGAGCAGCCCGGCTTCGGCCTGTCGCTGCTGCACGAGCTCAGCACCCGCCACCGCATCGAGCCGCAGCGCGCCGAGGGCGGGGCAAGGGTCAGCTTCGCGCGTTCCATCAACCGCTAGACGCATCGTCCCCACCCTGATCTTCCATCTCGGCCATCGCCGCCCTCAGTAGACGCGACACGTGCATCTGCGAGATGCCCAGACGCTCGGCGATCTCCCTCTGCGACAGCTCCATCCCGAACCGGAGCACCAGCACCGCTCGGCTACGCCGGTCGAGCCGGTCCAACCGCGACCCCAGCTCCAGCCGTCGCTCCACTGCCTCCAGCGTCTCGTCGGTCTCCCCGAATCGCTCCGGCTCGATCTCGTCCAGGGACACCGGCCTTACCGCCATGCTGGCGCCCAGCGCGTCGAGCACGGCTTCCTCGTCCAGCTTGGCCTGCTCCGCGATCTCGGCCACCGTCGGGCTGCGCCCGTGCGTCGCCGTCAGCAGATCGACCGATGCCGCCACCGCCCGCTCGTTCTCGGTCACCGATCGCGGCACCCGCACCGGAGCGGACTGCTGACGGACGCACGCCAGCATCTCGCCCATCACGAACGGCGCCGCGTACCCGCCGAACGGCGTGCCGCGTTCCGCATCGAAGGTGGCGGCGGCGCGCAGCAGCCCGACCACGCCGGCCTGCTCCAGATCTGAGCGCGGAACCCGCCCCTGGAACCGCGTCGCCATTGAAGCCACCAACGGGCGCATGGCCTCCACCAGATCCTCGGCCGCCGCATCGTCGCCTCGCGCCACACGCCCGGCCAGCAGCTCTGCCGGCTCAGGCATTGACCCGCAACCTCACCCCTCCGGCGTCCAGTTCGGTCTCCGACACCAGCACCGCCAGCATGCCGAGGTGTTGCTCCAGCCACGCCGGGTCCGCCTCGCTGATGAACACCTCCAGTGATCCTTGCTCTGCCCAGAACTCCGCCCCGCGCTGATCGCGCCGGTGCCGCACCACCAGTTCGATGGCCATCGCCAGGTCATCTATCTGCTCCAGCGAGAGCCCCGCACGCGATCCCATGACCAGCGCCAGCGGCCTCAGCACCGCCACCTGCGGGGCTCCGGCCGAGAGCTGCGTTCGCACTCCTGGAGTTCGGTGTTCCACGATCGCAGCGTAGATCGATCCCCGCCGTCCCGCCCGTCCAGCGTTTCTCCGACATCCGCAGCGGGTATCGTGCCGATATGGGCCCGCACGCCGAGGACTCGTACGGATCGGCTCGGCGGCCGTGAACGGCGGCCGCGTGGAGCTGCAGCTTTCCGTACCTGCCACCGCTGACAACGTCCCGCTGCTGCGCCACGCCATGGCCGGATTTCTGGAAGGCCAGTCGGTCACCGGCGAGACGGCCGCTGACGTGCTGCTGGCAGTCACCGAGGCCTGCACGAACGTCGTCCAGCACGCGTACCGGTCGGAACCGGTTGTGGTCGACCGGCACATCGAGCTCGCCGCCGAGTGCAGTGACTCGATCATCGAGGTGGCCGTCCGTGATCTCGGCCGCGGCTTTGCGCCGCGGGTGGACAGCCCCGGGCTGGGCCTGGGACTACCGGTCATCGCCGCGCTCACCCAGACGGTGGAGATCCGTCCGCTGACGCCACATGGCACCGAGGTCTTGATGACCTTCGCGATCGAGCCAGGCTGACCACCCGTTTGCCGGCGGCTCCCTGGCGGTAGATTCTCACCATGCAAGATCATCGCACCGCCGGCACCAACCGAGACCCGCAGTTCGTACGCCGCCGCGTGGACGAGGTCGTGCTGGTGCTGCAAGTGGACGGCGAGCTGGACATCAAATCCACCGATTCGCTGCGCTCCGCGCTTGATGCGGCCGAGCGCGAGGGCGACATCGTTCGTATCGACGCCGGCGGCGTCAGCTTCGTCGACTCGACCGCGCTCGGCGTGCTGCTGGCGTCGGCACAACGGCTGTCCGCACGCGGCGGGCGGCTCGAGCTGATCAACGTCTCGCCGCCCGTTCGCCGCATCCTCGACATGACGCTGATCGCGCGCACCGTCCACGTTATCTCGTAACCGGGCGCCGCTTCGGCCTAGATGATCGGGTCGCGCACCCGATCCGGCGACAGCTCGGCCACCTCGCGCAGGAACGGCGTCTGGTCGGGATCGGCCGGCTCGGAGTCGAGCTCCTCGGCGTACCGGCGGCCGTCCCAGACGGCCGCAGCAATCGTCCCAGGGCTGTACGCGTCGCCCACCGCGCGTACCGAGCCGCCTGAGCCGGCCAGGCTCTGCGCGAGCTCGTCGTTCGGCAGCCGCGAGGTGACGAGCAGCAGCGCATCGCACTCGAGATCGCTCTCGCGACCGGTGTAGGCGCAACCCAGCTGCACGCCGCCCGCGGTCGCGCGCAGCAGGCCCTTGGACGTCAGCAGCTCGACGCCCAGCGTCATCAGCCGCCCCTGGATCCGCTCCTGTTCCATGGTGTGATCGGCCCACTCAGAGACGCGCGCCGACGGCGTCACCAGCGTCACCCTCCGCCCCTCCGAGACCAGCAGCTCGGCCAGTGCCCCGCCCATGTAGTAGTGGTCGTCGTCGAAGACGACAACGTGGTCGCCCGGCGGCCGCTTTCCCGACATCACATCGTCGGGTGTCATCACTGGCAACGACGGATCCAGCTCGATCGGGTGCGTGCGCCAGCGCGCGACTCCGTCCCGCCGCCAGGCCGCGCCCGTCGCGACGGCCACATGGTCGAAGCCGTAGGACGCGACCTCCTCCGCATCGAGCGTGCTGTTGAAGGCGACATCGACGTTTGCGAGGCGCTCCAGCTGTGCCTTGCGGTAGTCGAGCACCCGGATCCACGCGGCCAGCCCCGGAAGCCGCGCCTCGCTCGCAACCCTCCCGCCCAGCTCGCCGCCGGCCTCGGCCAGCACCACCTCATAGCCACGGCGCCCGAGCATCATCGCCGCCTCCAGGCCGGCCGGCCCGCCACCGATCACCAGCACCCGCGCATCGCTCTGGCTGGGGCGGATCCGCTCCGGGTGCCAGCCGCGGCGCCACTCCTCACCCATGCTCGGGTTCTGGGTGCAGCGGATCGGTGAGATCGTGAAGTCCCCGGACACGCAGATGTTGCAGCCGATGCACTCGCGGATGTCCTCGTAGCGGCCCTCCTCCAGCTTGACCGGCAGGAACGGATCTGCGATCGACGGCCGTGCCGCCCCGATCATGTCCAGCACGCCATCGCGGATCATCCGCACCATCGTGTCGGGCGACGTGAACCGGCCGACGCCGACCACCGGCTTCGTGGTCAGCGCCTTCAGCCCGCGCACGTACGGCTCCTGGCCGCCCTCCTCCTGGAAACGCGATGTGACCGAATCGTCGGGCCACGACCCCAGCATGAAGTCCCAGCAGTCGGGCAGCTCGCCGACCAGCCCCAGCACCTCCTGGATCTCGGAGCGTTCGAGCCCGCCGGCACCGATCATCTCGTCCACGGCGATGCGGCAGACGACACCGGCCCGCCCGTCGGCCTCCGCCAGCGTGTCCTCGAGCACCTCGCGCAGCAGCCGCGTGCGGTTCTGGATGCTGCCGCCATACTCATCTGTGCGCTGGTTGTAGCGGCGCGACAGGAAGTGCTGGACGATGCTCAGGTTGTGGCCCGCGTAGACGTAGACGATGTCGTAGCCGGCCTCGAGCGACCGCGCCACGGCCTGGCGGTGCCAGCGGCGCACGTCGGCGATGTCCGCAGTGGTCATCGCGCGCGCCTGGACCGGGTCGTTCCACTTGACCGGCAGCGCCGAGGGCGCCATCGGCGAGATCCGCGAATAGCGGTTGGGCGCCGCGATGCCGTTGTAGCAGAGCTCGATCCCGGCCAGCGAGCCGTGAGCATGCACCTGCTCGCAGAGCCGTGCGTGCATCGGTATGTCGCGGTCGTCCCAGAGCCTGCCCTCGATGAAGGGGGCGACCTCGGACGACGCGTGGATCTCGACCTCCTCCGTGCAGACGACCGCCCAGCCGCCCTCGGCCTTGATGCCGCGCATGTGCGCGTGCGCCGTGGGATCGCGGTAGCCCATGCCGTTGCAGTGGGGCACCTGGAAGAACCGGTTGCGGGCGATGACGGGGCCGATCTGCACC
This sequence comes from Gaiellales bacterium, assembly GCA_045806525.1. Classification (GTDB taxonomy): domain Bacteria; phylum Actinomycetota; class Thermoleophilia; order Gaiellales; family JAICJC01; genus JAICYJ01. The sequence continues at coordinate 59,246 of JBJMJD010000054.1, read as the reverse complement.
GGCTCGAACAGGACATCGAAGCGAGGCTCGCGCATGAGCCGTGAGGTTACCCAACCGCGGGTCGATACGATGCGCCTGAGATGCGCGCACTCGTGAAGAGCCGGCCGGAGCCCGGCCTCTGGCTGGAGGACGTTTCCGAGCCGGAATACGGCATCAACGACGTCCTGATCCGCGTACACCGCACCGGCATCTGCGGCACCGACGTCCACATCCACCGCTGGGACGCCTGGGCGCAGCGCACGATCCCGGTGCCGCTCGTCGTGGGCCACGAGTTCGTCGGCGAGATCGTCGCCGTCGGAGACAACGTTAGCGACTTCCACCCCGGCGACCTCGTCAGCGGAGAGGGCCATGTGGTCTGCGGCCGCTGCCGCAACTGCATGGCCGGCCGCCGACAGCTGTGCGCGCACACCCAGGGTGTCGGCGTCAACCGCCCCGGCGCGTTCGCCGAGCTGATCGCGCTACCGATGACGAACATCTGGCACCACTGGCCCGGCATCGACCCCGAGATCGCCGCCATCTTCGACCCGTTCGGCAACGCCGTCCACACCGCGCTGGCCTTCCCTGTCCTGGGCGAGGACGTGCTGATCACGGGCGCCGGCCCGATCGGTTGCATGGCCGCGGCGGTCGTACGCCACGCCGGCGCCCGGCACGTCGTCGTCAGCGACCCCAACGACTACCGCCGCGAGCTGGCGACACGGCTCGGAGCGACGGTCACGATCGACCCCGTCACCCAGCCGCTGACCGAGGTGCAGCGGCAGCTGGGCATGACCGAGGGCTTCGACATCGGCCTCGAGATGTCGGGGAACGGCGATGCGCTGCACGCGATGCTGGCGAACATGTCGCACGGCGGCCGGATCGCCATGCTGGGCATCCCCACTGAGGAGATCGCGATCGACTGGACGCAGGTCGTGTTCAACATGCTGACCCTGAAAGGCATCTACGGCCGTGAGATGTACGAGACCTGGTACCAGATGACGGTGATGCTGCAGTCCGGGCTGGACATCTCGCCCGTGATCACCCACCGCTTCCGCTACGACGAGTTCGAGGCCGGGTTCGCCGCGGCCGCGTCCGGCGATTCGGGGAAGGTGCTGCTCGACTGGAGGAAGATCTGACCACAGATGCGCTGACAACCGACCTGGCCGCGCGGATCGCTGATCTGCGCAGCCAGGGCCTGTACAAGACGGAACACGAGATCGAAGGGCCGCAGGCGGACATGGTCGACGTGTCCGGGTCGGGCCGCGTCCTGAACCTCTGCGCGAACAACTACCTGGGGCTGGCCAGCCACCCGGAGATCGTGGCGGCTGCGCACGAGGCGCTCGATCGCTGGGGTTTCGGCATGGCCTCCGTGCGCTTCATCTGCGGTACGCAGTCCCTCCACCGCGACCTGGAGCGCCGGCTCAGCGAGTTCCTGGGCAGCGAGGATGCGATCCTCTACGGCTCCTGCTTCGACGCCAACGGCGGTCTCTTCGAGGCGCTGCTGGGCGCCGACGACGCGGTCATCTCCGACGAGCTCAACCACGCGTCGATCATCGACGGGATTCGGCTCTGCAAGGCCCAGCGGCTGCGGTACCGCAACAGCGACATGGACGAGCTGGAGGCGCGGCTGCAGGAGGCGTCGGGCGCCCGCTACCGGCTGATCGCAACCGACGGCGTGTTCTCGATGGACGGCTACGTGGCCCGGCTGGCGGAGATCTGCGACCTGGCCGAGCAGCATGATGCCCTGGTGATGGTGGACGACTCGCACGCCGTCGGGTTCGTCGGCCCGGGCGGGCGCGGCACGCACGAGCTCCACGACGTGATCGGCCGCGTGGACGTGCTCACCGGCACACTGGGCAAGGCGATGGGCGGTGCCAGCGGAGGCTACGTCGCCGCGCGGGGCGAGATCGTGGAGCTGCTGCGCCAGCGGTCGCGGCCGTATCTGTTCTCGAACAGCATCCCGCCGCCGGTGGCCGGGGCCGCCCTGGCCGCGCTCGACCTGATCGAGCGGTCGGGCGACCTGCGCGAAATGCTGCGGGCGAACACAGCGCACTTCCGGGGTCGCATGTCGCAGCTCGGGTTCGACATCCTGCCCGGCGACCATCCGATCGTGCCCGTGATGATCGGCGACGCTGCCCTTGCCGGCCGGCTGGCGGACGCGCTGATGCGCCGCGGCGTGTACGCCGTCGCGTTCTCCTACCCGGTGGTGCCGAAGGGCAAGGCGCGAATCCGCACGCAGATGTCCGCCGCCCACACCGTCGAGGAGCTCGACTTCGCCGTCGAGCAGTTCGTCTCCGCCCGCGACGAGGTGATCTAGCCGGCGGGCCCCGCCGTAGGCGCCGGCAGCATCACCACGGCGACGGCGGCCAGCGCGCCGACCACGCCCAGCAGGATCGATGCGTTTGTTCCGGAGCGGGTGATCAGGCTGCCGCCCAGGGCGGCTCCAGCAGCGACCCCGACCACGATCGCCGTGCTCAGCCATCCGAACACCTCAGCCTGGGTGCCCGGCCGCGCCGTGTGCTGCACCATGCCGTAGGTGAGCGCGAAGCTGGGGGCGATCGGCAGGCCTGCGATCAGCATGAACACGGACATCATCCAGACCGACCCCGCCAGCAGCGGCGGTAGCAGCAAGACGACAAACAGCAGGCTGATCAGGCGCAGGCTGCGGAGTGGATCGTGCGGCCGGTGGCCGGCGGCCAGCAGCCCACCGATGAGGCTTCCGCCTGACCACGCGGCCAGACAGACGCTGCCGAGTGCACGGCCGCCGTGGGCCTCGGCGAACGCCGGCATCGCCACCTCGACGGCGCCGAAGGCAAGGCCGTAGCCGACGCTGAACGCGACGATCCGGCGTACCATCGGCGGCGCCAGCGTGCTCAGCGGGTGGCTGTGCCGCTCGTGCTCGTGGGGCTCGGGGAGCCGGCGGCGTACCGGCCCGATCATCACGAATCCGGCGACGCCCACGATCGAGACGACGCCGGCGGCAATCACGCCGGCGTTGGGCGAGAACACCGCGGTCAGGACGCCCACCACCAGCGGCCCGGTGATGAACAGCAGCTCCTGGGCCGTTGCCTCGAACGCAAACGCCGCCGAGTGGTGGCTGGAGACGACCAGCGACGACCACAGCATGCGCACGGTCGGAGCGACCGGAGGCTGCGAGGCGCCGGACGCCGTCGACACGATCACCAGTGACCACAGCGGCGCATCCGATGCCGCAAGCACGACCAGCAGCGCCAGCGCGGCAGGGTAGACCACACCGTAGGCGATCAGCACGACGAACGGCCGGCGGCGATCGATCAGGCGGCCTGCCACCGGCGCTCCCACCGCATACGCGAGGGCTCCGCCTGCGGTCACCAGTCCGGCATCGGCGTAGCTCGCACCAGATCCTCGCATCAGCAGCACCTGCGCCAGCCCGATCATGCCGATCGGCATCCGCGCAACCAGCCCCCATGCCACCAACGCGGCCGCGCCCGGCTGGGCCAGCAGGGCGCCGTAGCTGCGCAACCCTCTGGTCATCGTCGTCCCGGCCACCCCCGCATCATGCACCTGGCCGGTGCCGGCGGGACGCAGTGAACGACCGCACGTACGCGTGCAGAGCCGCCCAGTCCCAGACGTCGAGCTGCGTCGGGCGGGCATCGCCGGCCAGTCCGCGCGGCCGTGAGAACGCTGTCCAGCGCCTCCGCTCCAGGCCCAGCGCCAGCCGCACCGGCCGGTTGTCGCGACGGAAGGCCCGGCGCAGCAGCAGCCGGTAGTCGTCGGCAGCCGCCGCGTCCACCAGCGGTCGGCTCCGGCGCCGTGCGCTGAGGATCGCGCTCTCGACCGAGGGCGGCGGCTGGAAGCAGTCGGGCGGCAGCACCCGCTCCACCGCCAGCTGCCACCAGGGCAGCCAGCCGGCCGAGAGCAGCGTGCACGGCCGAGGCGAACAGCGCTTCACTGCGAAGCCGCCCTGGACGACCAGGTCGGCGGCGATCAGCGGCAGGTCCGGGTCGTCCAGCAGGCGCCGGAGCATCGGGGTCGTGATCGCGAACGGCAGGTTCGCGACCACCCGGAACGGGCACGCTGGCAGCGCCGCCGCCAACCCGTCCGCCTCGACCACGGTGACCCGCCCGCCACACTGGAACCTGCGCCGCAGCAGCCGCGCGAGGCGCGGGTCGACCTCGATCGCGATCACGTGGCCGGCCAGTTCGACCAGAGGCGCGGTCAGCCGGCCGGTGCCGGCGCCGATCTCGACCACAAGGTCGCTGCCGGCGATGCCGGCGGCGGCGGCCAGCTCGTCCGCAAGTGGGCTGCGCAGGAGGTGTTGACCGCTAGCGAGCCGCTGGGTGTGCCGGCGTCTGACGCCGGACACGGACCGTCACCGTGACGAAGGCCATGGGCGGCAGTATACGGTCAGGCGAAGGCCGGGCCGAGCTGCATGACAGCCTCCAGCTCGGCCAGCGCGTCGTCGTCGAGCTCGATCTCCGCAGCCGCCGAGTTGCTGCCAACGTGCGCGGGATTGCTGCTACCGCAGATCGCCGACGTGACACCCGGCTGCGCCAGCACCCAGGCGATGGCCAGCTGGGCCATGCCGACTCCGCGCTGCTCCGCGACCCGCTTCAGCTCCGCGGTCAGCGCCATGCTGCGCGGCTCCTGGTCGGCGCCGAACAGGCGGCCGAAGAACTCGTACTCGTCGACGTCGTCGCCCCACTTCGCGCGGACGTCGGCCGAGCCCGCATAGGCGCCCGCCAGCAGGCCGCCGGCCAGCGGCTCGTAGATCACGGCGGCGATGCCCTGCCACCCGCAGGCGGCGACCTTGTGCCGGTTCTCGGGGTAGTCGACGAGCGACAGGCCGTCCTGCATCACGTCCACCGGCCGGGCGGCGTGGCAGGCCTCGATCTGCGCGAGCGTGTAGTTGGACAGGCCGATCGCGCGCACCAGGCCCTGGTCGGCCAGTTCGGCCATCGCACCCCAGCTCTCCTGGAGCGGAATCCGCTCGTCCGGCCAGTGCAGGAAGTAGAGGTCGAGGTGGTCGGCTCCCAGCCGCCGCAGGCTGTCGCGGCAGCCGGCATGGATGCCCGCCGGGGAGAAGCCGTCGCCGGTCGGCCAGCGCTTGGACGAGATCAGCGGTCGCTCCCGCAGTCCGCCGAGCGCTTCCCCGATCACCGACTCGTTGGCGGTCGCGCGGTAGGAGTCGGCGGTGTCCACCCAGTTGACGCCGGACTCCATCGCCGCGGCGATGGCGGCGCGCGCGGCGGGCACGTCCGCCACGGTCCCGCCCAGCTCGAACCCGCCCAGCCCGATCGCCGACAGCTCTATGCCGGTGGTTCCGATGGATGCCCTGCGCATGTCGACGACGATACAGTCTGCTCATCTAGGATGATCTCCATGCACGAGATCCGCCTGGCGGTTGTGGGCGATCACAACCGCGAGTACGAGACGCACCGGGCCATCGACCACACGCTGACGCTCGTGCCGCCGGACGTGGAAGCCGCCTGGCACGGCACCGATCTTCCGGTCGCGATGGACGCCGTGGATGCGGTCTGGGTTGCTCCCGGCAGCCCCTACCGCGACGATCAGGCCGTCTACCGCATCATCGAGGCCGCGCGGCGAGGCGGGACGCCGATCCTCGGCACCTGCGGCGGCTGCCAGTACATGCTGGTCGAGTTCGCACGCAACGTCGCCGGTCTGGACGACGCTGCCCATGGCGAGGTCGACCCGGGCGCGACCGAACCTCTGGTGGCATCGCTCGCCTGTAGCCTGGTGGGGCAACGGAGGGAGATCCGGCCGGTAGCGGGCACCCGGCTGGCGGCACTCACCGGCGAGGCTCCCTTCTCGGGCTTCCACTACTGCAGCTACGGGCTGAACGAGCGGTACCGCGAGGCGCTGGCCGCCGCCGGGCTGGTGATCGGCGCCTACGCCGACGATGCCGGCGTGGAGGCCGTCGAGCTGCCCGGCCACCCCTTCTACCTGGCGACGCTGTTTCAGCCGCAGATGGAGTCCCTCACCACCGGTGTGCTGCACCCGATCCTGGGTGCGCTGATCGCGGCGGCTAGCCCCGGATCGCTCGCAGCGCGGTCGCGCGGTCGCTCGAGATCGGCAACACCGCAGTCACGCCGGCCAGATCGATGATCCGGTGCACGCTGTGGCCGGCCCCGGCGCCGACCACGTAGCCGACCGCGGAGCCGTTCGACGCCGCGCGCTCGTGCTCGGCGATCAGCACGCCCAGCACGGCCGAATCGATGAACGTCGCCTCGGTCAGATCGACCACCACCGGCGTCGAACCGTCGCGCGCACTCTCGATCGCCCGACGCAGCCGGTCCGCCGTTGAGATGTCATGCTCGCCCTGCAGAACGACCACGGCGACATCACCGTCGCGGGCGATCTGTATCGAACTCGAGGCGCTCATCAGATCAGCATAATCCGGCGGGATCGCCCGTGGGCCGAACCACGACGATCGCGACGTCGTCCTCCGGGGCACCGGAGGCGAACTCCATCACCGCGCGTTCCACCGCAAGCGCGACGTTCTCGGCGTCCGCTCCCGCGGCGATGCCGGTGAGCACCTCGGCGAGCCCCGCCTCGCCCAGCATCCGCCCTCCGTCACGGCGCTCGATGACGCCGTCCGTGCAGAGCACCAGCACATCGCCGGGCGCCAGGTGGAACCCGTCGTCGGTCAGGGTGACGTCCTCGCGGACGCCCAGCAGCGTGCCCAGCTCGCCGGCCTGCTCGAGGCCGCCGCCGTCACGCACGATCACGCCCGGAGGATGCCCGCCCAGGGCGATCGTGACGTCGATGCCGCCATCGGCGCTGGGGACGGCGTGCGCATACGCCGCGGTGCAGAACATGTCCGGGGGGCGGTGCGTCAGGATCTCGCCGTTCAGCACCCGCAGCACGCGGCTGGGAGTGGGCTCGTGCAGCGATGCAACGCGCACCGTGTGCCGCGCCAGCGAGGTCATCGCCGCCGCCCGCGCCCCCTTGCCCGAAACGTCCCCGATGGCGACGCCGAAGGAGCCGTCCATCGTCCACACGTCGTAGAAGTCTCCTCCCACCTCGAGCCCCTCACCGGCAGCCAGGTACCGCGCGGTGATCTCGACGCCGGGAATGGCCGGCAGCGCGTCCGGCAGCAGCCCCTGCTGCAGGGTGCGCGCGATCTCGGTCTGGGCCTGGTGCAGCCGGGCATTGTCGATGGCCAGGGCGGCGCGATCGGCCAGGCTGGCGGCGGTCGTCAGGTCGTGCTCATCGTAGTGGCGGCTGGACGTGTCGTAGATGAGCGTGATGGCGCCGAGCGTCCGGCCGCGCGCGATCAGCGGAACGATGATCAGCGAACGCATGCCGAGCGCGTGTACGGCATCTCGGTGCGCCTCGTCACGCGTCACGCTGCGGACGAACTCCTCGGTCACGGGTGACACCAGCAGCGCTTCCCCGCTCCGCAGCACACCACCGACCGCGCTGTGCGGCTCCGCCGGATCGGCCGGGTAGCTGGTCTCCAGCTCGGCGACGCGCGCGATCTTGCCCGGCTCGACGTGCACCGTCGCGAGCTGATGCAGCCCGGTGGGCTCGAGCACATCGACGATGCAGCAGTCCGCCATGGCCGGCACGGCCAGGTTCGCGACCTCCCCCAGAGTGGTGCGGTAGTCCAACGACCGGGCGAAGGCTGCGCCGGCCTCGGCCAGCAGCGCCAGCCGCTCGGCCCTGCGCCCGCGTTCCGCGTCGAACGCGGTGCGCCTGATCGCCTCGGAGCACTGACGGACGACCGCCGTCATGAACTCGAGCTCCGCATCGCCGAACGTCTTCTCGCGGTCATAGCCGAGCGCGATCCCGCCGAAGTCACCCATCGGCAGGCAGACGAGCGCAGCCGAACGGCCCGTGCCCTCCAGCTTCGGGTAGCGGCGGATCAGCTCCTCGGGGCCGTCCACGATCACCGGCTGACGTTGGCGGACGGCAGCGGACAGCGGAAACTCGTCGCTGTTGGGAAACATCGACCAGTCGGACTCGACCTGGTCGGGGTAGCCGCTTACGGCGACGATGCGAAACATGGTGCCCGACTCGTCCAGCATCGCGATCACGGCCTGATCAGCCTCGAACACGTCCAGGCCCGGGTTGAGCGTCGCCTCGATCGCCTCCTGCTCGGTGCGCGCCCCCGCCAGCGTCGCGGACAGCGTCTGAAGATGCTGGAGCCGGGTGCCCAGCCACGCGATGTCACTGCGAGTGTCGTCGGTGTGGCCGGTAGTCACAGGATGCTCTCCGCGCCCACTTTACAGCCTGACGGATCGCGTTGATCGGTCAGCGGGGGGAGCGCTCGCCGTGCGGCGCGCCGAGCAGTCGCGAGACGAACGGCAGCACGAACCAGATCACCGCGATCATCCCGGCCACGACGGCGGCGGCACCGGCTGCCCAGGTATCGCCGAACAGCAGGCTGGTGACGAGGCCCACCGATCCCGCGATCGCAGAAGCCAGGAAGGCCGTGCCGATGATGGCCAGCTTGTTCGATGCCTGCAGCAGTTGACGCTTGCGGCCGTGCCGCCACACGATGCGGTGGAAGCTGGCGGGGGCGATCAGGAACACCGAGGCCGCCGCAGCCGCCAGGAAGGTGGCGTAATAGACGTTTCTCTGCAGATCGGTGACGCTGCTGAAGCGCTGCGTGAACGGCACCGCCAGCAGGAACCCGAACAGCATCTGGACGCCGGGGAGCACCACCCGCAGCTCGTTCAGGAGCTCCACCAGCTGGCGATTGTGGCGGTGGTCGGCGGACTCGTTCTCGTGCGTGTCCGGCGCTTCCGGCGATTCCGGCAACACGGTCTGCATGGTCGATTGGTTCCCCGCGCACCGGTGTGGAAAACCCCGCTACGACGGTTGCCCGGCGGCGCCGTCGTCCCCCAGCACCGCCTTCACCTGCGGTGAGAACCGCTGCAGGAGCAGCGCCGCGACCAGCAGCACGGAGCCGGTCACGATGAAGCTGACGGCACGCGCCATCGCGGTCAGGAACGCCAGGTCGTACAGGAACAGCTTGCCGAGCGCCGCAAACAGCAGCGCGATGCCGGCAATACGCAGGCTCCGGCGATTGCCGCGCAGCGAGATCACGACCAGCGCGAGACCGGTCAGCACCCAGCTGACCGATACGAGCACGTGGCCCTGCTGGAAGCGGTCGTGCACGTCCTGGAAGGCGGGGCTCGCGCCCTCCACCAGCAGCTGGCCCGCGCCCAGGATCGCGGCCGCCAGCGTCCACAGCGCCATCGCGCAGGTCGTCACGGCGGCGGCCGTGGCGACGCGCACGCCGCCCAGCTGCCACCGCTCGCCGTCTGCGCGGGGAGTGGCCGAGCTCGCGATCAGGAAGCCGAGCGCGACCACCGAGGCCAGTGCCGCCGCCAGGCCATCCGCGGGATCGTGGTTGGTCGTGAACAGCATGTGCGGCGTCTCGTAGACCGCCACGACCAGCACCGTCATCAGCACCGCGGAAGCGGCGGCCAGCTCGCGCAGCGGCTGGCGCACGATCCTCCGTTCCAGCGACGCGGGCCGCCAGATCACGAAGGCGGAGACGATCACGCTGATCCCGGCCCAGCAGACCAGCGGATACTGGCCGGGCAGGACGAGCGCCGCGAGCCAGCCGGCGAGCACCGCCGGGAGCCACATCGCGTATGCGCGCAGCCGCGGATCGCGCACGGCGGTCGCGAGCAGGAAGGCAGCTGCGACGGCGGCGAGCAGCGAGCCCCAGCCGTTGCGCTGTCCGTGGTCCGCGATCGCCTGACGGGCGTCGTCGAGGCTCAGCAGCCCGGCCACGGCCGCGCTCAGGTAGCCGGCGCCGATCACGAGCAGCGGGCCCTCGCCGATGCGCCGGCGAAGCGCCGGGACATGCACGGCAGCCCCGGCTGCGGCGGTCACGGCCAGCGCCGTCCACATCGCCTGGTGCTGGCTGACGGTCTCACATACCAGATAGCCGAACACAGCGGCTGGTGCCAGCGCCGCGTAGGAGATCTCACGGATGGGCAGCCGCCGCACCGACCATGTCCCGACGATGCCCGACGCCACCAGCGCGGCCAGGCCGGCGAGGCCGTCTCGGTTGCCGAACTGGCCGTGGTCGATGGCGCTCAGCGGGGCCGCAACGGCGGCGGAGACGCCGAGCCCGGCGACCCAGTAGCTGGTCGCGACGACGACGCTGACCTGGTCGTCCAGCCATGCCACCATCCACCGCGAACGGCGGTAGCCGAACAGGGCCGCCGCCAGCGCAGCGTAGGCGATCACCGCCCACTGGCCGCCGAGCGCCCACACCGGCAGGTAGCCGAGCGCAGATGCCGGCAGCAGCCACACGAAGCGCAGCTCGCGGACGGCGAAGACACGGAGGCCGAAGCAGAACACGATGCCGGCCAGGGTGACCGCGCCGAGGGCCACCGAGCCGCCGGTGGAGCCGGCACCGACGGAGGCGAGGTGCACCGCGGTCGGTGCCGTGATCATCAACGTCTGGAAGGCTGCGAGCAGCAGGTAGACGCCGCTGGCGACGGTCAACCGCAGCCGCCGGGTGCCGTGTCTGCGCAGCAGCCGCTCGGACACCGCGATCATGACGACGGACTCCGCCGCCCAGCCGCAGACCATGCCGGGGCCGCCCAGCAGCAGACCGGTGGCGGTGGCCAGCGCGGCCAGCCCGAACCCGGCCAGCAGGTCGGTGACGTCGGCGTGACGCCGGCGCAGCAGCAGCGGTGTCACGGCCAGCAGCGCGTAGAGACCTGCGACGCCCAGCAGCACGAACCCGGACAGGTGCGTTCCCAGCACCTCCCGATTGCCCGCATAGAGGAAGCTGACGGCGAAGCTGAGCAACATGCTGGTGCCGAGCAGCAGCCATCCGAGCTCGGTGATCCGGTCGCGCTGGCCGGGACGCAGTTCGCTGACGAGTCCCTCGACCGTGAACAGGCCGAAGAACAGGGCGCCCGCCAGGACGGCGGTGGAGAGCCCGGTGTGCGTGGTCAGGTAGAGCGGCGCCAGCGTCAGGATTGCGGTACCCCAGATCGAGACCAGCAGCCACGTCCACCGGTAGCGCCAGAACAGCGGCAGCCCCGCGCATGCGATCACGAAGGAGAACAGGGCTCCCGCAGCCGTAACGTCCTGTGACACGAGCGTCGGCGCCAGCATCGCCGCAACGATGCCGAAGATGGCCAGCGGCTCCTGCTTGACCCGGATCGCCAGGGCGACGGCGAGCGCCGCGATGGCCGCGGCGCAAGGAAGACCCAGCGCCTCGGAGAGGAAGTGGTACATCGAGATCGACGCCCACAGCGTGGCGTAGAGGCCGGCGATGCCGGCGCCGCCGGCCGATAGGATCGCGTCGGCGCGCCACCCGCGCCGGTCGAGGTCGAAGGCGGCTGCCAGCAGTCCCAACGAGACCAGCAGGCCCAGTCCCACCCGCATCTCGGGGGTGACCCATCCGCGGCTGGCGGCGAGCACGAATAGCAGGGCGACGCCGAGGGCGGTGGCGATGCCGCCCGCCCAGGCCAGGGTGCGCGCGGCGAATGCCTGCTCGGCCAGCTTCGACCAGTTGATGGGCTCGCGCTGTGGCCGCGGCGCGACCGGCCGGCGCGGGGGGGCGGGCGGCGGCATCACGGGCCGCGGCGCCACGGGAGCGGGGGCGGCCGGCTGACGGCGCGGGACGACGTACGTGCTCGGCTGCGGCGCGGGCGTCGGTGCGGGATGCGCCGCCGTCAGCGACTCGATCGTCTGCTCGAGCTGGTAGACGCGCTGGGTCAGGCTGCCGACCTGGGCCGACAGCGCAACAACCTCTGCGCGGGTGATGTCGTCGTCTCTGCTCATGGCATTCCTTTGGTGGTATCGGCGGCACGGAGGCACGAATCAACCCGGCTGCTGGATGTATGCCGGTGATACGTCATGCGCAGAGCATGTGCGCCGGGGGGCGCCACGGCGTCGGGGAGATCCCTCGAGCCGGGTGGATACTGGGACGCCGTCGCCGGAAACATAGCCATCGCGCTATATCTATAGCGCGAATGCTATTCCACGTCAATACTCCGCGTACCCCGCCACAGGGACAGGGACAGCGACGCGACCACGACCAGCGGCGGCAGCCACCACCCCGCCCACCCGGCGTGGACGACCAGCGCGGTGAGGCCGACGGCGACTACGACGCCGACCGCGGTCGTCCGGTCATCGCCGATCACGAAGTCGTACAGAAACCGGCCGAACGACGCGAGTGCGGTCATTCCCCGGCCGCCGTACCGGCCACGGCCAGGGAACGCGCCGTATGCCTGGCCGTGAGCAGCTTGACCAGGATCCAGGACGCCGTGGCGTAGAAGGCGAGCAGGACGAGCAGCGCCAGGTCGCTTCCCGGCCAGGAGACGCCGGCTCCCTCGGCCGCCCAGAACGTGCCGAATGTGGTCAGCAGCAGTCCCACCGCATACTTCATCGTGTTCTCAGGTACCCGCCCAAGCGGCGCCCGGACGCGCAGGCCGACGATCGCGACGACGAGGATCGCTGCGACGGCTCCCGCGGCGGCGAGCGGGACGTTTCCCTGGTTGCTGCCGAACGTGACGACGATGAACGCCACCTCGAGGCCTTCCAGCAACACACCCTTGAACGCGACCGTGAACGAGTACCAGTCCATGCTCGCGCGAGTGGTCGTACCCGCCGCCGCAGCCTGCTCGGCCTCGTGGCGATAGATCGCATCCTCGTCGTGCAGCGCCTTGAAGCCGCTGGCCCGCAGGATCGCCTTGCGCAGCCACTGCAGGCCGAACACGAGCAGCAGACCGCCGACCACCACCCGGAGGCCCCGGATCGGAATCACCGTGAGGGCGGGCCCCAGCACCAGCACGACGGCGGCCAGAGCGGCACTCGCAGCCGCCACCCCGGCCAGCGTCGATCGCCATCCGCGGGCGACCCCTACCGCGAGCACGATCGTGAGCGCCTCCACTCCCTCAACGGCGCTGGCCAGAAACGAAGCGAGGAACAGAAAGACGCCGCTCACAGCGCCTCAACGTAGCACTCAGATCCTTGCGCTCCCCGCGGCCGGCCCGTTCGGGCCGGCCGGCCGAGCGGCCTGGGAGAACCCGTCACGGCAAAGTCACGGTTCGCTGGCGCAACACGTGCGTCTGGCACCGGTGTTGCACGAATTCCGATAGCAAAACCGGGTCGCCGCCTCGAATTTCGTAGAAAAGGCCGGTCTTTTCTACGAAATTCGTAGAATCGGGCGCAACACCGGTGCCAGACGCCGGTGTTGCATCCAGCCCCTGGGACTCCGGCGCAGAGGCGTCGGCGTGGCACCATGCGTCACCTCACCCACGTCGACACGAAGGACGTCCAAAGCTCATGCCCGATTCGCTCGTCACCCTGTACCAGGCAGAGTGGTGCCCCTTCTCCTCACCGGTTCGCGAGGTGCTGACCGAGCTCGGCATCGATGCCGTCGTGCGGCAGGTGGAACCCTGGCCCCAGCAACGGGAACGGCTCCGCGAGCTGGCTGGAACAGATCAGATCCCGGTCATGCAGACCGAGGACGGACAGGTCCTCCGCGGTACACGTGAGATCTTCGCCCACCTGCGCCGGCGCGAGCCGTGGCGATTTACGGCAGTCCATCGACGACGCTTTGCCGATCACCGCGATGCACGGGAGTCCGACGCGGCCGGCAAGCTGCTCGAATACTTCAGGGACGCGGGCGAGCTCGAGACGGGCGAGCGGCGGGCGGCACCCGCCGGCGACGCGACGGTGATCAACGTGCCCGAGGCCCACCGGTACGAGCTGCTCCTCGGCGGTGAGCGGATCGGAGAGCTGGCCTACCGGCAGCGCAACGATCGGATCGCGTTCACGCACACCAATGTCGACCCCGCGTACGAGGGCCGGGGCTTCGGCAGCCGCCTCGCCGAGGCCGCGCTGGCCGATGCGCGCCGTGAGGGGCTGGCCGTCGTCCCCCTCTGCCCCTTCATCGCCTGGTATATCGAGCAGCACCCCGAGCACGAGCAGCTGGTCGCACCGGACTATGCAACCCGCCGCGACGAGTCCTAGGAATCCCGCCTAGGGCCGGAAAACGGAAACCGCCTTGGCGGGCGGCTTCCGGAAGTGCGCTGGAGAGGACTTGAACCTCCACGACCCATTCAGGTCACAAGGCCCTCAACCTTGCGCGTCTACCAATTCCGCCACCAGCGCGAGGGCCGCCTGAGTCTACAGCAGGAATCCGAGCACGATCCCGTTCGCCGCGAACAGGATCGCCACCAGGACGGTGAGGCGGTTCAGGTTCCGCTCCATCACGGCGGTGCCGCCGAAGCTGCTCTGCCCGGGGTTGAACATGCCCGACAGGCCGGCGTCCTTGCCGGAGTGCATGAGCACCAGCACGACCAGCAACGCGGCAAGGATCATCTGCGTGAACGAGAACAGGAACGCCATGGATCTCAGTCTACCAACACGGTTCCGGGCGCCCCGTCGCCCAGCTCGCCCACCACGGGCCACCCCAGCCGCTCCGCGTCGGCGGTCGAGAGCGCGGCCAGCAGACCTCCCGACGTCTGCGCGTCGCAGGCGATCAGCCGCTCCACCTCGTCCAGGTGCTCGCCGAACGTCGCATACGCGTCAGCGGCCTCCAGGTTGATCCGCGTCCCGCCCGGCACCACCCCGCTCTCCGCGAGCTCGCGCACGCCCGGAAGCAGCGGCACCGCCTGCAGCCACAGGCGTGCCTGGGTGCCCGACCCGGCCGCCAGCTCGCGGGCGTGCCCGACCAGCCCGAACCCGGTCACGTCGGTGACCGCGCTCGGCGCAAGCTCGCGCAGCTGCGCCGCAGCCCGGTCGTTCAGCGTTGTCATCGATTCCACCGCGGCCTCCACCACGCTCGGCTCTGCCTGCTCCCGCTTGATCGCCGTGGCCACGATCCCCGTGCCGATCCGCTTGCTGAGCACCAGAACGTCGCCCAGCCGGCCACCCGTGTTCGTCCAGATCCGGTCGGGATGCGCGAACCCGGTCACCGCCATCCCGTACTTGGGCTCGGGGTCGTCGATCGAGTGGCCGCCGGCGATCGCCACTCCCGCGGCCTCCGCCACCTCCGCCCCGCCCCGCAGGATCTCGCCCAGCAGCTCCATCGGCAGCGCCTTCGGGAAGGCGACCACGTTCAGCGCGAACGCGGGCGCTGCACCCATCGCATAGATATCGGAGATGGCGTTGGTGGCGGCGATCCGCCCGAACGTGTACGGGTCGTCGACCAGCGGCGTGAAGAAGTCGATGGTGGTGACCACGGCCAGTTCGTCGGACACGCGCCAGACCGCCGCGTCGTCCAGAGACTCGTTTCCGACCAACAGCTGAGGCGGTCGCGCGGCGGCCGGCATTCCGGCCAGCACCTGGGACAGCGAGCCGGCCGGCAGCTTGCATGCACAGCCGGCGCCGTGCGAGAGCTCTGTCAGCCGGATCTGGGTCGCCACCCCGTAAGCGTACCGGGGCGGGTGCGCAGCACTATGCTCATGCCATGCCCGGGATCGACCCTGACCAGGCCGCGGAGCGCGTCCAGAAGCTGATCATCGTCGGCGACAACCGGCTCAAGCAGGGCGGAGACGACAAGTACGCGAAGGCCCGCGGTACGTTCGAGCAGGCCCTGCGACTGGCCGAGGAGGCCGGCATCGACGAGCGCTTCCGGCCCTTCATCGAGCGCCGGCTGGAGAGCATCGACCAGCTCGGCCCGGGCAGCTAACCGGCGAGCAGCTCGGCCAGCTCCGCGCGCTCCGGCGGCCCCACCCACCGCTGCACCACCTCGCCGCTCGAGTCCACGTACAGCACCGTCGGAACGGCCCGCCCATGGTCTCCGGCGCGACCGTGCAGCTCGATCACGATCGCGTCGGCGTGGTGCACCGCGACGGTCGCCGCCAGGCGGTTGAGGGAGACGCGGCAGGCCGGGCTTGCCGGCGCCGAGTACTGGACGAAGGCACCGCGGGCGGGGAACTCCCGCAGGCCTACGTCGGCCGGATCGAGCCGGCCGGCCGGCCGTGGTGACGGCCTGCGCGTGCGCGCCCCGGCCATCAGCGCCGCACCGGCGCCGAGCCCGCTGATCACCAGCAGTCCGCCTTCAACCATCGTCGTTGGAGGTTACCTCCACGAGCAGCTGCTCGACCAGCTCCGCGGCGCGCGCGACCGAGTGTCGCTGGGCCACCTCCGCCGCCGCCGGACACGGCACCGGCAGCTCGGCCGCCGCCCGCATGCCCTCGGCGATGCCCGCGACATCGAGCGGATCGACCAGGACGCCGCAGGCATCCGTCACGTACTCCGGCGGCCCGCCTACCCTGGTCGCGAGCACGGGCCGTCCGCTGGACAATGCCTCGAGCAGCGCCTGGCCCTGCGGCTCCACCAGGCTGGGCTGGCAGTAGACGTCGCAGGCTCGGTAGAGCTCGGGCATCCGACCCGGATCGACCCGGCCCAGGAACGTGACCCGCTCCGGCGCGGCAGCCCGCAGCTCCGCCTCCAGCGGGCCGGCCCCGGCCACCGTCAGCGTGCCCGACCGGAGCCGCCCGAACGCCTCCATCAGCCGTCCAACGTTCTTGCGCTCGGTAAGGCTGCCGGCCACCAGATAGCGCGGCCCCACGCCATCGGCACGGGGTGAGGGCGCGAACGTCCCGGAGTCCACCCCGCAGTCGATCACCTCGATCCGCCGGGGATGGCCCGGCAGCCGCAGCGCCAGGTACTCGGACACGCAGATCACCGCCGCGGCGCGGCTCACCACACGGCGCGTCAGCCCGCCCACCAGCGGCACGGTGCCGACGTTGGCGACATCCTGCCCGTGCGCCGTGATCACGAACGGCGCCCCCGCCGCCATCGCCACCAGCCCGGTCGGCACAAGGTAGTGCGCGTAGATCACATCCGGGTGACGCTGGCGCACCAGCCGGCGCGCGCGCCCGAGCAGCTGCAGGTAGGCGAGCGGCGTGCGCAGCCGCCCGCGTGCGCCTGACTCGAGCACGGCCTCGTCCAGCTCATGACCGCGTGCGCGCAGCGCCTCCGCCAGGCGTTCCACGAAGACGCCGTACTCGGGCCGTTCGCGGCTGGGGTACATGTTGGAGAGCAGCAGGATCCGCATCAGGGCGCGAGCGTCTCGAGCTGCTGCAGCAACGAGGCGCTGGCTTTGGGCCCGGTCAGCGAGAGGTAGCTGACCCGTGACCCGTGCTGCAGCAGCCCCATGAAGGTGGCCGCCGCCATGTGGCAGGCGCAGGCCTGCGGATGCACAACCACACCGCTGCGGCCGCGGTTCGACTGCGGCTCCTGCGTCGAAACCCCGTAGACGGAGTTGGCGTTGGCGCGGAGGTAGTCCAGGTAGGCGCGGGCACCGGCCGGCGAGTCGAACTGGACGGTCCGCGAGACCACGATCTGCAGATGCTTCGACTGACCCTGGAAGGTGCGCTGAGCGGCGCTGCGGAAGCCCCAGCCCGAGAGCTTGTCCGCCACGGCGGGCAGCGCGTCCTGGTGAGCCAGCGACGAGGCGCCCAGCACCTGCGCGGTGCTTGGCAGGTAGGGCACGGCGGAGGCCGGCAGCACCGCCGGCGGCGGATGCGAGGACGAGGACGCAGCCGACCCGTTGCCGCACGCCGACGCCGCCAGCAAAGCGGCCACCATCAAGGCAAGCGCCGTCACACCAGATCTAGACATCACTTTCACCGTACCGGTATATTCGCGCACCTGGACACCGAACGGAGGGTTCTCATGCGGTCGATGGATCGACGCGGGTTTCTTGCAGGTACGGCCAGCCTCGGCGCCGGGGTCATTCTCTCCGGCTGTGGCTCCTCCAGCTCAGGCGGGTCGTCGGCAAGCACGTCACGCCCGAAGATCGGCCAGGAGCCCGGGAACATGTCGATCCTCGAGTGGGACGGCTACCAGGCGGCCGGCACCAAGGCTCAGACCACCAAGGGCATCAAGTTCGGCAAGGACTACACCGACGAGTTCGGCGCGAACGGCCTCGCCTACAGCCTGATCACCAACGACAGCCAGGCGATCGGCAAGGTGCGCACCGGCTCCAAGTTCGACGTGCTGCACCCCTGCGCCGAGAACTTCAAGGACTATGTCGACGGCGGCTTCGTACAGCCCTGGGACACCAGCCTGCTGCCCAGCTTCGCCAACCTCAACCCGGCGCTGGTCAAGGGCGGCCAGTTCAACGGCCAGCAGTACGCGATCCCGTGGGACTGGGGCTACGGCAGCGTCATCTACCGCGAGGACATGGTCGACCCGGCCGACGCGACCGGCTGGGAGCTGTTCTGGAACCCGAAGTACAAGGGCCGCATCTCGATGTGGAACGGCGCCACCACCAACTTCGAGATCGCCGCGCTGAAGCTCGGCTTCCCGCAGATGGACAACCTCTCGAGCGACCAGCTCGACCAGGCCACGCAGTCGCTGATCGACCAGAAGCCCCTGAACAAGTTCCTGTGGGTCAGCGAGTACACGAACCTGCAGCCGGCGCTCACCAACGGCGACATCTGGATCGCCTACAGCTGGCAGGACCAGTGGGTGTACGCGCGCGAGCACAAGCCGCCGATCGCCATGAACTTCATGCAGCCCACGCAGGGCCGGCTGGGCTGGTATTGCGGGTTCATGCTCGGTAAGGACACGGCCAACTACTACCACGCGCACAAGTACGTGGAGTCCTTCATCAACCACCAGGCAAGTCTCTCGCTGACCAACAACTTCTACTACGGCAGCTCGGATGCCACCATCAAGCCCAGCGAGATCACCGACCAGGAGCTGGCAAAGTCGCTCGACATCGGGAACCCCAACGTGCTGTCGGACACCAGCAAGGTGCACCTGCAGAGCTGGGAGCCGAACGAGATCGCGGTGCAGACCGCGTGGGAGAAGGTCACAGCTGCATAGTGACCATGGCTTCCAGCTGATCAGGGCATGAGCGCCGTCGGGTCGCGTGCCCGTAGTTCGGCGTCGCGTCTGCGGCCGGGCTCCGGCCTGCTGATATTGCCGCCGGCGGTGTGGGTGCTCGCGGTGCTGGTCGCGCCGATCGTGTTGATCGGGCTCTACAGCGTCAACCTCAAGACCAACCTGCTGGGCGTCCCCACGGCCTTCTCGACGGCGAACTGGAAGGACTTCCTGCCGCCCGGCTCCAACCCGTTCTGGGATCGCTTCAAGATCTCGATGACGATCACGCTGGTGGTTTCGGTGATCACCGTCGTGGCCGCCTACCCGCTGGCGTATTTCCTCGCCTTCGTCGCCGGCAAGCGCCGCTACGCACTGCTGATGGTGTTACTGGCGCCGTTCTTCACCAGCTACCTGCTGCGCGTGATCGCCTGGCAGGTGATCCTGAACAACCACGGCGTCTTCAACTCGCTGCTGTGGGAGCTCGGCCTGCGGCCGCACGGAGACGGCATTCCCTGGCTGATCTACTCCAGGTTCTCGGTGGGCCTGGTGCTGTTCTACTCGTGGGTGCCGTTCGTGGCGGTGCCCATGTTCGTGGTGATGGACACCATGGATCGCTCGCTGATCGAGGCCGCCCAGGACCTCGGCGCGTCCCGTCTGACCGCATTCCTGCGCGTCACCTTTCCGCTCAGCATCCCGGGTGTGATCGCTGGCTTCCTGTTCGTGCTGATCCCGACCACGGGTGAGTTCATCACGCCGCTCCTGGTGGGCGGACCCAGCAGCTTCATGTTCGGCAACTCCATCCAGTCGTTCTTCACGGACACCCCCAACTGGAACTACGGCGCGGTGCTGGCGCTGTGGCTGGTGGCGATCGTGCTGGTGCTGCTGCTGCTATTCGGGCGCTACCTCAGCACCGACCTCGAGGACGCCGCCACATGACCGTCGTCGGCCGGCTCGGGAGGATCGGATTCACCAGCTACTTCACCCTGCTGGTGCTGTTCCTCTACGCGCCCCTGGTCGTGCTGGTGGTCTTCGCGTTCGAGGACAGCTACATCCAGGCGCTGCCGTGGGCCGGCTTCACCACCAAGTGGTTTCACACCGCCTTTGCCAACTCCGACCTCACGTCGGCGCTTCGGCGCAGCGCCATGATCGGCCTCCTGGACGGCCTGGCGGCGACGGCCCTCGGCACCATGGCGGCGGTGGCGCTGGCACGCCGGCGGCTGTTCCTGCGGCCGCTGTGGACGACCCTGCTGCTGCTGCCGCTGGTCGTGCCCTACATCGTGCTCGCGATCGGCATGGTGATCGTGCTGCACCAGCTCGGCTACCAGGCGTCGCTGGGCGCGGTGCTGGTCGGCCACATCGCGATCTCGCTGCCCTACTCGCTGCTGGTGGTGCTGCCGCGGCTGCGCACGCTCGACCCGTCGATCGTCGAGGCGGCCCGCGACCTGGGAGCGAACCCGACCAAGGCCTTCACGCTGGTGACGCTGCCGCTGCTGGCCCCGGCGCTGGTGGCGAGCGTGATCATCGCCTTCACGATCTCGTTCGACGAGTTCGCGATCGCGTCGTTCATCGCGCCTCCCGGCTCCCCCACCTACCCGGTGTTTCTGTACTCGGGGACGCGCACGCCGTCGCTCGAGCCGCAGGTGATCGCGATCGGCGCCATCGTGGTGGCGCTGTCGATGGTGCTGGTGCTCTCGGCCGAGATCGGCCGGCGGTGGGCCGACAGGCGATTGGCATCAGCGTAGAATCGACGCGATGGCCGACCTGATCCCGTCACACAGCCCGACGCTCGACAGCGCCCTCGCCATGCTGGCAGGCGTGCGCGAGGCGGCCGCCGCAGAAGGCCTGGCGCTGGCCGCGGCGGTGGTCGACTCGGGCGGCCATCTGATCGCCAGCCAGCGCATGGACGGCACGCCTCTGGGGGCGCCCGCTCTGGCGGCCGGCAAGGCCTACACCGCCGTGCTGTGGGGCATGCGCACCGGCGAGTTCATGGAGTCGACGCAGCCGGGAGGCGCGGACTGGAGCTACCCGAGCACCAATCCCCGGGTGGTCGTCTACGCGGGTGGGCTGCCGCTGTACCGCGACGGGCAGCTCGTGGGCGGCATCGGCGCGAGCGGCGGCACGGCCGAGCAGGACGAGGCCTGTGTGGGCGCGGCTGCGAAGGCGGCCGGCTACGAGGTTGAGGCTTAGGGGATCGTTGGCTCGGCGGCCCGCATGCTGCGCGCCACCTGGCCGACGGCCGCCGCAGCGCCGAAGCTGAGCACCACCAGCAGCGCGTAGGCGGTGCGGTCGCCGGCGTGGGTCGCGACGGCCGCGCCCAGCACCGGCCCGGCCACCGCGCCGGCGCCCCAGATCACGTTGATCAGCCCCAGCACCAGCCCGTGGCCGAGCCCTGCCCGGTCGGCTCCGTCGGCGCCCAGCGGGTAGCCGACCCCGTACAGCACCGACTGGATCGGGATGATCGCCACCAGCATGAACGCGAACTGATCGGTGCCCAGCGGCAGCAGCAGCACCGCCACGGCGCCGCCCGTCGCCAGGCAGGCGGCACGGGCCAGCGGCAGCCGGCCGACGCGGTCGCCCAGGCGCCCGGTGGTGGTGATCGTGACCGCGCCGAGCGCGGCACCACCTGCGTACAGGAACCCCAGCGCGGACTGGGTGACGCCCTCGGCGCCGAGGTGCAGAGGCATCAGCACCTGCAGCGTCCCGCCGATCACGGCCACCAGCAGGATCAGGATGAAGCTGACGGCGATCAGCCGCTCGGCCGCGGCCGCCCGCAGCGCGGGAAGGAAGCTCGACTCGCGCTCGGCCGGCGCACGCGCATCCGGCTCGAACGCGCCCCACACGGCCAGCAGCAGCGAGCACGCCGACAGCGCCAGGAAGGTGCTGCGGGTGCCGATGGCGCCGGCCACGACGCCGCCCAGCACCGGCCCCGCGATCATGCCGCCGGTGGCCGAGGCGTTCGCGATCGAGATGCCGGCCCCGCGTCGATGCTCTGGAGTGCGAGCGGCAAGCCAGGCCAGGCCCGCGCTCCACGCCACTGCCGATGCGACGCCCTGGGCGACGCGGGCGGCGAACAGCACGTCGAATGAGCTTCCCACCGCGAACGCGGCAGTGGCCGCAGACATCAGCAGCGAGCCCGCCACGTTCACGTTGCGCATGCCCACACGGTCGGCCAGGTGGCCGAGCGGCACCGCCGTGACCAGCACCGCTCCGCTGTAGGCGCCAAGCAGCAGGCCCGAATGCACCTTGGTCAGGTCGAGCTGGTCGGATAGCTGCGGGAGCAGCGGCACGATCGCCGAGAACAGTGCCAGGTCGAGCGCGACCAGGGCCGAGACGTAGGCGGTCAGCCGCGTCACAGGGGCGTGGTGGCTCCGGTGAGGGAGTCGGTGAGAGCGGCGGCGCGGAGACGGGCGCGCACCGGCAACGGGAGGGCCAGGCAGGCGGCCAATGCATCGGCGAGCATCGCGGCCGGCACGCCCGTCGAGAGCGTGCAGTGAGGAAGCCAGGTCCCCGGCCGGTAGTGCGGCCAGACGTCGACTCCCGCCGTGGCCAGTGCCGTGCTGACGCGTGCATGCAGGGCGACCAGCTCGGGGGCTGGGGCGACGGCCAACACCAGTAGCGGCGGATCTGCCGAGAACAGCGACACCGCGGCCATCTCGATGTCGGTCTCCTGACCGCGCAGCGCAAGGCCGGGAGCGTGCTCACGGAGGCCGTCGGCGTCGTCGGTGACGACCAGCGACAGGTGCGGGCGGATGCTCGGCACGTGGCCCTTCAGCGAGGCTACGCCCAGCTGCTCGAGCCGCGACCAGAGGTCCCGGATCGCGCGGTCGCCCTCCGGATCCAGCCCCATCTCGAGTGCAAGTGCCACGGGCTAGCGCCTGCTCGTCACACGAGGTCGCGGGGGATCCGCTTCGACCAGGTGCGTTCGCGCACCTTGCGGCCGGCCTCGGTGGCGACGAGCCAGTGCTCCAGCAGGAAGCTGTCGCGATCGCAGGTCATGCGCCCGCGCGCCTCGACGCGCACGTGATGGTCACCGCGCTGGTACTCGATCGCCTGATAGCAGGCCACCTCGGCCGACAGCGGATCGCCCTCGGTGATCGAGTACACGGCCTCGTTCTCGGCCAGCTCACGCATCCCGTGCGGATAGACGCCGTGCCCGCCCGAATCCCACAGGAAGCGCATGTCGGTGCGGCCGGTCTGGACGTTCCGCTCGATCGTGCGCCCGGTCTGCCCCTCTGCCAGCGTCTCCATCGGCAGCGCCTCCGAGATCTGCGGCGGGCCGAACGGTGTGCCGCTGTCTCCAGCGCCGGCGTCGATCTCCGGTAGCTCGACCAGCGGTCCGGGGCCGGCGACCACCGTCAGCGTGACCGGCTCGGGCGAGGGCCACGCCCATGGCCAGTAGGTGGGCGAGATCGCGAGCCGCACGCGGTTTCCGGCCGCCAGCACGTGCCCGACCGCGTCCAGCTCGACGGCGACCTGCTCGGCCTGCCCCGGGACCAGCGGCGATGGCTGCTCGCTCGATTCACGGTGACAGAGGTTCAGGATCTGCCGGGTGACCAGCTTGGACGCGCCGTCCGGGAACACCTCACAAAGGCGAACGCAGACCATCGCCAGCGGCCGGTCGGACGAGAGCGTCAGCCGCACCTGTGGGAAGCCCAGCACATGCAGGTCGCGTTCCAGCGGGGCCGAGTCGAACGTCAACGACATGCCGTCCTCGGCGCGCTGGTCGTCGGGGTCGTCGGCCGTCGCACCCTCGCCGCACCAGGCACCGCCGTCCAGCCCGCAGGTCTGGCGCCCCAGGATCTGAAACTCCGCCTCGGGCCCGGGCTCGTCCAGCAGCGCGCGATCTCCCATGTGGAGGTCGAGCACCGAAGCCGGCGGCGGCCAGCCGTCGGCGCTCACGAACCGCCCCGGCCGCTCGTGATGCGTGGGTGCCGGTCGCACCGAGTCCTGCACAAAGGCGCGCAGCATCGGCTCCTGCATGATGCCGTTGTCGATCCCCTTCAGCCAGTGGTCCCACCAGCGCAGGCATTCCTGCAGGAAGCCGATCGCCGGCAGCGGCGTGGCGTTCTGCGGCCAGGCGTGGCCCCACGGTCCGATCAGCCCCTTGCGCGGACAGCTGAGGCCCTCGAGCAGGCGCGGGACGGCATTCGTGTAGCCGTCCTGCCAGCCGCCGACTGCGTAGACCGCGGCGGTGATCGCCGAGTGATCCTCGATCACCGAGCCCTGCTTCCAGTAGGCATCGCGGCGCTGGTGCTCCAGCCAGATCTCGGCCAGCGGCTGAGATCCGTCGATCCGGCCCAGCCACAGGTCGCGCCAGCGATCGGCGCCGACCATCTCGGGATCGGGCGGCTCGGCGTTCGCCAAAAGCATGTAGGTGCCCCAGTGCAGCATGTCCAGACCCAGCACCAAGCCGCCCTTGTAGTGCACGTCGTCGGTGTAGCGGTCGTCGGTCGAGCAGAGCGTGATGATCGCCCGCAGCGCAGGCGGACGCAGGGCGGCGATCTGGAGGCTGTTGAACCCACCCCAGGAGATGCCATGCATCCCGACCGCACCGGTGCACCACGGCTGGTCGGCGATCCAGGCGATCACCTCCGCCCCATCGGCCTGCTCCTGGGGGGTGTACTCGTCTTCGGGGACGCCCTCGGAGTCGCCGTGGCCGCGCAGGTCGACGCGCACCCCGGCATAGCCGTGGCCGGCCAGGTACGGGTACAGCAGCTGGTCCCGCGCAGCGGTGCCGTCGCGCTTGCGGTAGGGCAGAAACTCGAGCACCCCGGGCACCGGGTCGTCCTCTGCGTCCTCGGGCAGCCAGATCTTGGCAGCCAGACGGGTCCCGTCCGACAGCGTGATCCACGTGTTCTCGACCACGCGCACCGGGCGCGGGAACTCACTCACCACCGTCGCCATCCACCACCTCCTCCAGGTTAAGCTCATACGCCATCAGCCGCAGCCCGCTCTCGACGATCATGTCCGACTCGGGAGTGCGACGGAACCCCAGGTGCCCGTACAGGTGGTGGGCGGCGTCCATCGAGCCGGTGGTCATCAGCGTCAGCCGGCGCTTGCCGTCGCGACGCGCGCGATCGATGCAGGCCTGCACCATCGCCTTGCCGACGCCGCGGCCCTGTGCCGCCGGATCGACGGCAAGCATGCGAAACGCCGCCGCGTCCGCGCCCGCGAACTCGGCGTAGGGATTGCCCTCGTCGGCCACGTACGTCACGCCCCCGAGCAGGGACCCGTCTGCCTCGCGCACGACCAGAACCTCCGCGGCACGGGCGCGCCCCGCCACGTCGGCGAGCAGGGCTGCATACTCGGGCGAAAGGGCGTTCCCCGGCAGCGCCCGGTAGGCGCGCACGGTGAGATCCCCAAGCGCCGTGTATTCAGACGGATCGACAGCCTCGACCTGCATCGTTGCCACGATAGTCGGCGGATCATCCGAGCCGTACTGTCGCCCGATCGAGGGCTGCTGCTGATTAAGAGCGCTCTAATGCCGGCCGCATATAAAACGATGCAGCCGGGAATAACGGTAGCAGGAGCGCCGTTAACCATTGCGAAGGGCACGCATCAGGGCCGAATCTGAGGAAAACGGCACGCCCAAGCCCTTCAACCAGGACATTTCACAACGGCACCTCCGCGGAAGATCGCGGATTCGGGTGCAAATGCAAGAAGGGGTACTACGGATGTTGACTCAGGAGCCGCAGCTGCGGCAGTTGGTCGAGCGTGCACAGGACGCCGGGGAGCTCACAGAGGATGAGCTGACCGCTGTCGTGGCAGAGCTTGACCTGACAGATGAAGATACGGACGCGATTCGCGCTGAGCTCACGGAGCTCGGGGTCGACGTCGTGTCGGTGCGTGAGGTCGACGCAGCGGACGCCGATGAGCCGGCGGAGGCCGCGCCTGCCTGGTACGCCCCCGCCAGCATCGATGGGCTTGACCTGTACCTGGCGCAGATCGGCCGCACGCCGCTGCTCACCAAGCACGAGGAGCAGGTGCTCGCTCAGCGCATCGAGGCCGGGGACGAGGCCGCCAAGCGCCGCATGGTCGAGGCCAACCTGCGGCTGGTCGTGTCGATCGCCAAGAAGTACCGCGGTCACGGCGTCGGCTTCCTGGATTTGATCCAGGAGGGCACGATCGGGCTGGTGCGCGCGGTCGAGAAGTTCGAGTGGCGCCGCAACCTCAAGTTCTCAACCTACGCAACTTGGTGGATCCGGCAGGCCGTGCAGCGCGCGGTCGCCAACCAGAGCCGCACGATCCGGGTTCCGGTGCACGTGCACGATCGCATCCGCAAGATCGATCGCGCCCGTCGCACGCTGGAGGCCAAGCTGGGCCGTGAGCCCGGCGAGGAGGAGGTCGCCAAGGAGGCCAAGCTGAGCGTGGCCGAGGTGCGCGACGCCGATCAGACCCGCCTGCAGACGATCTCGCTGCAGCGGCCGACCGGCGACGAGGGCGACACGGAGCTGGGCGACATGATCGCCGACACGTCCGGTGAGGACGTGACGGAGACCGTCGGCGAGCGCATGCGTAACGAGACGCTCGAGCGGGCCCTTGCACGGCTGACGCCGCGCACGCGCCGCATCATCGAGCTTCGCTACGGGCTCGGCGGCGGTGAGCCGATGCTGCTGGAGGCCGTGGGCCGCGAGGTCGGGCTGACGCGCGAGCGCGTCCGCCAGCTCGAGCAGGAGGCGCTCACGCAGCTGGCCAGGCTGCCGGAGCTGAGCGGCATGCAGGACGCCGCCTAACCAGTGACGACTCGCGAGGGCGATGGAGCGTAGAGCTCCGTCGCCCTCGTAACCGTTAAGCGGTCGATCGTGTTGGCTAATCGGACAACTGCCCCGGGAGCCGAGCCGGAAATCGCCGCGCTCGGCTAGCCTATTGGCTGGCGTGTCACACGTGGATCCTCCCGATCTTCCGATGTGGCCGACGCTCCGACGACTGCTCACGCTGTGGCGTGGTGAGTGGCGGTCGGTCGCGCTCGGTCTCGTTTGCGCCTTCGCATACACGGCGCTGTCGTTGGCGATCCCGACCCTGCTGCAGCGCGCCATCGACAACGCGATCGTGCCCAAGGACCTGTCCAAGCTGACGCCGTACGTGGCGGCGGCGTTCGTGCTGGGCCTCCTGCGCTTCTGCGTCAACTTCATCCGCCGCTACGCCACGGCGCGGATCGGCGTCCACATCGAGGCGCGCGTGCGAGAGCTGCTGTACTCCGCCTACCTCGACTTCCCGCGGGCGTTCTTCGACCGCCACGCCACCGGCCAGGTGGTGTCGCGCGCGACCAACGACCTGTACCCGATCCGCTACTTCATCGGCTGGGGCATGGTGCAGGGTGCGCAGAGCGCGATGATGATCGTCGG
Source organism: Gaiellales bacterium (assembly GCA_045806525.1). Lineage (GTDB taxonomy): Bacteria > Actinomycetota > Thermoleophilia > Gaiellales > JAICJC01 > JAICYJ01. The sequence continues at coordinate 32,151 of JBJMJD010000054.1, read as the reverse complement.
CGCGGCCATCCTGCTCGGGTTCGTGAACCTACGGCTGACCATCTACACGGGGCTCTCGCTGCCGCTGATCGGCCTGCTGGCCTGGCTGTTCGCCCACCGCGTGATGCCGATCTCGCGCCGCGTGCAGCAGCGCAAGGGCGACGTGACCGAGGCCGCCGACGAGGCGGTCGTCGGCATCGAGATGGTGCAGGCGTTCGGCCGCGAGGACGATGTGCGGGGCCGCTTCGGCGAGAAGGCCGACAGCGTCCGCGACGTGGTGCTGGAGCAGGCCGGCGTCGAGGCCCAGCACCTGCCCGGGCTGTTCTTCCTGCCCACGCTCTCGATCGCGGCGGTGGTGTTCTTCGGCGGCCGCGACGTGATCAACGGCGATCTCACGATCGGGCAGTTCGTCCTGTTCAACACCATCCTGCTGCAGCTGGCGTGGCCGCTGGAGTCGCTGGGCTGGATCACGAACCTGGCACAGCGGGCGCTGGCCTCGGCCGGGCGCAGCTTCGCCTGGATCGAGGGCATCGATCGCCTGCCGGAGCCGGCCCACCCGCTGCCGGCGCCGGCCGGCCCGCAGCCGATAAGCTTCCGAAACGCGCACTTCGCCTACGCCGACGAGGACGAGGTGTTGACCGGTGTCGACCTGGAAGTCGAGGCCGGTGAGATCGTGGCCGTGTGCGGGGCCACGGGATCGGGCAAGACATCGCTCCTGAACCTGGCCGCGCGGCTCTACGACCCGACGGAAGGGCGAGTGCTGCTGGGCGGCACCGACCTGTGCGATCTGCGGCTCGAAGACGTGCGTTCGGCCATGTCGATCGTGACGCAGCGGCCGATCCTGTTCTCGATCCCGCTGCGCGACAACCTCATGATCGGCCGGCCGGACGCAAGCTGGGATGAGGTGCTGGCGGCCAGCGAGGCGGCCGGGGTGGCCGCGTTCGTCGACGACCTGCCAGACGGCTACGACACGATGATCGGCGAGCGCGGAGTCAACCTGTCCGGCGGCCAGCGGCAGCGCGTCGCGCTGGCGCGGGCGCTGCTGGCCAGGTCGGGCGCGATCCTGATGGACGATCCGCTCTCGGCCGTCGACACAGAGACGGAGCGCACGCTCCTGCGCACGGTCGGGCCGGCGCTGCGCGGCCGCACGGTGCTGGTCGCAACCCAGCGGCTGTCGACGGTGGCGCTCGCGGACCGGGCGGTGGTGCTGCGGGACGGCAAGCTCGTCGAGCAGGGCACGCCCGAGGAACTGGCCGCGCTGGGCGGGGACTTCACGGCGCTGTTCGGAGACGAGACGCGTGCGGCATAGCCATCGCAGCGGGCTCAGCCGCCTGACCACCTACCTGCAGGGCCGTCGGCTGGCCGTGTTCGTGCTGGTGCTGGTCGCGACCGGCCAGGCGGTCTGCCAGTCCGGCGGATGGCTGCTGGTTCGCGCCGCCATCGACAACGGCATCGGCGACTCGAACAGCGAGTACCTGACCGTGGTGGTCGTGATCTACATCCTGGTGGGCGCGATCGGCTGGGTGCTCAGCGCCATCCTCATCCGCGGCCTGGCCGGCGTCGGCCAGGGGATCGTGCTGGGGCTGCGCCGCGACCTCTTCGAGCACCTCACCTCGCTGTCGCTGCGGTACTTCTCCGAGCAGCGGGCGGGCTGGATCATCGCGCGCCTGACCAGCGACGTGGACGCGCTGTCGGACGCGCTGTCGCAGGGCCTGCCCACGCTGGCGGCGAACGTCGTGCTGCTGCCGACCGCGATCGTGGTGGTCTTCATCGTCGACTGGCGGCTGGGCATGATCTCGTTCGTCGTGCTGCCGCCGGCGCTGGTGCTGACGCGCTGGTTCCAGCGCACGTCCTCGGTGGCGCAGCTGGATGTCCGCAACCGGATCGCCGCGGTCACAGCCCACATGGCCGAGTCGGTGGCCGGCGTGGCGATCGTGCAGGCGTTCAACCGCGAGCGCGCCTTCCAGGACGAGTTCGACACGCTGAACGAGGCGAACCGCCGGGCCAACGTCCGCACGCAGACGCTGCTCTCGTTCTTCTTCCCGTCGGTCGAGCTGCTGGGACTGATCTCCACCACCGCCGTGCTGCTGCTGGGCGCGCACCTGTACGTGGACGGAGACATCAGCATCGGGACGCTGATCACCGCCATGTACCTGCTGCAGCTGGTGTTCCAGCCGCTGCAGGAGCTGTCCGACGTCTACAGCCAGATGCAGTCGGCTGCGGCCGCGATGGTCAAGATCAGCTCGGTGCTGGACGCCGAGAGCGATATCGACGACCGGCCCGGCGCGGCTGCCATGCCGCAGATCGACGGCCGCCTGCAGCTCGACCGGATCCGCTTTGCCTACGGCGACAACGAGGTGCTGCACGGGGTCGGCGCCGAGGTCGCGGCGGGCGGCTGCCTTGCGCTGGTGGGCCAGTCGGGCGGCGGCAAGTCGACCGTGGCCAAGCTGATCGCGCGCTTCTACGACCCGGCCGAGGGAGCCGTGCGGGTCGACGGCATCGACGTGCGCGACGTGCAGCTGCGCAGCTACCGCCGGCAGCTGGGCGTGGTGCTGCAGGACCCGTTCCTGTTCTCGGGCACGATCGCCGACAACATCCGCTTCGCGCGGCCGGACGCCACCGACGAGCAGGTGCGCGACACCGCGGCGGCGGTCGGCGTCGACCGGATCGCGGCGCGGCTGCACGGCGGCCTCGACCACGTCGTGCGTGAGGGCGGCGCCGGCCTCTCGGCGGGCGAGCGCCAGCTGATATCGATCGCGCGGGCGCTGCTGGCCGACCCGCGCATCCTGATCCTGGACGAGGCCACCTCGAACATCGACCGGCCCACCGAGATCCAGATCGAGCGGGCGCTCGACCGGCTGCTGCGCGGCCGCACGTCGGTGATCATCGCCCACCGCCTGGCGACGGTGCGGCGCGCCGACGAGATCCTGGTGGTCGATCACGGCAACGTGATCCAGCGCGGCTCGGAGTCCGACCTGCTGGCGGTGGACGGCCCGTTCCGGCGCCTTGCGCACGACCTGCGCAGTGTAGGCTGACCCCTGGTGTCCAAGAGCTCCAGCGCTACCCTGCTGCACCTGTCGGAGCGGGAGGTGCAGGACCATCTGCCTCCCCCACGCGAGGCGATCGCGCTGGTGCGCGATGCGATGGCGGCGCTGTCCGACGGATCGGCGGAGCTGCCGCCCAAGCCGGCGGTGCATCCGCGCAGCGACGGCTTCGCGAACGCCATGCCCGCATACCTCCGCGACGGGGACCTGCTGGGTCTGAAATGGGTGGCCTCATACCCGGGCAACGCCGCGCAGGGTTTGCCAACAGTAAATGGCCTGGTCGTGTTGTCCGATTCGAATACGGGCATGCCGGCGGTGGTAATGGGAGCAGCCGCGCTGACCGGCGCCCGCACGGCCGCCGTCTCCGGCGCCTGCATCGAGGCGCTGGCGCCGGCCGCGCCCGGCCACGTCGCGATCACGGGCGCCGGCCTGCAGGCGCGGACGCACCTGACCATGCTGGCCTCGCTCGGCCGTGACCAGGTGACCGTGTTCGCGCGCCGCGACGAGGCGGCCGCCGGACTGCGGGAGTGGGCGGCCGAGCACGCGCCGGATGTGCGGCTGACGTTGGTTGGATCCGCGCGGGAGGCGGTGCTCGAGGCGGCGGTGGTGGTAACCGCGCTGCCGATCGGCCTTCCCGGGCTGTTGCTCGATCCCACCTGGATCCGGGTCGACGCGCTGCTGCTCCCGCTCGACTATGGCACGTCGGTCGGGGCCGATCTGGCGGCCCAGGGCGCGCTCTATGCCGACGACGTCGAGCAGCTGCTGCGATACCGCGACGCCGGCGCCTTCGCCGGCTACCGCGACCCTGACGGCTACTGCGGAACGGCGATCCGGCAGCCGCGGCCAGGCGGGCTGGTGGTATGCCAGAACCTGGGCAACGGCGCCGCCGACCTCGTGGTCGCCGACTACGTGCTGCGCTCCGCCTCGGCCGCAGGGTCGGGCACCGTGCTGAACCTGTAGGGCGACAGCCCCAGCTTGCCGAGCAGCCACGCGGCCGCCACGGAGACGGTCACGATCACGATCAGCGACCACACGCCCGGCACGGCCAGTGCGAAGAACTCGCGCAGGCTCTCCGAGCCGAGCATGGCCAGGAAGCCGCCGCCCAGGCAGGCGGCAAGCGCCACCACCTCGGCCGCGTAGCGCCGGCTGGCCTGCATGCGCTCGGCCTCGAGAACCAGCAGCAGGTAGAGGCCGACGAACACGAACACGGTCACGGCGGCGGTGCGGCCCTCGAGCTGGTCGTGCCCGTTCACGTCGGCCACCGCCAGGTAGGCGGTCAGCGTGGCGGCACCCAGCACCGCTCCGGCCGGTAGGGCGAACCGCAGCACGCGACGCAGGAAGCTCCCCTCCTCGGTCGTGGGACCGCCCGGACCCAGCGCCAGCAGGAAGCCCGGCACGCCCACCGTGAACGTCGCGGCCAGTGACAGGTGGCGCGGCAGCAGCGGGAACTCGGCTGTCCACAGGCCGAATGTGGCGATCACGAAGGCGGCGAACACCGACTTGGTGACGAACAGCTTGGCCACGCGCTGCACGTTGTTGATGATCTTGCGGCCCTCGCCGACCGCGTCCGGAATGGCCCCGAAACGATCGGTCACCAGCACGCTGTCGGCGACGCTCTTGGCCAGCTGCGTGCCGCTGCCGAGGGCCACGGCGAGCCGCGCCCCCTTCATCGCCGGCACGTCGTTGACGCCGTCGCCGATCATGGCCACGTAGGCCCCGTGGCCGGTCAGCGCCGCTATCAGGGCGCGCTTGTTCTCGGGAGTGAGCCGCGCGAACACCGTCGCCTCGCGCGCCACGTCTGCCAGCTGGACGGGGTCCTCGGGCAGGTCGGACCCCCGCTGGGGCGTGCCGGCCACGCGGACGCCGGCGCGGGCGGCAACGGCCGCCACCGTCGCCGGCGAATCGCCTGACATCACCTTCACGTCGACGTCCTGGCGGTAGAGGAACGCGATCGTGTCGGCGGCGTCCTCGCGCAACCGCTCCTCGAGCACCACCAGCGCCAGCGGCTCGATCCGGGGTGTACCGCCGCCACCATCGGCCGGCGACTCGACCTGCTGGGACCGGCCGAAGGCAAGCACCCGGCGGCCCTCCTGCTCGTGTGCCGACGCCTCGGCCGGCGGCCGGCCGGCCAGCAGCACGTCCGGCGCGCCCAGCACCAGCCAGCCGTCCTCGCGGCGGATGCCGCTCCACTTCCAGCGGGACGAAAACGGCACCTCCTCCAGCGACGGCGTGGCCGCGCCCGGCAGGCCGGCGGCGACGGCGTCCAGGGTCGAGTTGCGAGCCGCGGCGCTGGCCGCGTAGCCGGACACCAACGAGCGGGCATCCTCCTCTCCGGCGCCGCCCAGCGGGACAACGCCGTAGAGCACCAGGTCGCCGTCGGTGAGGGTGCCGGTCTTGTCCAGGCAGACGGTGTCGACGTTTGCCAGCGACTCGATCGCGTTCATGTACTGCACGAGCATGCCCTGGCGCGACAGCCGCACGGCACCGACCGCGAATGTGAGGCTCATCAACAGCACCAGCCCCTCCGGGATCATGGTGACGATGCCGGCGGTAGCCGTTGCGACGGCCTCGCGGAAGGGGGTGTCGCGCGCCGCCAGCGTCCATACCAGCGCGGCGCCCAGGGGCACCATCACCGCAACCAGCAGCCGCAGCAGCTGGTTCACCTGCTGCTCGAGCGGCGAGCGCTGCGCCGTGTCCTCCCGGGCAGTGCCCAGCAGCTGCCACGCGTAGCTTTCCGGGCCGGTGCCGGTGACGACGTAGCCGCCGCTGCCCTCGACGCAGAACGAGCCCGACAGCACGCGCTCGCCCTCGGCTCGCGCCACCGGCAGCGACTCGCCGGTCAGCGGCGACTCGTCGAGCATCAGGCCCACCGAGCGCGACACGTCGCCGTCGGCCACCACCTGGTCGCCGGAGCGCAGCGTGACCAGGTCACCGTCGACGACGTCGTTCAGGTGCAGCATGCGCTCGGTGCCGTCCCGCACCACCCGCGCCTGCGGCGCGACCAGCAGCGCGGCCTGGTCGAGCACGCGCTTGGCCCGCAGCTCCTGGATGATCCCGATCGAGGCGTTCGCGATCAGGATGCCCGCAAACAGTCCGTCCGCATACTGGCCGCTGACCAGGATCAGCACCAGGAAGACGGCCAGGATCAGGTTGAACAGCGTCAGCGTGTTCGACCGCACGATGCTCTTGATGGAGCGGCTGGAGGGCGGCGGCGGAACCTCGCCCCGCTGCGAGAGGCGACGCGCGGCCTCCTGCTCGCTGAGCCCGGCGGCGACGGCCTCCGGCTCCTGCGACTCCTCAATCACGGAGGTCAGTGTAGTGTCCGCGGCATGAGCGACAGCACGGCTCCGCTGGTCGGAGTGATCATGGGATCGCGGTCCGACTGGGAAACGATGCGGCATGCGGTGGAGACGCTCGAGCAGCTGGAGGTGCCCCACGAGCATCGGGTGGTGTCGGCCCATCGCACGCCGGATCTGCTGTTCGAGTACGCGGCCACCGCCCGCGAGCGCGGGCTGAAGGTGCTGATCGCCGGAGCGGGCGGAGCGGCGCACCTACCGGGCATGGCGGCCTCCAAGACCAGCCTGCCGGTGCTGGGTGTGCCGGTGCAGTCGAAGGCACTCTCCGGGATCGACTCACTGCTCTCGATTGCGCAGATGCCGGCCGGCGTCCCGGTCGGGACGCTGGCGATCGGCCGCGCCGGCGCCATCAACGCGGCGCTGCTGGCGGCGGCGATCCTGTCCACGTCGGACGCGGGCGTCGCGGCCGCGCTGGATCAGTTTCGGGCCGAGCAGACGGCGGACGTGCTGGCCAACCCGGATCCGTCGGAGTAGCGAGGTGCGGGTCGGCGTGCTGGGCGGCGGCCAGCTGGCGCGCATGATGGCGCTGGCGGGCCATCCGCTGGGCATCAGGTGCAGCGTGCTCGATCCGGCCGCAGACGCCTGCGCCGGCGCGGTGGCCGAGCTGATCGTCGATGCCTATGACTCGCCCGACGGGCTCGACCGGCTGGCACGGTCAAGCGACGTGGTCACGTTCGAATTCGAGTCGGTGCCGGCGGCATCGGCGCAGCGGCTGGCCGGCCATGTGGCGGTGCAGCCGCCGCCGGCGGCGCTCGAGGTGGCGCAGGACCGGCTGCACGAGAAGCGGCTGTTCGCCGAGCTGGGGATCGAGACGGCGCCGTTCCACGAGATCGGCTCACAGGCCGAGCTGGATGCTGTTTCGCTACCCGGAGTGCTGAAGACGCGGCGGCTCGGCTACGACGGAAAGGGCCAGCGGGTGCTGCGCGAGGCGGCCCAGCTGGAGGGTGCATTCGCGGCGCTGGGTGAGGTGCCGATGATCCTGGAGGGGCTCGTCGAGTTCGACCGCGAGCTGTCGATCGTGGCGGTGCGTGCGGGGGACGGCGAGGTGGCGTGTTACCCGCTGGTCGAGAACCACCACCGCGAGGGGATCCTGCGGATCACCCACGCCCCGGCCCAGGAGGCCGGCGCGGAGCTGCAGGAGCTGGCGGAGCGCTACGCGCGGCTGGTGCTGGAGCGGCTCCGGTACGTGGGCGTTCTGGCGCTCGAGCTGTTCCAGGTCGGCGACCGGCTGCTCGCCAACGAGATGGCGCCGCGGGTGCACAACTCGGGGCACTGGACGATCGAGGGCGCCGAGACCAGCCAGTTCGAGAACCATCTGCGCGCGGTGTGCGGGCTGCCGCTCGGCTCCCCGGCGCTTCGGATGCCATGCACGATGGTGAACCTGATCGGCGCCGCGCCTGCGACCGCCGAGCTGGCGGCGGTGGCGCGCGCGCACGTGCACCTGTACGACAAGGCGCCGCGCCCGGGCCGCAAGATCGGCCACGTCACCGTCACCGGCGACGGCGACTGGCGGGCGATCGCGGCGATGGCGGACGCCGCCGGCAACAACGGTATGCCTCAGCTCCGGTAGTGTCGTCAGGTCATGCCGGACGATCTTCTGCGACGCAGTGCCAGTGAGCAGGCAGCGTTGGTGCGGGCAGGTGAGGTGACAGGTCGGGAGTTGGTCGAGGCTGCGCTCAGAGCCATCGAGCGACTTAACCCCGCCATGAACGCGTTTGTCACGGTGTGCGGCGAGCGGGCGCTGGCACAGGCCGACTCGGTGGGCGCGGGTGATCCGCGTCCGCTGTGTGGCGTGCCGGTCGGAATCAAGGATCTGCTGTCTGCCACCGAAGGAATCCCAACCACGGAAGGCAGCCTGGGTTTCCCCGATTGGGTGGCGGCGCATGACTCGGCCCATGTGCGCCGGTTGCGGGAGGCCGGTGCGATCGTTGTCGGCAAGACCAACACCCCGGAGTTGGGCCTACGGCCTGTGACCGAAAACCGTCGCTTCGGCGCGACCCGAAACCCGTGGAACCCTGAGCTGTCGGCAGGCGGGTCGTCGGGCGGGAGCGCTTCGGCAGTAGCGTCGGGGATGGTTGCGCTGGCGGACGGGAGCGACCTCGGCGGGTCGATCCGGATCCCCGCGTCGTGCTGTGGCCTGGTCGGGCTCAAGCCGAGCCTGGGGCGAGTGTCGATAGCGCCCGACTTGGGGGACGTCGCCGCGGGCATGCCCGCCGATTGTGTGCTCAGCCGGACGGTTATGGACACCGCCGTAGCGCTCGATGCGATCGCAGGCTACGAGCCGGGTGATCGGCATCGCGCATGGACGCCCCAACAACGGTTCGTGGAGCTGGCAACGGCCGACCCTGGGCGGCTGCAGGTGCGAGTCTGTGCGAGCGCCCCGCACGGCATCCAGGTCGACCCTGAGCCAGCGGCGGCCGCGCGCGCGGCGGGCGAGCTGCTGGCCTCGCTCGGCCACGACGTCGAAGAGGTCGATCTCGGCTGGGAAGATGAGGTGTTCCCGTCCGCCTGGGGTACGTTCATGACCGGGACGGGCCAGCACCTGATCCGGATCGTGGAGCGCTTGCACGGAGCGCGAGTCGACCCTGACCACCTGGAGCCGGCGACCCGCGCATGGCTGGTCGATTCTCCGCCGGTGCCTCTGGTCGATTACCTGGAGGCCGGCGAGCAGCTGTTCCGGTTCAGCCGGCAGGTGATCGACCAGTGGTCAGGTGACCTGGTTCTGGTCACTCCCACGCTCACCCGGCTGCCGGCGCCGGTCGGTGGCATCCGGTCTGCGGCAGGCGTGACCGACGATGCCAGCCGTTTCAGCGCATTCGTCCGGATCTGGAACGTGACCGGCCAACCGGCGATCAGCCTCCCACTCGCACGCACAGACGATGGCGTCCCGGTCGGCGTCCAGCTGGTCGCCGCGCCCGATCGCGACGACATCCTGATTAGCCTGGCCGCCCAACTCGAGGCCGCTGTCGGCTGGCCGGCACTCGCCGCAATGGAGGACGGTTAGGGGTGGTCGGGGCCTGCTCCCGGAAAGAAGAACTCATGCACCTCGGCATCTACGACATCGACGGTGACCCCACCGAGCTGCTTGCGGCCTACGATAGGTTGATTGCGATGATGCCCGAGGGCCAGCTTGTGTTCCACGCCTGTGCCGTTCGTGAGAACGGGATCACCGTCTACGACGCCTGCCCCTCCAAGGAGGCGTTCGAGAAGTTCTCGACCTCCGAAGAGTTTCGCGGTGCAACCGCGGCCGCTGGTCTTCCGTGGCCTCGCCGGATCGAGGGATTGCCGGTTCACGCTGCGCGCGCCAAAGGTGTCTAACGGAAGCGGCTGCTGCCGGGCCCTCCGAAGCCGAGCTACAGCCCTTCCTCTGACATCATGCGTCGGATACTCGGGCGCTCCTGGAGCCGAGCGTAGTGGTCGGCGAGATTGGGGCGCCGGATCGACGGCGGGTCGAGGTCGTCACCCCAGCGCGTAAGCATGAACAGATGGAGGTCGGCGCAGGTGACGGTTTCGCCGACGAGCCAGCTGCGGTCCGTGAGTCGGCCGTCGATCCAGTCGAGGTGGGTGCGCAGTTGGCGAACCGCGGCGGCAACGATCGCCTCCTCCCCGCGGGTCTCCGATGAGGTGAACCGCTCGGGGTGGAATCTGTGGAGAAAGGTGGGCTGAACCGTGCTCGCGAAGTACGCGAGCCATCGATAGAGCTCGGAGCGTGCTCGCGTCCCGATTGTCGGCGCGAGCCCGGAGTCCGGATAGCGGTCTGCGATGTGGAGGGTTATTGCGAGTGTCTCAGTCAACACCAGATCACCCTCCTCGAGGCTGGGAACGAGGCCGAACGGGTTCACTAGCCGATAGGACTCCGGTCGATGTCCCGCGTCGTCCTCTTCGACCAGCACCAACTCGTAGTCCGCGCCGGCCTCTGCTAGGGCAGCGTGTGGGACCATGGACCCAGCGCCTGGCATGTAGTGCAGTCGCATCACCTCAGGGCGACTCTATAACCGATGCGACCCTGGTGATGTCGCCGCAGTAGGTCGAGGGCCGCGAGCGTGACCACGGCGACGGTCGTGCTTGTCGTGATGCTGAGAGAGCCGGGAGCGGGACTCGAACCCGCGACCCTTCGCTTACAAGGCGAAAGCTCTACCAGCTGAGCTATCCCGGCGACACGCCGATTCTACCGGGGTCGACCTCGACTCGAACCTCAGGCCGTGATACGCCGTGCCTGCAGGTGGGTCAGCACCTTGCGCTTGACGCGCTGCAGGGCGTTGTCGACTGTCTTGGGATCGCAGTCAAGCAGATCGCCGATCTCCTCGTAGCTGCGTCCCTCGAGGTAGCAGGTCAGCACCTGGGACTCGAGGCCCGACAGTGTGCTGCCCAGGCAATGGAGCAGGCTCTGCAGCTCCTCGGTCGAGATCACGCAACTGGCGGGATCGTCAACGGCCGGGCCGGGCAAGGCATCGCCGAGAGTGCAGTCGGCCTCCGATTCCTGGCCGGCCGGCGTGTGGCTGAAGGAGACGTAGCTGTTCAGCGGCGCGTGCTTGTAACGGGTCGCCGTCTTGATGGCTGTGATGATCTGGCGCGTGATGCAGAGCTCGGCGAACGAGCGGAACGACGTGTCGCGATCGGAGCGGTAGTCGCGGACGGCCTTGAAAAGACCGACCAGGCCTTCCTGGATGAGGTCGTGCGAGTCGCCGCCGGCCAGGAAGTAGGAGCTCGCCTTGAGGCGGACGAAGCCCTCGTAGCGGCGGATGATGGTGTCCATGGCGCGCTCGTCGCCGTTGCGGGCAGCTGCGATCACAGCCACCTCGCCGGTATCGCGCCAGACACGCGGCTGCGTCCGCGCCACCGCTGCGTTTGACCTAGCCACCAGAGCACCTCCGACCGAAGAATGAGAACCAGGACAGGATGAAGACTCGATCAACCTCAAGCTGAAGGTCAAGTACAACTTGAGGTTTGAGAGCATAGCGCGTCCACCGGCCATGTCAAGGACCGGTATTTGCAACGCCGGCGCCTGGCACCCGCTTTGCTGTCCAAACTACGAATCTCGTAGAAAAACGGCCCGAACTCTACGAATCTCGTAGCGCACGGGCCGTTTTCCTATCGGAATTCGTGCAACACCGGTGCCAGGCGCGGGTGTTGCACGGGCTCCTATTCGCCCCGACGTAGCCGCTCGAGCGCGGCTCTGACCTCCGGGTCGACCGTGTCGGCCAGTTGAAAGCGCTGCGGCCCGCGCTCGGGCGGCGCGTCCGGCGCGGCTGGCGCCGCCAGGCGGTCGACGTACTCGCGCGCGCTCATTGCGTGCACTCCGCCCCGCTGGGCGACGTGCCGCAGCACCGTGTCCGACGACACCACCGTCACCTCGCGGTCGTGTTGGCTGCGATGGGCCAGCCGCTCGATCAGCGTGTCGGCGGTCTCGGTGCCGGCGTAGCGAACCGTCGCCGCGCCGAGCTTGCTGTCGCGCCCGTGCCCGTCGAACACCAGCACCGTCTCGGCTCCCGACCGCGCGGCGTGGTCGACCACCGCCGCCACCAGCTCCGCCCGCACTCGCTCGTATTGCTCGCTGCCCCCGCGAACGTGCGCGACGTTGTCGCCGTCGATCACCCATAGCGGCGCGCGCACCTCAGCCACCGCGCCGCTGCCTGACCGCCTCGAACAGCAGCACCGCCGCCGCCGTTCCCACGTTCAGCGACTCGATCCGGCCCCGCATCGGGATCATCGCGGTCGCGTCGCAGGAGTCCCTGACCCGCGGCCGCAGCCCCCGCCCCTCCGCTCCCAGCACGAACACCGTGCCGTCGCGGTAGTCGTTTCGGTCGTACGGCATATCAGCCTCCGCGTCTGCCGCGTAGCTCCACAGCCCCGGCCGCCGCGCTCGGATCAGCATGTCCGCCAGGTTCTCCACCTGCGCGATCTCGAGGTGCTCCACCGCGCCCGCCGACGCCCGGCACACCGCGGCCGTAACCGCCGCGGACCGCCGCCGGGTGATCAGCAGGCCATCCGCTCCCGCCCCCTCGCAGACCCTCGCAACCGCCCCCAGGTTATGGGGATCGGTGACCTCGTCCAGGGCCACCAGCAGCGCGCGATCCCGCTCCAACAAACGATCTGCGTCAACGTACGGGTACGGCGTCACCTCCGCCACCAGCCCCTGGTGATCCTCGCTTCCGGCCAGCTCCGACAGCCGCTGCACCGACACCACCTCCACTCCGGCGGGCAGCCAGTCCGTGCCGCGGGCCGCCCGGTCGCAGCAGTAGACCCGCAGCACCTCGCGCCGTCCGCGCAGCGCCTCGCGCACCGGGTGCGTCCCGTAGACGACCTCAGCCGTCATGGCGCCGATACAGCACCGTGCCGCCGGCGGTGTCGCGCACCTCCCAGCCGGCCGCTTCGATCTCGTCGCGCACCGCATCCGCCCGCGCGAAGTCGCGCTCGGCCCGGGCCGCGTCGCGCTCGCGCGCCCTGTCCAGCAACTCGGCCGGAGGCTGTTCCTCGCGCGCCAACCCGCCCAGCCCCAGCACGTCCAGCACCTCCGCCACCGTGCCCGCCGCCTCGGGCGGCGCATCGAACAACAGCGCTAGCGCCCGCGGCGTGTTGAAGTCCTCGTCCAGCGCCTCGCACACGGCCAGCCGCAGCGCCTCGTCCGTCCCTTCGCCGCCGTCGCGCAGCCGGTTGCGCAGCGTCTCCGCCGCCCTGCGGGCCTGCTCCAGCGCCTCGTCGTCGTAGTCGATGGGCGATGCGTAGTGCCCGCGCAGCAGGAAGATGATCAGCGTCTCGGCACCCCACCTTCCCACCGCCTCGTGCAGCGGCTCGATGTTGCCGACCGACTTCGACATCTTCTCGCCGCTCAGCCGCAGCATGCCGTTGTGCGCCCACACCTGCGCGAACGGCCGCCCGGTCGACTCGGACTGCGCGATCTCGTTCTCGTGGTGTGGGAAGATCAGATCGCGCCCGCCTCCGTGTAGCGCGAACTCGCGCCCCAGCCACCGCTCCGCCATCGCCGAGCACTCGATGTGCCAGCCCGGCCGCCCCCGCCCCCACGGCGAGTCCCACCAGGTGTCCTCCCCGGGCTTGTTGCCCTTCCAGAGCGCGAAGTCGAGCGGATCGCGCTTGTGCTCACCCGGCTCCGCCGACCCGGCCCCGTCCAACAGTTGGTCGATGCGCTGATTGCTGAGCCTCCCGTAACGGTCAAAGCTGCGCACCGCGAAGTAGACATCGCCGCCAGCTTCATAGGCATGGCCGCCCGCGATCAGCTCCTCGATCAGCGCGACGATCTCGCCCATCGTCTCGGTCGCGAGCGGCTCGCGGTCGGGCCGGCCCAGGCCCAGCAGGTCGGTGTCGGCGATGTAGGCCGCGGACATCTCACGCGCCAGCCCGTCCGACGGCACCCCCAGGCGTAGGGCCGCCGCATAGATCTTGTCGTTGATGTCGGTGATGTTCTCGACCAGCAGCACCGGCCGCCCGCGCCACTCCAGGTAGCGCTTCATCAGCTGGAACACCACAAACGGCCGCGCGTTTCCCACGTGGATGCGGTTGTAGACGGTGGGCCCGCACACGTACATGCCGATCACGCCGTCGGCGCCCGGCCGCAGCTCGCGCAGCTCGCCCGACAGCGAGTCGCGGATCCTCACGCCGCCCGCCTGATCGCCTCGTCGCGCGGCAGCGCCGCCAGCACCGCCCACAGCTCCGGCCCCCGCTCGCGCCCCGTCAGCGACACCCGCGCCTCCCGCAGTGGCACCCCGGCGCTGCGCAGCTCGTCGACCAGCGCCCGGGCGTCCTGCTCGGACAGCCGGTCGGGATAGCGCTGCCGGATCGTCGCCAGCTCCGGCAACGAATGCTGGAGCGGCGCCTCGGCCACGCATGCCACCAGGTCGCCTGCCTCGGCCAGCGTGTGCGCGCCGCGCAGCGCCGGCGCCATCGCCGCCACCAGCTGCGGATCGGTGCCCACCGGTGCGAACTCGAGCACCCTGGCCACCAGGTCGTCGTCCTTCAACCGCGAGATGTGCGCGGTCGAGAGCGCCCGCAGCCGCTTGCTCTCGAGCGCCACCTCGCCGCGCGCCAGCCGGTCGATGTCAAACCGCTCGACCAGCTCAGGCAGTGCCATCACGTCCCCCGGCCCGGAGCTGGCCACCAGCCCCAGCAGGTTCACGATGGCCTCCGGCGGGTAGCCCTCCTCGCGCAGGGCAGCGATCGAATCGGCACCGTCGCGCTTCGAGAGCTTGCCGCCCTCGCCCCGCACCAGCGCGTGGTGCAGGTACTGCGGCGGCTCGGCGCCGAGCGACCGCACTGCCGCGATCTGCAGCGCCGCATTGGGCAGGTGGTCGTTGCCGCGGATGACATGCGTGATGCCCATGTCGGCGTCGTCCACGGCCGATGCCCAGCGGTACGTGGGCCGGCCGTCGCTGCGCACGATCACGAACTCGGGCAGCCCCGGCGCCGACAGCCAGACGGCCCCGTCGCGGGTGTGCGCCCCCTCGGCGGCGGCGGCCTGCTCGAGGTGGCGCTGGCGGCGCTCGCTCTGCCGCACGGGTCCATCGTCCCAGCCCAGGCCCAACCAGCGCAGATCCTGCTCGATCGCCCGTTCCGCGCCCTCCACCTCGCGCTGCTCGTCGGTGTCGTCGATGCGGAGCACCACCTCGCCGTCCTGCTGGCGAGCGAACAGCCAGTTGGCAACGGCCGTCAACGCGCTGCCCAGGTGCAACGATCCGGTGGGGCTGGGAGCAAATCGGACGCGGACGGTCATGTCGCGCCTACGCTAGCAAGCGCGCCTCGGCCTCCCGCAGCATGCGGTCGCGCAGCGCCGGACGCGAGTCGAAGAGCGCGCGCACCGCGCTGGCGGGCACCACCAGCACACGCGCATCCTGCTCGACGATCGCAGATGCGGTGCGGGCGCCTCCCTCGAGCAACGCCACCTCGCCGAACAGGTCTCCCTCACCGAGGCCGCCGACGCGGCGACCGCCGCGGGTGATGGCAACGGTGCCGCTCAGGATCACGAACAGCGAGCCGCCCGTCGCCCCCTCACGCACGAGCACCTGGCCGGGCGGCGCATCCTGCTCGGTGCCGGCCTCGCGCAGCGCCTTCCAGTCCTGTTCGTCAAGCCCGTCGGCCACGGCTGGATTGTCTCAGGAATGGGCTCTCCCCGGGGGTTAGACTCGGCGACCTCCGGCCGCAAGCCGCCGCGAGGCGGGCATGCGGCCGGAGATCCAACAGCCGCTACGGGTCGACGACCTGGTAGATGTCGTCGGAGCTGCCCGTGCACGAGGCGCGGTCGTGCAGCACCCGGGTCGTGCCGTCGGTCATGTCGTCCGCGTAGGTGGTGTTGATGTCCCGCCCTGCGGGCAGGATCGTCATCAGTGAGGCGACGGTGTCACCCGCCACGAAGCGGCGGATGCGGACGTCCTTGCCACACGTGAACCGGCTCGAGGCGTAGTACACCGTGCCGTCGGCGCTGACCGACGGAGCGTATTGCACGCGCCGCGACAGGGTGTTGGGCATCTTCATCCGGTGTCCGGTGCTGATCTGGTAGCGGAACACGTTGCACGTCACCCGGCCGCAGTGGGTATAGACGGCGTAGTCGCCGTTCACCTGTCCCGGCTCGGAGAGCCCGGGTGCGTCGACCAGCGTAATCGTCTGGGACGTGGCGGTGTTGTGCAGGAGCACCCGGGTCTTGACCGGGCGCGTCCGCAGCGTCTCGCGGCCGAACATCAGCCACGCGCCCGAGATGGACGGCCGCCACTCCCACTGCGGCGTGTTCACGCCCGCCGGGATCGAACGCTGGTGCGTGGCCAGGTCGAACAGGCGCAGATCCGACTGCCCGCGCCTGACCTGCTGGTACACGAGCGTGGTGCCGTCGATGCCGCCGTTGTAGCCGCTGGTGCCGGTGGCGTTCACCATCACCTTGGGCGCACCCGACAGCGACTCGAAGGCGTCGTAGTGCCTCGGCCTGGCAGCGCTGTTCTGTGTCCAGGCGAGGTATCCGGCGTCCCCGTCGGCCGATGGAAGCTCCTCATGGGAGCGCCCGGCGCGGACAGGGGTGTCGGCGACCGACGCCCAGGCGGTCGCCGTGACAGCTGCCACGACGGCCAGTGGCACGATCACCGCGGCAATGCGCTTTCGTGTGCTCATCTCATCCTCCAGTCGTCTCGTACATGCGGACGACTCAAAGCTACGAACGCCGCCTCGCCAGGGCATCGGGAGAACCCCTCGACCGCGGAGTAGGATGTGCGGCATGAGGCGGCCGTTCGCGTGCTCCGTGGCAGTGCTGGCAGTGGCACTGGCCACGGCTGCGCCGGCGGGGGCGGCCAGTGTCGTTCACACGTGGCACGCGAACCTGGACCGCGATTCGCATCGTGAGCTCGTCCAGCTGGTGAAGAACCGCTCAACGCCGATCGGTCACCGCTGGCTGCGGGTGGTCGACCGCGAAGGCGGCACCCGCGTGTTCGCCCGGATCAGCCCGCGCGTCGAGTTCATGACGGTGTCGGACGTCAAGGTCGAGGACATGAACGCGCGGCCCGGCCGCGACGAGGTGTTCTACTTCGGGAACATCGGCGGCACCGCCGGATCCCCGACCTACGCCGGCATCCGCGGCTGGAACGGCCAGCGGGTGCATCGGTTCTGGACATACGCGCCGCCGTACCCGAAGCTGCGCCACAACGGCCACACGTACAGCTACGACAGCGTGACGATCAAGCTCGCCCAGCTCGCATCGGCTCACGACCCGGCGCTGGAGATCAACGTCCACCAGGGAGAGCTGACCGGGAGCGCGCCGCTCTGCTGCCCCCAGTTCGAACTGATCCGCCACTATCGCTACCGGCCGGCGACACGCACCTGGGTGCTCTACGAGCACCGCTGGCACCACAACTGATCCGGCACCGGCGGTAGCGTGCGCCCATGTTGACCGCCGCAGAGGCGACGAACGCCGTCCTGGCGTGGTACGCGCAGAACGGGCGGGATCTGCCCTGGCGCCACACGCACGACCCCTACGCGATCCTCGTCTCGGAGGTGATGCTGCAGCAGACGCAGGTCTCGCGGGTCGTGCCGCGCTACCTGGCCTGGCTCGAGCGCTGGCCGGACGCGGCCGCGCTCGCGGCGGCGACGCCGTCCGAGGTGATCGAGGCCTGGTCGGGCCTCGGCTACAACCGCCGCGCGATCAATCTGCACCGCTGCGCCCAGGCGTTGACGGAGCGGGGCGGATTCCCTCGCGATCACGCCGAGCTGCGCGCGCTGCCCGGCGTCGGTCCCTACACCGCCGCCGCCATCGCCTGCTTTGCCTTCGGCGACCAGGTGGCCGCCCCCGACGTCAACGCCCGCCGCGTACTGGGCCGCGCACTCGGCGATCCCGATCTGCCGCCGCCGCCCGGCCGCGCCTACGAGTGGAATCAGGCCCTGTTCGACCTGGGCAGCGGCATCTGCATCGCTCGCCGCCCGCGCTGCGAGCTGTGCCCGCTTGCCGCGGGTTGCCCGTCGGCCGGCATGACCTTCGCCCCGCTGCGCAAGCAGTCCCGCTTTGAAGGATCGTTCCGGCAGCGCCGAAGCGCCGTGCTCAAGCGGCTGGTGGCGTTGCAGCGCGTGGTTGTTGCCGACCTGGACGACAGCGAGGCGCTGGACGCGCTGGTCGTCGACGGTCTGGCGGAGGTGTCGGAGGGCGTCGCCACCCTGCCCGGTTAGCGGTCTGCCAGCAGCCTGTCGACCAGATCCGGCAGCTCGTGTAGCGACGCGATCTCGCCGTCCGGGTGGACACCCTCGGGCACCGGCCGCCGCGACCGGTTCAGCCACACGGCCAGCATCCCGTAGGCCTGCGCACCCTCTACATCGGTGCCGATCTCGTCGCCAACGTGGACCCAGCGCACGACATCGGCGCCTGCCAACTCGGCCGCGCGGCGAAACGGCGCCGCCGCGGGCTTCATCTCCCCAACGTGCTCGGCGTGGACGACGAACGCGAACCGATCCGAAACCGCCAGCTGCTCGAACGGAAAGTTGCCGTTCGTGATCGCCCCCACCACGTGACCCCGCGCCAGCAGCTCGTCCACCACCGGCTCCACGTCCGAGTGCACACCGACCACGTCGGCGCGCGCGGCCAGCAGCTCATCGCCCAGCCACTCGGCCAGCTGCGGGTCGCCTCCCACCGAGGTCAGCGCTTGCCGGAACGACTCACGGCGCAGCTGCTCGAGCGTGCCCTGCATAGCCTGTCCCACCAGCTCACGGTGGCGATGCAGGTCGGCCACCGTGAGGCGACCCGCGAGCTCGGGGTGCCGCCGCTCCAGCGAGTCGATGGCCGCGGCCAGCGCCCCGTCCATCATCGGTGCGAACTCCCACAGCGTCCCGTCCAGGTCGAAGGAGACGACTCCCGGCTGCACCTACTGCGGCCCCTCCAGCAGCGCCACCGCCTGGCAGGCCGCGCCTTCCCCGCGCCCTGTGAACCCGAGCAAGTCGGTGGTGGACGCGCGCACCGTAACCCGCTCCTGATCGACGCCCAGCGCTGCCGCCAGCGCCTCCCGCATCGCTTGGCGGTGCGGTGCCAGCCGCGGCTCCTGCATGATCACGATCGCGTCCACGTTGACGATGCTCCAGCCTCGCTCGGCCAGCGTCGCCCACGACCGCCGCAGCAGCTCCACGCTGGATGCTCCCTCGAGCGCCGCATCATCGGACGGGTAGAGCTCGCCGATGTCGGCGCCGCCCGCCGCCCCCAGCAGCGCATCGGTGACGGCATGGCTGATCAGATCCGCGTCGGAGTGCCCCGCCAGCCCCCTCTCCGACGGGATCTCGACCCCGGCCAGCACCAGCCGCCGCCCGTCCGCAAACGCGTGCGCGTCGAAGCCGATCCCCACCCGCAGCCGCTCAGGCATCGAACACCTCCTGCCGCCGTTCCCGGCCATCGAACACGGTCAGCGTCCGGTACCCCGCCGCATGCAGCTCCGCCAGCGCCCGCGGGAAGTCGCGTCCCACCCGCTCCGGCGCGTGCGCGTCCGACCCCAGCGTCACCGGCACGTCCCGCTCCTGCAGCATCCCCAGCAGCTCCGGATCCGGGTACAGCTCGTCGAGCGTCCGCCGGTACCCGGCCGACGACACCTCGGCGCAGACCCCGGCCGCCTGGAACGCGTCGGCGATCTGACGGTACAGCGTCTGCGGCCGCTGCGGCCGCTGCCCGAACACCTTGGCCAGATCCGGGTGCGCCATCGAGTCGTAGATGCCGCTGGCCGCCGCCAGGCAGAGGTCCTCGCAGTAGAGACGCCAGACCTCGTCCACCGGGTATCGATCCCAGATCGGCGCCCGCTCCCAGTCCACTGCCAAGCCGGCCACCCAGTGCACCGAGCCCAGCAGGTAGTCCCACTCGAACCGCCCGACCACCTCACCGATCTGCTGCTCGCGACCGCGCAGATAGTCGACCTCGAGCGCCACCCTCACCGGCAGGCCGGCCTCCCGCGCTGCCGCCACGGCCCCGTGGTAGCGGCCCAGGTCGCCCACCGCATCGGCCTGCCAGAGCGCGTGGTCGAACCAGTCGCGCGCCTCGGCGAAGCGGTAGACGTGATCGGTGAAGCCGATCTCGTCGATGCCGGCGTCGGCCGCAGCCGTCACGTAGCGACCGACGTGCTCGAGCGTGAAGCTGTCGTCGCCGTAGGGCAGGTCGTCCTCGACCAGGTGCATGTGGTAGTCGGTCAGCACCGGCGACGCGCCTCCGCCAGGTCGTCGGGGGTGGTCACCTTGAGGTTGGCGGCGTCCCCTGCGACGACTGCGACCCTGCCGCCGGCCGCCTCCACCAGCGATGCGCAGTCGGTGGCCGCAGCCAGCAGCTCGGCCGGCCGCGCGTAGGCGCGGCGCAGCATGTCGGCACGGAACCCCTGGGGCGTCTGTACCGCCACCAGCGCAGAGCGGTCGGGTGTCTCCACCACGAAGCCCGCGCTGACGCGCTTGACGGTGTCGGTCACGGGCACGCCGGGAACCGCGCCGTCGGCCTGGCCGAGCGCCTCCAGCACGCGTGACACCAGCTCGGGTGTCGCGAACGGCCGCGCGGCGTCGTGCACAAGGATCAGGTCGGCGTCGTCCGGCACGGCGGCCAGCCCTGCGGCGACCGACGCCGCCCGGGTGCTGCCGCCGGTCACGGCCGCGGCCACCTTGCCTGCGACCAGGTCGTCTGCCAGCAGCGTCGCCGGCTCCTCCCAGCCCTCGGGCACCACCAGCACGATCCCGTCCAGCGCGGGGTGGTCGTCGAGCATCCTGACGGAGCGGGCCAGCATCACCTCGTCACCGAGGCCGACGAACGCCTTCGGCCGGTCATCGCCCAGCCGGCGACCGTCGCCCGCCCCCACTACGATCGCCCAACTGGTGAGCAGATCGGCCAAGGTCAGTCGTTTTCGCCGGCGATCTTCGTGAAGATGATCTTGCCGGAGGGCTGCTGCAGCACCGAGGTCACCTGCACCGGCAGCGTCTCGCCGATCCGCTCGCGGGCCCGCTCCACCACGACCATGGTGCCGTCGTCCAGATAGCCGACCCCCTGGTTCGACTCCTTGCCCTCCTTGATCAGCAGCACGTCCAGCCGCTCGCCCGGTAGCACCGCCGGCTTCAGCGCGTTGGCCAGGTCGTTCACGTTCAGCACCTGCACGTCCTGGATCTGTGCCAGCCGGTTCAGGTTGAAGTCGGTGGTCAGGATCGGCATGCCCCGTTCCTTGGCCAGCTTCAGCAGCTTCGCGTCCACGTCGGGCACCTGCGGGAAGTCGACGTCGGGTGTGGCCACCTGCACGTCGGTGCGCAGATCCTGCACGACCTGCAGGCCCCGGCGGCCTCGTGCCCGCTTCAGCGGATCGGCCGAGTCGGCCACCTGCTGCAGCTCTTTCAGCACGAACTCGGGCACCACCAGCTCGCCGCCCAGGAAGCCGGTTCGCACGATGTCAGCGATGCGGCCGTCGATGATGGCGCTCGTGTCCACCAGCGTCGATACGTTGGAGCCGTTCTCGAGGTCGGGGTCGCCGTCGCCCAGCGAGTGCACGCCGACCAGGCGCAGGATCCCGCGGTGCTTCTTGGCGGCCGTGAATGCGAACAGGTAGCTCAGCACCAGCACCATCGGCAACAGCACCCAGTTACCGATGTAGGGCAGCGCGTGCACGGGCAGATACAGCAGCACGGACACCAGCAGACCGATCAGCAGGCCGATCGCGCCCACCGTGAGCTCGCCCGCGCTGCGGGCCTGCGCCGCTCGTTCGACCCTCTTGAACCCGCGCGCTAGGCCCTTTCCCGCGAGTCCGCCGACCATCCAACCGACGGCGAACGCGAGGAAAACGATGATGCCGAACACGGTGTACGCGTAAGAAGACGAATCGAAGTGGTTTACCAGATCAAAAGTACGACCCGCGTAAACGGCACCAAGCGCGGCCAAGAGAGCGAGGACGATTCGTGAAACCAGGATCATCGCCTTGCTCCCTCCTCGGGAGGCGTATATCGCCCATCTGCCGGCTCAGCCATCGCGGCCTCCGGGGACGGGCTCGGGACAGTGTGTTCTAGGCGCGTGCTTTTCGCGCTGCGCCGATCTCCTCCAGCACCTCCTCGAGGAACTCGCGCGCCTCCTCCTCCTCCATGCCCTTTGCGTACATGAGCTCGGAGGCCAGGATGCGCTTGGCCTTGGAGAACATCTGCTTCTCGCCGGTGGAAAGACCCTTCTCCTGGTCGCGCTGCGCGAGATTGCGCACGACCTCGGCCAGCTCGAAGATGTCTCCGGTCTTCATCTTGTCGCGGTTGTGCTTGAACCGGCGGTTCCAGTTCTTCGGCATCTTGGTGCCGTCGCCGCCCAGCACGCCCAGCACCTCTTCGACCGTCTCCTCCCCGATCACCTTTCGGAGGCCGGCCCGATCGGCGCTGTCGGAGGGAATCATCACGGTCATATCGTTATGAATGATCTGGATGGTCAGATATTCGCGCTCGTCGCGCTCTTCCTTGCGTACGACCGTGCCCGCGCCGTGATGCGGGTACACGACCTTGTCCCCAACCTCATACACGTAGCGTGTACCTCCTCGCCGGCGTCGGTCCGGCAGTTTTTGTACCCCTAGAGGGGTAGATCATACCAGACTTGCGGCATCCGAGCGAACCAGCCAGAGCACACGGGACTCGTTGCAAAAAGCATGAAAACTAACTGATTCGTAGGTGTCTTAAGCATTAGCCATAGATACGCTAATGGACAATCTATGAAACAGACGTTATGATCGGCTCATGCTCGCAATCGAGTTCATCGATGACCGGCTCGGCCCGGATCTGGAGGACGCGGCCGCCACCACCCGCTGGCTGGTTCAGCGCGGCATCCGCAGCGAACCGACCGCGGCCGACCTGGCGGAGTTGGCATGGCTGCGGTCAACCGCCGACCACCTGTTGCGCGCCGGTGTCACGGGCGCGGCCGACGCAGGCGCCATCGACCACCTCAACGCCTGCAGCGCCGCCGCGGCGGTGGCGCCGCAGCTGAACTGGCCCGTCAACGGCCGTCCCCGGATGTGGCTGAGCACCAGCGGCGACTCCGGCGCGCACGTGCTGGGGGTGATTGCCCGGTCGGTGATCGAGCTTCTGACCGGCGAGCGGACGCGACTGCGCGTGTGCGAGGCCCACGGCTGTCGGCGCGTCTACCTGTCGGCCAGCGCCCGCC
This sequence comes from Gaiellales bacterium, assembly GCA_045806525.1. GTDB lineage: Bacteria > Actinomycetota > Thermoleophilia > Gaiellales > JAICJC01 > JAICYJ01. The sequence continues at coordinate 9,169 of JBJMJD010000054.1, read as the reverse complement.
GGCGATGGTGCAGCGACGCGTGCGGCAACCGCGTGCGGGTCGCCAGGCACGCCGCACGGCGTCAGCTCACAGGTTGAGGTAGCGGTCGACCAGGTTCTGCTCCTGGAGACGTCGCAGACCCTCCCGGATCTCACGCGCCCGCACGCTGCCGACCCCGTCGACCTCCTCCAGGTCCTCGATCGAGGCCCGCACGAACGCCTCCAGGCCGTTGAAGTGCCCGACCACGTGGTCGATCACGTGGTCCGGCAGCCGCGGCACCTTCGACAGCACCCGATAGCCGCGCGGCGCCACCGCGTAGTCCATCGGGTTGACGCTGCGCGGGTAGCCCAGCGCCGCCGCCAGCTCGTCGAGCTCGAGCAGCGCCTGATCAGGCAGGCCGGCCAGGTGCTCGAGCACGCGACCGGCGCCGCCGGTCGCCTCAAACACCTCGTAGTCGCGGATCAGCGCCAGCTTGTCGGCCGGCACCCACTCGGTCATCTCGTCCAGCTGGATCTTGATCAGCCGGCCCTCGACGCCCAGCTCAGCCACGTTGCGCTCGATCTCGTCCACCATGCGGGTGGTCATCTCTCCACGCTGCAACGCCGTCAGCACGTCGTCCAGCATGACCGCGCTCTGGAACTCGAGCGCCGTCAGCCGGGTGGACACCTGCTCCAGCCGCGCCCGGTAGGTGTCGAGCGTGGTCAGCGCCTGGTTGGTCTTGGCCAGCACCGCCGGGATCTCCTCCAGCTGGTAGCGGGAATCGCCCACGTAGACGGTGACCACGTCGCGCTGCTGGCTGATCGACACGGCGATCGCGCCCGTCTGCTTGGCCACGCGCTCGGCGGTGCGGTGCCGGGTGCCGGTCTCGGCCGACGGGATGGTCGGGTCTGGCATCAGCTGGACGTTGGCGTAGACGATGCGGGTGGCGTTCGAGTTGAGGATGATGGCGCCGTCCATCTTGGCCAGCTCATACAGCAGGTAGGGCGAGAAGGCCTGGTCGAGCCGGATGCCGCCGGAGAACAGGAACGACAGCTCGGCCGGCTCGCCGATCACGATCAGTGCGCCCTCGCTGCCGCGCAGGATGTCGTTGATGCCCTGGCGCATGGTCGTGCCCGGCGAGACGCGGCGCAAAGCATCCATCAGCTTCGGATCCTGCCGCGGGTCGGACACCATCTCGCTCACGCGAATGCCTCCTCGATCGCCTGCTGCAACGTGGCCGCGGTGCGCACGGTCACGCCGGCCACGGACACCGTACCAGCCGGGGCCAGCGCCTCGGTGGAACCCAGCTTGGCGGCCTCGCCCAGGCGCCGCTCGCTCTGCCCCACCGCCCGCACGGCACCGGTCAGCGCCAGCTCGCCGAAGCAGGCCAGCCCGGCCCTGGGAGCAACCCCCCGGTGCGCCGAGACCACCGCGATCGCGACCGCCAGGTCGGCGGCCGGCTCGTCGACGCGCACCCCGCCGGCCACGTTCACGAAGATGTCGCTGGAGCCCAGCGCCACCCCGGCGTGGCGGCCCAGCACGGCGACGATCATGGACAACCGGTTGCGGTCGATGCCGGTGGTCGCGCGGCGCGGCATGGCCAGGTCGCTGGGCGCTACCAGCGCCTGCAGCTCGAGCAGGATCGGCCGGCTGCCCTCGATCGCGGGCAGCAGCACGGAGCCGGGCCCGGCGGGACCGTCGGACGCGAACGCGGCGGATGGATCGGCCACCGCCACAAGGCCGCGGTCGGTCATCTCGAAGATGCCGATCTCGTTGGTCGAGCCGAAGCGGTTCTTGACCGCCCGCAGCACCCGCAGGAACCGGTAGCGGTCGCCCTCCATCTGCAGCACGGCGTCCACCAGGTGCTCGAGAACGCGCGGCCCGGCCACCGTGCCCTCCTTGGTGACGTGGCCGACCAGCACAATCGTGACGCCATGGCCCTTGGCGATCCGCAGCAGGCGGTCGGCCGCCTCGCGCACCTGCGCGACGCTGCCGGGGGATGAGGCGAGATCCGCCGATGCCAGCGTCTGCACGGAGTCGATCACGCAGATCTCGGGGCGCAGCTCGGCGATCGCCTCGCAGACCGTCTCCAGCTCGGTCTCGGCCAGGATCGAGATGTGGTCGACGCCGCCGATGCGCTCGGCCCGCATCCGCACCTGAGCGGGCGACTCCTCGCCCGACACGAGCAGCGTCGAGCGGCCGGCGGCGCCCATCGCCGCCAGCGCCTGCAGCAGCAGCGAGCTCTTGCCGACGCCCGGTTCGCCTCCCACAAGCACCAGCGACCCCGACACCAGGCCGCCGCCCAGCACGCGGTCGAACTCATCGGAGCCGGTCGAGATGCGCCTCGCAGCGTCGGGCTCGACGTCGGCGAGCGCCTGTGGGACGGCGCGCGGACGGGCCGGGCGGACACCACTCTTGGAGGCGCGCTCGCGCACCTCCTCGATCAGCGTATTCCACTCGCCGCAGGCGGTGCAGCGGCCGAGCCAGCGCGGGCTCTCGAAGCCGCAGGCGGAGCAGGTGAAGGCGGTGAGGGTACGTGACATGGGCCCACCATCATGGCAGCGGGTGCGGATGGCGCCGGTCACTCCGTGGATACGTTCTGGTCGGCCTGCAATCCCTCGGGCACGACGGCGCGGAAGCACCAGCGGGCATCGCGGGCCAGTCGTGCGACGTGCCGCGCCGCCTCCGGCTGACCGGACATCGCCAGCTCCTGCTCGTAGGCGCCCAGCAGATCGGCCAGGTCGTGCTCGCCGCGGGCATCGAGCGGCCGCAGGGCGACGCGCGCGGCCCGGGCGAACCGGCTCCGGATGGCGGCCTCGTCCAGCCCCAGCTCGGGCTCGTGACGCAGGTAGACCACGCCGCCGGTCATCCCCGCGAAGGCCCACGGCCCAACGTCGCCGAGCACCACCGCACGCCCGGCCGTCATGTACTCGAACGCGAAGCCCTTGACCTGCGCGGCCGCCGCAGAGACGCGTGACCGCACGGGCCATCCCGGCTCGCCGCCGATCAGCATGTCCGCACCCGACAGGCGGATGCCCGCGCGCGCGTCGGCTTCGCCCTGCACCATCAAGAGGCCCCGCTGGGCGCCGTAGCCAAAGCCCTTGCCGACCGAGCCGCCGCGCATCGTGCCGGTGGCGTCCGGCGCCTTCAGCACGACGACGTGGGCGCCGCAGGCGCCCTTGGCGACGCCGTCCTGGCCGCCGCCTCGCACCCGCACCGGCGTCCCGTCGGCCGCGAACGCCGCCAGCCCCGTCCCCGCGACGGCGCCGGCGACCTCCAGGCCGGCGACGCGGGGCTCGAACCCCGGCTCCGCGAGTGCCGTCACCAGATATCGCTCTCCCGCAGCTGCCGCCGCCGGCACCTGCGCCGCCATCACGAGTGCCGAGAGCGGCCGTGCCGCCAGCTCCCGAGTCATCAGCGACCGCCCGCGAGCGGGCCTCCGCGGCTCCGCGGTGGCAGCGGGCTGCAGCATCGCGGCCAGGTCGATCAGGTCGAGGCCGCGAGCCTGCACCAGCAGGTCGCTGCGGCCGACCAGCTCCTGGGCGGAGTGCGCGCCCATCGCGGACACGAGCCGCCGCAGCTCGCCGGCCGTCTCCTCGAAGAAGCGCCACAGCCTGGTCACGCCGTCGCTGGGATCGACCGGCAGGAACCGCTTCAGGCCGCGGGCCGCTGCCTCCTGCTCGTCCTCGATCTGGGTGGCGATGCCGACGTGGCAGGTGTCCGACTGGCACCCGCGGCAGATCGTGCAGCCCAGTGCCACCATCGACATGGTGCCGAACCCGACCCGGTTTGCGCCCAGCAGCATGAGCTTCAGCACGTCGGCGGCGGTGCGCACGCCGCCGTCCGCCCACAGCTCCACGGATCCGCGCAGGCCGGCCTGTGAGAGCGCACCGTGGGCCAGTGTCAGGCCCAGGTCGGAGGGCAGGCCGGCGTGGTGCAGTGCGTGGCGGCGGGCGGCTCCGGTGCCGCCGTCGTAGCCCGAGAGCGTGATCACGTCGGCCCCGGCCTTGGCGATGCCGACCGCAATCGTGCCGATCCCGCTCACGACCGGCACCTTCACCCCCACCCGCGCGCGCGGGTTGGCGGCGCGCAGCTCCGCGATGATCTGAGCCAGGTCCTCGATCGAATAGAGGTCGTGGTTGTTGGCGGGGGAGATCAGGTCGACGCCGGGTGCGGCCGACCGCGCCGCCGCCACCTTCGGGGTGACCTTGGTGCCGGGCAGGTGTCCGCCCTCGCCCGGCTTCGCGCCCTGCCCGATCTTGATCTCGATCATGCCGCAGGAGGCGAGCATCCGCGCGTTCACTCCAAAGCGCCCGCTGGCCACCTGCTGGGCGCGGTTGCGCGGGCTCGACCCGATCAGCTCCGGCAGCTCACCACCCTCGCCGTTCATGGCGATGACGTCGAGACGGGCTGCCGCAGCCAGGTATGAGCTGAACGCGGCCTCGCTCTGGGAGCCGAACGACATGGCGCTGATCACGAAGGGCAGCGCATGGTCGCCGACCGACAGGTCGGCATGCCCGCCGGCGGGCACGGCCGCCGGTGCCGCGTCCAGCAGGTGCCGCAGCGCGACCGGGTGCTCGCGCTCGACCTCGGCCGCCTGAGAGGCGAACGCGTCATAGCCGCCGCGGCCGTCGGCGACGGCGCCCGCTGCCTTCCACAGCTTGGGCGCCATCCGGAACACCTGGCGCGGCCGCTCGGACGCGACCGTGGACGGCCTCCGGCGCCCCGGCAGCAGCGCCGGGCAGGGGAACTCGCGCGCGGCCTCGGGGTGCAGCCCGACCGAGGCAAAGGCCGGCCCGTAGCCGGCCAGCTCGTGGGTGCCCATGGTCGAGAGCACCTTCTCGATGCCCTTCTCGAGCGCCGCGCGGAGGCGGGCGCAACGCCCGCGTCCGGCCAGCGCCCACATCGTGTAGGGCTCAACGGCCACCGCTCCCGTGCCGAGCGCCAGCACCACGTCGTGCAGGTTGCGCAGTCCGCCGGCGGCCAGCCCCAGCGACGCGTCGCGGTCGAGGCCGCGCTCACGCAGCCGCCGCATCGCCATCGCCAGCGCCAGGTGCGGGTCTATCGCCGAAGCCACCCGGTCGTCCAGCAGCACCAGCTCCGCGCCGCCCGACACGGCGCGTTCGGCGTCGGCGGCAACCTCCGGTGTGAGGCCGATACGCGTCCAGGGCAGGCCCTCGTGCGAGCCCAGGAGCGGCGTGTCGAGCTGCCACATGCGGGCGGGCCGTCCCGGCTGCGGGCGTTGCCCGGCAACGACGGCCAGCGAGAACTGCTCGCGCTCGCGGTCACGGTCGATGGCCGGGTTGGTGACGACGGCCACCTCCTGCTTGAAGTGGTCGGACACGGTCGGCGCCTCGTCCAGCGCTGCCAACGGGCCGTCGTATCCGAGCGACCCGATCGGCTCCTCGCCGGTGTCGGCCATCGCCTCCAGCATCGCCAGGTCGTCGCGCGTGAACCCGTGCGCCGCCGCGTCCACCGGATCTGCCACTCGCAGTGGGACACGCGGCCTCGTGAACCGCGACGCCAGCGCCACGCCGGCCATGGGACTCGATCGGGAGGGAGACCGGAAGCCCCTCGGCCGGCGCAGATCGATTAGCACCCGCTGGCCTGCGGCCACCGGCACGGGATCGTCGTCGAGCTCGCCGATATCCAGCACGCCCGGCTCGGAGGAGAGCCACAGCTCAGCGGGCGTTCGCAGCTGCCACAACGGTCGCAACCCCAGCCGGTCGACAGCGCCCACGACCAGCTCTCCGTTGCGCCCGATCAGCGCAGCCGGACCCTGCGCCAGCGGCCCGCACACGGCGCGGTGGTAGCGGTCGAGCGGGCCGCGCGGCTGCACGGGCGGGAGCAGCATCGCCAGCACCTCGTCGAGCGCCAGCCCGCGGTCGAGCAGCACGCCCACCAGCAGATCCAGGTCCTGGGTGTCGCTGGCTCCGCGCAGCGGTTGCGCCCCCAGGCCCGGCAGCTCCAGCCGCAACCGCCGGATGGTGTTGATCTCGCCGTTGTGCGCGAGGCGCCCGAACGGCTGCACGCGCTCGAAGGCGGGCAGCGTGTTGGTCGAGTAGCGGCTGTGGGCGATCGCGACCCGGGTCGCGAACAGCGGATGCTCAAGGTCGGCGGCGAACGGCAGCAGCCGTGAGGGGTCACCGAGCACCTTGTAGACACAGGACGACCGCGACAGCGAGGCAACGTGCAGGCCCGCCCGCTCGAGCGCCATCCAGTGCCGCACGAGCGAGGCGCCCTCCGGCACTCGCAGCGCCGCCTGCCACAGCTGCGGCGTGCCGTCGCGGCCCCCCGGCCCGACGGCGGCCCGGTCGACATCCTGTTCGATCAGGGCCACCAGCTCGACGCCGAGGGCGCGCAGCGCCCGGTCCGGATCGTTGCCGGCGAGGTGGGCGACGGCGAACCCGGGGGAGAACGGCAGCCACGAGCGCAGGCGATCGGCCCACAGCCGCCGCGGGATGTCGACCTGGACGCCGCATCCGTCGCCCTCCTCGCCAACGCTGCCGGCGCGATGGGCCATCGCCTCGAGCGCCCGCATCGCGTGGCGCAGCGGCCAGGCGGAGGCGCGCCCGTCGCGCGCCACCACAGCGGCCAGCGCGCAGGCGTCGTGTTCCGGCTGATCCCTGCGGTCCGTCTTCAAGACCGTAGTGAATCATATGAATCGGATCACTGCAACTTGTGAACCATTTGTTACGGAGCCGTCAGGTGCGATGAGACCCGTATCGCAATCAGTACGTGCCGAACTGCTTCCAGAGCCGCTCCGCGAGATCGCGGCGCTTGTCGCCGCCCCGCGAGCGGGCCGCGATCGCGGCCGCCAAGGCCTCGATCAGCACCACGCCGGGCGCGGCCGTGTCGAAGTCCCCCGCCTCGGCCGGCGCGCACACCAGCAGGTGCGTCGCCAGGTCGGCGGCAGGGGCCAGCTGGTCATCGGTGATCAGCACCACCGGCGCGCCCGCCTCGTGGAAGCTCTGCACCACCTGCCCGGTGATGCGCGCGTAGCGGCGAAACGTGAAGGCGATCAGACGGTCGCGCGGCTCCAGGTCGATCAGCTGGTCGGCGATGCCCGGCTCGCCGGCGGCGATCGGCCACGTGTTGGAGAGCAGCGGATTCAGCAGGTAGTAGGCGTACTCGGCCAGGGCCGCCGACTTGCGGTGCCCGAAGATGCCGATCTTGCCGGTGCCCCTTCCCAGCAGGGCCACCGCCGCGTGGAACTGCGTTCGGTCGAGACCGGTGCGCATCGCCGTCAGGTCAGACCCGGCGCGGGCCGCCACCGCGTCCACCACGTCGCCCGAGACGTCCTGCTGGGGCGGCAGCGACAGCCTCGCCACCGCCTCCGCCCGCAGCGCGTCGTGCAGCTCCGCGAATCCGCTGAACCCGACCCGCACCGAGAACCGCACAACGGCAGCCTTGCTGACCCCGCTCGCGGCGGCCAGCGATTCGGCCGTCTCGAACGGCGCCTCCGCCGGGTGGTCGAGCAGGCGGTGGGCGATCCGCAGATCGTTCGGCGAGAGCTGATCGAGCTGCCTCCGTATGCGGCCGGCGACATCGGTCACGGAGCGGCTCGGTCGTTCATCTCGGCCATCCTAAACGACGAGGGGGGCGCCACCCTCGGCGCCCCCCTCACGGATTGCTTCGATCTGCGCTGCGGCTACTCGTCAGCCGGAGCCTCGTCGTGCGGCTCACCCTCGCCGTCATCCGAGGACGGCACCTCGGCCGCCACCAGGTCCTCCGGCGGAGCGTCCGGCACGTCGACCGGATCGATCAGCTGCAGCGAGATCTCCTCGTTGCCCTCGATGTGATCCACCAGCACGGTCGAGCCCGGCTTCAGGTTCCGGGCCAGGACGAAGTCGGCCAGTGGATCCTCGATGAAGCGCTGGATGGCACGCCGCAGCGGGCGGGCGCCCATGGTCGGGTCGTAGCCCTTCTCGACCATCAGCTCCTTGGCCGCGTCGGTCAGCTCGATCGAGACCTCGTGCACCTTCATCTGCTCGCGCAGCCGCTTCATCAGCTGGTCCACGATCATCTTGATCTCGTCCTTGGACAGCTTGTGGAAGACGATCACCTCGTCGATGCGGTTCAGCAGCTCGGGGCGGAACACCTTCTTCAGCTCGCCCATGATCCGGTTCTTCATGTCGTCATGGGACACGCCCATCTCGTCCTCGCCGACGCTGAAGCCGAGCGTGGTGTTCTTCGCGATCGATGCCGCCCCGATGTTCGAGGTCATGATCACGATCGTGTTCTTGAAGTCCACGTGCCGCCCCTGGGCGTCGGTCAGCCTCCCGTCCTCCAGGATCTGGAGCAGGATGTTGAAGACATCCGGGTGAGCCTTCTCGATCTCGTCGAGCAGGACGACCGAGTACGGCTTGCGGCGCACGGCCTCGGTCAGCTGGCCGCCCTCGTCGTAGCCGATGTAGCCCGGGGGCGAGCCGACGAGCCGGGACACGGAGTGCTTCTCCATGTACTCCGACATGTCGACCTGGATCATCGCGTCCTCGTCGCCGAACAGGAACTCGGCGAGCGTGCGCGCCAGCTCGGTCTTGCCGACGCCCGAGGGGCCGAGGAAGATGAACGAGCCGGTGGGCCGCTTCGGGTCCTTGAGCCCGGCGCGCGAGCGGCGGATCGCCTTCGACACGGCCTCGATGGCCGGCTGCTGGCCGATGACGCGCTTGTGCAGCTCGTCCTCCATCCGCATCAGCTTCTGGGTCTCGGCCTCGGTCAGCTTGAAGACCGGGATGCCGGTCCACATCGACACGATGTCGGCTATCTCGTCCTCGCCGATGGCCGGCCGGTCACCCGACTCGCCGGCGCGCCACTGCTCCTCGAGCTGGCGCTTCTTGTTGGTGAGCTGGCGCTCCTGGTCGCGCAGGTTCGCGGCCTTCTCGAACTCCTGCGCCTCGATCGCCGCCTCCTTGTCGCGCCGCGTGGTCTCGATCTCCTCCTCGAGGTCGCGGTACACGGGCGGGGCGGTCATCGACTTGATGCGCATGCGCGAGGCGGCCTCGTCGATGAGGTCGATCGCCTTGTCCGGCAGGAAGCGGTCGGAGATGTAGCGGTCCGCGAGCTCGGCGGCTGCGTGCAGCGCCTCGTCGGTGATCTCGACGCGGTGGTGCTGCTCGTAGCGGTCGCGCATGCCCTTGAGGATCTGCTCGGTCTCCTCGATCGTCGGCTGGGCGACGCGGATCAGCTGGAAGCGTCGCTCGAGCGCCGA